>JAYSLY010000015.1:0-28809 GCA_043725085.1 bacterium
AAAAATTCTTTTACTCATATGTTTTTTGTTAATTATACCTAAAACTTAGACACAAAAAAAGCAGACACTTTCGTGTCTACTTTTTGGGGTACAGATCAATCAAGGGAAGTTTTTTTAAACTTCCAATATGCTACCGATAAAATCTTTCTTATCCGGATCGTAAATCGTTCGCAAAAAATCAAAAATTATTAACTTTTCTTCCATATTTTTATATAACCAGCCGTTTAAAAACCAAACCCATCCTTATTTTTTTTATACTCTTTAAATTTATAATTTTATAGATTTAGCAACGCGAGTGAGATTACTCGCGTTGCCGCAGAAAGTTAGCTTGTCAGCCAAAATCTTTTTTCGACCATATTCACCACAATCTCCATTTCCTCACCTTCGATATCTCCTGCATCAAGACTCAAAAGCTGAGGGAAAAACATTGAACTCAATCGCGTCGAGACAATGACACAGTTTTTTTGCTCCTTGCCAAGAAAAACTGGATTGGTTTCTCCGACAAGATGCAGATAAAACCCGTAACGAATATACAGTGCGAACTGCTTCTTGCCACGGATTTTTTTGCCGATTTTTTTTGCCCCGATTTCTTTTCCAACCGTCCCGGCTTGTGATTCTCTGAACATAAACTTTCCTCCCTTTAATATTTTTGTTTTATTTGTTTTAATAATTGAATAAAAGTTCTAGCTAAAAAGATGCTATAAAAACTCCTATTCTAACCATCAAAATTCTCAAAAAACAGTTTTAAAGAACAAAAAAACCGGTCTCGCGTGAGATCGGCTTTGACTTGACTATAATGAGTAACTAGGCTTATGCGTTATTCATTTTAAGCAAACCAAAACCGATCTGGCTAAACCAGAAGCTAAAAAAATAGAAACTATACAAATTTTGGTTGGTTTGATTATTCATAACTTTACTACTAAATCATATTAGCATCTTTTAAAATTCTGTCAATATGCAAAAATTTCACTTGATTTTTTGGTTTGGGAGAGTAGATAATATTTATCTACTCTCCCGCGAAAACCCAAAGCTATTTAGCCACGACTTCCGATAAAATTCATCCCGACATCTTCCGGATCATACACCCATTGCCCAGCATCCCCTCTTTCTTGGCAGCTGAGAGCTGCAGAGGGCGCCCGATTTTCCACCACCAACTCCTTCGTTTTTGAGCTATTTTCCTCCACTAGTATCACCTCCTTCTGTTTGATGATTTTTAGAGAACGGAAAGGGGAAAGCAATGGTTTTTGCTTTTCCCTTCCGTTTTTTCGGCATCAGTCCGGTGAGAACCTTCCAACCATTAGCCCGATCAGCCTTTGGTTTTTGCCGAATTTTTACTTTATGCACGCTTTTGTGCCTCCATTTCTTCACACTCAAATTTCATTGCTTCTTTGAGCGAATGGTCGCTCCTTCGCGCCATTGAAAAAAGTGCGTGAAAAAATGTTGCATCCAACTTTTCAATCGGACCAAGGGGCATCACCATTTTCTCCCCCGTAAGATTGTTTTGGGCAATCATCCCCACATTTCCCTTCCGATTGATAAAACGGATTTCGCTGTGACCGTTGGCCTTAACACTGGCCGTAAAATTTGGATAAGTCATCTTCTCTTCCTCCTTTCAATGTTTTTCAAACTTTATCAATTCCTATCATTTCAATCATCCTAAAAATAGAAAAACTAGAATGATAGGAATTGATTTTTCAAAGAACTAAAAAACCGGCTCTTGCGAGACCGGTCTTGGTTTAGTAAAAATGTTTTTTCTTACCCCCTGCACATTTTCCTTAAACCAAAACCGGCCTTGATAATAATCAAGACGCTAATGACAAACAATGCATAGTTCTTCTGGGTTGTTTTGGTTATAAACTTATTCATAAGAGTAATCTAGCAAATAGACAAAATCTTGTCAAGTTTTTATTTTTTCGCCTTGTGTGCCATCTCGGAGAGTTGTGTCATAGGATAAAAAGTGGAAAAAGATCACTTCACTCTTTTCTCTCTCACCACATCCCAAGTAATTTTCCCAATACTCAAAATGACAAACAACCCGCCGAGCCAGATAAAAATTATTTTTCAATCTCTTCTTCCACTTTTCTTTTTGCTTCTTCCAAAAGTTCCTCACTTTCTTTTCTCAGCTTGTGGCTTTCTTGGATTTTTTCCGCAATTTGTTTTTGGATTTGTGGTTTAATGAGGGGAATTTTAATTGATTCTAATTCTGTTTTTGAAATAGCTGTCAAAATTGTTCCCTTTGATCCTCTTTGTAAAAGTTCTTGAATGACAAGAGATTTAAATAAGATAAGCAAAGTTTCAGAATTTATTTTTTCAGAATTCAAAACAAAAAATCCAGTTGAACAAATTGAATTATCAAATTCTTTTTCTACTAATGCACAAGACGACAAAGAACCTTCAATAGATGAAATAATCAAATCGTTAGTATTTATTTTTCTTCTTGCTCTACTTGGTAAATTCTTTCCAAATTCTTCTTGATAATCTTGAACATAGCCCTGACTTGAAATGTTAGAAAGTGCCAAATATTTATATTTTTGGTCGTCTTTTGGAGTGTAATTCTTGTCTTTGAAATTTATTGCATTTTTCACAAAATCCCATCCGCATTCATACTTCTCAATCTTCTCAATAATCTCCGCGTACTTCGGCTGAAAATATTCGCTGTCGTATCTATGAGCTTCGCTTACTTCATTTTTGGTAGCAGTAAACCAAAGCGAGTGTTTGACTTGATAATCCAAAAGTCCAAGTTCTGCCAAGAGCAATTTTTCAGCTTTACGGTAAAGTTGTTTTGATTGGGTTTGTTTTTGATTAGCAGATCGAACAATTTCTTCGATTTGGAGTTGAAAAGATTGAGGAAGGATTGGAAATTTAAGTTTTTTAATCGTTTGAATTGGTATTTGACTTTGAACAGATCCTGACGAATATGCTTTTATCTGACTCTTAAAATAAGTAGATAATAAAAAAGTGAAAAATAAACTTGGATTGATATTTTTTAGCCTAAAAATCACCATCCCTGAATTTATTCTTATATTTTGATACTCAATAAACTCATTATAAATACCAACGTTGCCTATTGTTCCTCTTGTGGTAAAAACTATGTCATTTCTTTTTAGTTTTCCACCTCCCAGGATCTCATCTTTTTGTTTACTTATAAATTGACCATTTTCTAAATTAAAACCACCGCTTAAAACATTTGATGTATTTAAAAAGAAGCAGTATCCAGTTGAAGAAAAATCATCACCGTTAGGATAATTTTTACCTCTATCTCCATCAATTATCTCAATATAATTCTTATCTGAAAAATCAGTTGAACTTTTTAAACTATATCTATTCTTTAAAAAATTTAAAACAACAAAACACTCCGCGTCGTATCTGCGAGCTTCAAGGACATCTGCATATTTTATGTAGCTTATTTGGGACATAAACTAATTTTTATTATCTTTACCTTTTTTGATTTTTTCTTTTAAATCAATTAATTTTTTTATTGATTCTTCTAAATTTTTTCTTCCAAATCTTACATTTTCATCATTCTCTGGATGATGTATTTGGTGTCTTATGTATGTTGCAAGAGTGCAATCATATGTTTCACCAGAATTACCATTTTTTACTTCGGTATATTTTTTATTTTGAGTAAATCCATTCTTACTTAAATAAATATCAAAATCTGCCGGTTTCCATATTTGTTTTTCATCCTGAATCCATCCGTAAAGCTCATTATGTAGGTCATTTGTGTAAATTTCAAAAACATTGTAAATCAAAGAGGAGTAAGATGCGTCATCTCCCATATTTCCAATAATAGTTTTTTTATTATTTTCTTTTTCAACTCTATAACACCTCTTTAAATTAATTTCATCTATCATAAAAATAGAATGGGTAGCAAAGAATATTATATTATTTTTTAAAGACTCAGAAGTGATTTTTATTAATTCATCCCTTAATGATTCGGTTGCTTTGGGGTGTAGATGTTGTTCTGGCTCATCAATCAATAGCAGGGAATTCGAAAGATCCCCAGTTGAATTCTGAGCTGATGTTGTTAATAAAAAGGATATAAATTGGCGAAAACCATCACTTCTTTGACTCGTTTCTTTGTTTTCAAATTCCACACCATCATCTTCTACAAGAAAATTCAAAATATTATTATGTATATCGAATTTTATTTTTATTTTATGCTCTCTCCAAACATTATTAATGTGTTCGGTGATTTTTTTATCTAGCTTATCGACGATATCCTTTCTTTCTCTACTGTTTGCTGTAACTATTATTGAATTAATAGTCTGTTTTATTTCCTCGTCCCTAATTCCAATAATATTAAAACAATTTTTCAAAGGAATTGATGATAAAAAATTATTTGAAAAAACGCTAAGATCAACGGGTTCATTCAATAAATACTCCTTGGTACTTTTCCAAAATAAAACATTATGAGATTTTTCATAAAAAAAGTTTTTTAAATTACTATCGTAAATTTCTGTTAAATTAACTTCTTGCTCTTCTTTTGTCTCAATGCCTTCTTCGGTTTTAGAGCTTTTATTAAAAACAACGATTTCATTTTCTAAAGCTATTTTTTCAACAATGGCACCAGCGGTTCCTTTGTTAAATACTCTTGTTATTGAAACACTACTAAAGTTAAACTTTTTTAGAACATCATTATCTACACCTTTTTCTTTCAGTGCAATATCAAAATCTTTTTTATCTTGTGGCGATAAATTATATTCAAAAATAATTTCTATTGTATTATTCTTATTAGTAAAATTAAAAAATTTATCTTCAATTATTTTATTATCTTGTTTATAAAAGCTTACTGCTTCCAAAAAACTACTTTTGCCAGCCTCATTAACGCCAATTAAGGTATACGTTTGATCATTTAATTTAGAATCAAGCAAAAAAGCTATTTCTTCGATACTTTTGTAATTTTTAACTGTGATTTTAGATAATTTCATATAATTTTATCTCCAAAAACTTAATTTTTGCTCTTTTGCCCATTTTTCAAAAGCCTCCGCAATTTCTTTGAGATCGTGCTTTTGGATCAAGTGATTATGTTCATCTAGTTTTCTTTCGCCTTTTTCATTCGTTTCATACATTTCCAGCCCCGAATTATCTTTTCCGCTATTTTCACTTACTGCCATAAAAATTTCATAATCCTCTTTTTTCGGATTGATTTTTTCATCCCATTTTTGGATAAACAAAACAGAAGTTTTTGTTCCTGTGTGTGGTTTGAAAGTATTGCTATCAAGCCCAACAACTGCCACAAGTCTCGCTCTTTCCATAACAAAATCTCTGATTTTTTCATCGCTGGTATTATTGAATCTTCCTTGTGGCAAGACTATTGCCATTCTTCCGCCCGGTTTTAGGAAATCCAAATTTCTTTCAATAAAAAGAACATCGCGAGAAACTTTGTTGGCTTTTTTGCCTTTTCCATCAAAAGCCACTTCGTAATTGGAAATAAGCCTTGAATCTTTTATATCTCCTGCAAAAGGAGGATTTGCCATAACAATGTCAAAATTAAATTCTTTTGGGTTTTTCGGATCTTTGGCTAAATCAAGGAGCCTTTGAAAACCGTCATTATATGTTTTTGTCCACTCTCTGTCTTTTTGTTTTTCTTCCCATCTCGTGTAATCTAAAGTATTCAAGTGTAAAACATTTGTTTTCCCGTCTCCCGCAATCATATTGAGAGTTCTCGCCACACGCACAGACTTTTCATCAAAATCAATTCCAAATACTTTATTTACATAATCTTTTTGTTCGCTGGTAAGTTTTTGATTTGAGAAATTTGCAAATTGGGCTTTGCCTTGGTTGACCAGTTTTTGCCACACATTAAAAAGAGTGTGTACCGTAAAACCACAACTACCACAAGCGGTATCAATCATGTATTCATTTTGTTTGGGATTCATCATATACACGCACATGTCGATCACATTTCTTGGCGTGAAATATTGCCCCTTTTCTCCCTTAGCTGATTTGTTGACCAGATATTCAAAAGCCTCGTCTATGACTTGGAGATTTGAATTGAAAAGTTTTACATTTTGCAAAAATCCAACACAAATCTGCAGATGGTTTTCATCGGTAATTCTGAGCGGTTCGCCTTGCTCAAAAATTCCTTGCCATTTTGATTTAGCTTTTTCATAGAGCTCATTGATGACTTCCTTGGTATGATGGGCATCGCCACGACTTCGAAATTCTAGCTTTCTGTAATCTTCATTATCAATTTGTTCAAGAATTTGTTTATCGGTAAAATCTGGATTTTGTTTTTTAATAACTTTAAACTGAGATTCAATTTCCACCCGATCATCAGAACTTTCCATTTCATCATAAAGTTTGGTGAAAATAAGCTTGAAGACTTCTTCAAAAACATCTACTCCCGCATTAGCAAGAACCTCGTCTTCCATTTCCTGAATCAAGTCCTTGAGTGACTTCCTCTCTTCTGTAAGCCTGTCTTTTTCCATTAATTCCAGATATGTAAATCTTTCATTTTTTACATCATCAATTGTTTCACTTGCTTTTGGAATATCAGAAAGCGGCTCAAAGTAATTTGGGTCAAGTCTTTCGTAATAATTTATCTCAACACCATTTGTCCAAACAGCGAGAGGTGCACCCGTTGCATTAGTATAACTTTTCAACTGATCCTTTCCATCCTTGGCACTATGTTTTTTGATTTCAAGAACACAATAAATACTGGTTTTGTCGGTTTTATTATAAATTACTATATCAGCAAATTTTTTCTCTCTGCCAAAATTTACAATGTATTCAACATCAAGCAAATCAACAGAATAGCCATATTCATTAATAAGTTTATCAAGCATGAGTTGTCTGACGATTTCCTCAGGTTTTACTTGAATATCCTTATTTCTCTTAAGGCATTTTAGGAAAAGTTTATCGCCTTTTTCGTAAATACTATTTTCAATTCGATCTATGCTTTCAGGCGAAAAAATCGTAAGATCATATTTCCCATCTGATTTTACAAGTTTTGCTAATTGGATATTTTGCATAATATATAAATTATTCATTACCTTTCAATCCTACTCTAAATTTCCGCTTTCGTAAAGCAAAAACACCTACTCCTAGGTGTTTCTTGCTTCATTTTAATAATCCCTGAGTTTCTTCACCGTCTTATGATCGCGGATTTTTTCCAAAGCTTTGGCTTCAATTTGGCGGATGCGTTCGCGAGTGACGCCAAACTCTTGACCCACTTCTTCAAGCGTGTGAGTTACTCCATCTTCCAAACCAAAGCGGATTTTTAGGATTTTTTGTTCGCGCGGCGTGAGATCTCTCAATATTTCTTCCACATGTTCTTTGAGCATTTTTCGCGACGCCAATTGATTTGGCATCACCGTTTCTGTGTCTTCCACAAAGTCTCCAAGCACGCTGTCATCATCGCTGTCCCCCACGGTAGTTTCCAAAGAAACCGTTTCTTGGGAAATTTTTTGGATGTGACGAATTTTTTCCACCTCCACGCCCATTTCCACCGCAATTTCTTCCGGCAATGGTTCGCGTCCAAGATCTTGCACGAGACGACGTGTGATTTGTGTATATTTATTGATTGTCTCCACCATATGCACCGGGATTCTGATTGTTCTGGATTGATCAGCCAAGGCGCGCGTTACTGCTTGGCGAATCCACCAAGTGGCATAGGTCGAAAACTTGTAGCCTTTGCGATAATCGAATTTTTCCACCGCGCGAAAAAGACCGATATTGCCTTCTTGAATGAGATCCAAAAGAGACAAGTTGTGTGAACGTCCCACATATTTTTTGGCAATACTAACCACAAGACGAAGATTAGCTTCGGTCATTCTTTGCTTGGCGGCTAAATCATCTTTTTCAATTCTTTTGGCGAGCGCCACCTCTTCTTCTGTGGAAAGCAAGTCAACGCGCCCGATTTCTCGCAGATACATTTGCACAAGATCCGACGAAATATCATCCGAAATTCCTGCGGTCAGAGTATCCTTACGCTGAGCTTTATTTTTCTTGGTCGGTTTTTCACTTTCGAAATCTTCAGAAATCTTATCCGTTTCAAATTTAATCATTTCATCCGAACTGATCACTTTAATAGAACTTTTTTCCAAGTTTTCATAAAGCTCTTCCAATTTTTCAATGTCCCTTTCCGCATCCGGAAAGGCATGCAAAATTTCATCCTCCGTAATGAATCCGCGTTGCTTGGCGCGATAAACCAGATCTTCAATCTGATTTTTTTTCTTCACTTCATTTTCCGCTTTTTTTTCGCTTTGTGTAGTCTTAGGTTTAGCGTCTTTTTTGCCTCCCTTGCCCGCTTTTTCAGCTACTTTTGGCTTATTCTTTGGTTTCATTTTAATCGTAAAACGCCCGGCAGTTTTTTTGGAAATCGGTTTTTTTTCATCTTTGCGCTTCGGCGCAGTTTTCTTTTTTGGGGGCAGTTTCTTGAGTACTTTCTTTAGCACTTTCTTTTTGGTCTTTTCTTGAACCACTTTCAACTTTTTCTTTTTGGGCATAATTTTTTTAGCAATATTCTTTTTAGATTTTTGTTTGGATTTTTTGCCGACTAATTTTTTTACCATTTTTTTCTTGGCCATAGGATTTAATAAAAGGCGGATTAAAAAAATTATAAGGATAAAATCTTATTAAACTCTTCCAAAAGCAACTTCTCGGCTACTTTGTCACCGGTTTCTTTTGCCAGCTTCAAGTCTTTTTCAATTTTTTCACGCCTATTTTTTTTGATTTCTTCCCGAAAAGCTTTGAGCATTTTCAAGGCTTCTTTTTGCAATTCTTCCTGCAGCACTTCTTCGGAATTGCCGTTTAGGTCCAAGCGAAAGCGCTTACGCATGTATAAATCTGTGGCCAAAAGACCATTTTCACGATCAATCGCGTCGGAAAATTTTGTAAAATCAAAATCAAAAGTCGCTCCCTGTTCGAGCATCAATTTGAGAAGTTTGTTACGAAAAAAATATTCGTAGTACTCTTTTTTTAGCGCTAACTCCCGCCAAGTGGCTGGCAAGATCAACATAAGGCCGGCAAGCTCTTCAAGTAATATATCAATTTTTTGACGATCCTCAGTTTTGGCGGATTCGCCCTCTTGATTTTTTTTACTTACCGATATTCTGTCTACTAGCTTAGCTTTTTTTAGCTCCGCCGTCAATGCCGCTTCGGCTATGTCTAAACCTTGGGCTATTTTTTTGATCCAATGACTTTTTTCCACCTCGCTCGAAAGACTGGCAATCATTTCCAAAAGCGCCTCGCTAATCTTTTTTTTGCCTTCGGCCGTATTCCCATCGAAAGTTCCAAAAGCCTTATCGCAGAGATATTGCATGGCACTTTTCGATTTCGAAATAGCTTCGTGCAATTTTTCCGGATTCCGCCCCGCCACATCAGCCGCGTCTTTGCCAAAAGGCAATTCAACAATTTGCACAGAAATGTTTTTCTCTAAGCATAACTTGATGCTTTTTTTTGTTGCTGCAACTCCCGCTGCATCCATATCAAAAAGCATTTTGATATTTTTCGTATAACGCTTCAAAGTGTCCAGTTGCGTTGGTGCGAGCGCTGTGCCGGAAACCGCCACCACATTTTTGATCCCCGCTTGGCTAGCTGCAATCACATCCATATTCCCCTCAACCAAGAGCACAAAATCTTTGAGCTTTATCTCGCTTTTGGCCTTATCAATGCCATAAAGCGCCTTGCTTTTATGATACACTTCCGTCTCCGGAGAGTTCACATATTTCGCTTGCGATTCATCCCCGCCGGGTGCCACGCGGGCGCTATAGCCCAAGACACGCCCCGAATAATCACAGATTGGATAGATAATTCGGTCACGAAAACGATCATAACAGGAATCGGGAGTCAGTGACCGGTGATCAGTACTCGCATTATTTACCGTTCCCTGTTCACTGTTTCTTGTTTTTTGAACCAGCAGTCCCGTCCGCAAAATTTCATCCAGACCATAGCCCCGCTTGGTCAGAAATTCCAACACATTGCGCCAGCCTTTTGGTGCATAGCCCAGACGAAAAAGCTTAATTGTCTCTTCGGTTAGTCCGCGCTCTTTTAGGTAATTCACAATCCTTTCTTTTCCTGCGCCTTTCCAAAGTTGGACTTCATAGAATTTGGTCGCCAGTTCCAAAATTTCCAGTGTGCGATTTTTTTTCTCGACCGTTCCCGGCGCGGTTTTTTTCAATTCCACTCCGGCTTTTTCAGCCAATTGCTTCAAGGCGTCGCGAAATTCCAAACCTTCAATTTCCATCACAAAGGAAAAAATATCCCCACCCTTTTGACAACCAAAACAGTGCCAGATTTGTTTTTCTTCGCTGACCATAAAAGACGGGCTTTTCTCATTATGAAAAGGACAGAGCGCCCGATAATTGGTCCCTGCCTTAGTCAGTCGCAGATATTCACCCAAAACATCCACGATGTTCAGGCGGCTTTTGATTTCTTCAAGATCTGTTCCCATGCGCTTAGCTTACTATAATACGAGAAAAGATGCAAAAAAGGTCTTATTTTAGGAAAAAGCCTAGCTTAAGCGTTTTTTGGCGATTGTTTTTAGTTCAAGATTAAACTCGCTAATCGCTTCATCAATCGCCGGATCAAAGTTTCTATAAATTTCTTTTTTCTTCACAACCAAACTGGCTTCCAAAAGCGAATCATATGTTCCGGCATCCAGCCATGCGCCCCGGATTTTTTCCACTTTGAGCTCTCCCATTTTCATGTACTTTCGATTAATATCCGTAATTTCAATCTCTCCGCGTACGGATGGTTTTAGGCTTTTGGCAATTTTCACCACTTGATTATCATAGACATAAAATCCCGTCACCGCAAAATCGCTCTTTGGTTTTTTGGGTTTCTCTTCAATTGAAATTGCCTTGTCCTGCTCATCAAATTCCACCACCCCAAAACGTTCCGGGTCGCTGACTTTTTTGGCGAAAACAAGTCCGCCTTTTTCAAACTTTTTGATTTTCGCGCTCAAATCGTCTTCGAAGATATTATCCCCCAGTGCCATCGCCACACTATCGCTACCAATAAACGTTTCTCCCAAAATGAAAGCGTCTGCAAGACCGCGAGGAATTTTTTGCACACGAAATTCCAAATGGATTCCCGCTCCCTCAAAAATTGACCCCAAAAGATTAATAAACTGCCCCGAATGTTCCGGCGCGACAATAATCAAAATTTCCCTTATCCCGGCTTTAATGAGCACATTTAGGGGATAAAAAATCATCTGTCTGTCATAGACCGGAAGCAGTTGCTTTGAAGTTGTGGCAGTCAGCGGGAAAAGTCTTGTCGCCGTCCCGCCGGCTAAAATTATTCCTTTCATATTATTATCTTAAAATCCCGTATTTATTTTTTGCAATTACTAAGACAAGCCGCCTTTCCTTCAGCTGGCAATCTATCGCACATCTGACAAACATCCACAGGAGAGTTTCCTCCGGCGGCTTTTGGCAAATTATTCATCATTTGCGAAAGATCATTAAATTGAATGTCAGCAGGAAGCACAAATTTGGAAGCATCCGCATTCCATTTTTGGCAATTATAGTCAAGCTTATTGTCAAGATTTATATTATTTTCACCTCCCTGATTTCCAGCTGGACCGCCGGGATTATTTTTTTGAAAATCTTCTGCTAATTTCCTAACCTCATCCATTTTCATTTTTGTGCCCACATTAGAAAGCGCACTCCATTGATAGATCCATGTCCCGTCATTCAAAATATAGCTCTTCATTTCCTTATTAGTCTTTGTGTCTGTGTAGGAAAATTCTTGATAAAACTTATCTCCGCTCACATAGACCGCACCGCTAGATTTTGCCGTGTCGCTGCTATTTGACCAAGTGCACTGCGTATCTCCCCCTCTTGTCATTAAATCTTTTAGCGACCCGGAAAACATTCCGCCACTATTATTATCCTTCGAAGCGGTTGAATTGGCTGCACCAGTTTCGTCTGCTGGCGTATTTCCGCCTTGAGGCGCTTTATTACCACAACCCGCAAGCACCAAAACCGCCAATAACGCTCCGAGCCAAACAATTTGTTTTTTCATTTGATTTGTTTTAAAAAAATTATGTCTCTATTTTAGCACTTTTTCATGGTTTTTCAAAATTCGCCCTACCTTCGACCGGCTTTTTGCGCCCCAGCCTCATCCGAGCCAAAATGGTGAGCTATTTCGTGTTTCACCGTGCTTATGATCTGCCTTTTTAGCTCTTCTTCGGTTCGGCAAATATTTTCAATCGGCTTTTGAAATAGGGTGATTCTGTCAGGAAAAACTGGCCCAACATTCAGCCGCTTGGCTTGGTGATAACCTTCGTAGAGACCAAGCAATACCACATCTCCTCTGCCGGATAAATGCACCTTTCTCAACTGCTCTTCGGTTGGATAGTCCTCAACAAAAAAAGCCAGGTTATTGATCCACTCTCTGAATTTTTCCGGAACATTGTCGATCGCTTCGGCAACTAGTTTTTCAAATTGTTGTTTGGAGATTTGCATCGCATTAATACTTAGATTTATTTTTGCGACTCAGCGGTGTTTTTTGGACGAAGTTCGAACATTTTTTGAGCAAAACTCCGAATGATTGCGTGCTTCCCGCCTGCGCCGAGGCTTCGGCGGCGAAAAGTTTTTGCGGTATTATTTACACATTCCGTTATAAAGCATTTCGCCAATACTATCCGGCACTATGCTCTGCCAATCTTGTGCTGGAGTTGTAAACACGACATTCCCGAGCGAATTGTAATTTGTAGCCGAGGCGGATTTTATTTTTCGTCCTGCACAATCAATTTGATAATTTTGTTGACTATAACCTTGCGTATTTGTGTTTAGAATTTTAACCCAAAGCGATATATTGTCCACCCCGAAATTCATTGTCTGTGCGTCAACAAAATATTCCGTATCCGGCGTTTTAGAAACAGAACGCCACCTATCAAGAATTGATGTTGAGCCTTCGTAAGTTGCACGGGCGTAATCTTTCGCGGCTTCTTTGAAATTCACGCTCGCTAAATAAACGTCGCCGCGGCTTGTGTATAAGTCGCCAAGAACAAAATCCTTAAATGGTTTCTTGTCCTCGGTTTTATTTATTGTATCGTGCTGATAGTTTCCAACAAAATCCGCCGAGGTCATATTTGAGAAATATTTTTGGCGGAGTCCTTCAAGCAAATCTTGCTCTGATACATCTTTGAATTCAGGATATACCGCACGAATTTGTGGAACGCTCATCAAAAATACTTGCGAGGCAAACTTTAAGCCGATTGCTCTGCTGTAATCTTGGATTGCGTTATCATAATTTTGAACTTTTAGATAAGCCGCGGCGCGATTTTTATAGGTATTATCTAAACCTAACGAAATATTTGGATTTGATTTTTTCAAGTCAACGGCTTTAGAAAAATCGCTAATGGCATCGTAGTAATTATTGGTATTGGTTTTCGCTAACGCTCGATCGTTGTAAGTGCCAGCATTTTCCGGTTGCAGTTCTATAACTTTGTCGTAGTAAGGAATTGCTTCCGAATATTTTTTCAAACTATACAGTTGTTGTGCAATTTGTGAGTACGTATAAGGAAACTTTGGGTCAATCTTTTCTGCTTGAGCAAAATATTGCAATGCAACAGCATTATTTCTTTCGCGATAACCACCACCTGCGCCTGTTAAATCTGAAATATCGGAAGCGGCGGCTTTACTCCAAAATGCCTCTTTTTGATACACCACTCCGATTAAGTAATTGCCGAGGGCGGAATTTTGGTTAACTTTTATCGCCTGATTCAAATTATCTAGCGTTGGGACAAAATATTGTTCGCCAAAATTTGTAAATGAGTAATAAAACATTCCTCGGAATAAATAAGTGTGGTAGTCGTTGGAATATTTAGAAACCAACAAATCCATGTCGCTTTTTTGTAAAGCTGTCGTATTTGATTCGTCCTCTGGCTTTACGCCGCCCGTATTGAAAATTTCGTTTGTGTTGCTTGGATCAATTTTAACTGCTGTTTCTAAATCATTTATTGCTTGTTGATAATTGCCTGCGAGCATATCCACTTTTGCTCTTATGCCATACATTCCTGCGGTTGATGAATATGCGCTTTGATATTTACCGGAGGCATGATATTTGATTGCATTATCAATAGCAGAAAGGATTTTTTGATAATCTTTCTCGCCAGTTAAAATCAGAACGGTTGCGTGCAAAAAATATGCGTCAGAATATTCTGGATATTTTGAAATAATTTTCCCGAGAGAAACTGCGGCTTGTTTATTTTTCTCCATGTCTTTCGCATCGCCCATTTCTTTAAAAATCGGCATCATTTCTTCCGCCACTTTCTTATCCTCGGCAGAAAAATTATTTATCATGTCGTTCTCGGCATTGAATTCGGCGAGGCCAACTTTTTCAATCGCTAACGATTGCAGTCCCTTAACTGGCATGTTGTTTTGTTTTGACGAATAGAAGTAAATCAAAACGCCAGCAATAAGCAAAATCGCCAAAGCTATAATCTTTACTTTATTTTGTTTAAAAAAATTTTCCATAATTATTTGATTAAATCATCAACGCTAACCTCAAATTTGCGGAAGGAGTGGGATTTGAACCCACGAGACCCTTTCAGGTCTATCGCTTTTCGAGAGCGACGCTTTCGACCACTCAGCCATCCTTCCATTTCCCGCCCTAGGCGGGTGACCCCTTCTCTCCTTTTTTCTTTCTCAATCATAATCTGTGGACTTAGCGAGAATCGAACTCACGTTTCCGCAATGCGAATGCGGCGTATTGCCACTGTACGATAAGCCCAAAAACAGACACGATCTCAATCCCCGCCCGAGGCGGGTGCGCCTTGGGCGCATACCTCTCTAACATCTCCAAAATAGCACTTTATCAATCTAACACGCCTAACTGGTTTTGTGTAGAGACATAACATTGCTGCGTCTAGCTTAAGCATTTTTACTCAAACGGGTAACACCGTGCAAAAAAACTGGCGGAGAAAAGCAAAATCAGGCTCGAAAAAATCAGATAGCTCCAAAGCAACCACTTTTTTTGGGAAAAATAAATCGCCGGACCCATGAGAATCGGAAAGGCTAAAAACATGTACCTCCCCCAACTGGTGAGTGTCCCGGTGAGAAACGCTGAAAGCAAAAGCATGGTTGAAAAAACCAAATAGGAGCTGCGAATTTTTTTCCAACAAAGTGCAAAAGCGAAAAGAGAAAACAAAAAACTGGAAAGATAAATCAGATAGGGAAAATTACTGCCGGTCATGATTGGATTATCAATGAGATAGAATTTAAACTCCCCAAAAAGTGCCGAGAGCGGACTGCCCAGTGTTCGACCCCAAGTGTGTTGCGCCGAAAGAAAAGCCAAGGCGTTCCCAAATTTGAGAAAGTTAAACAATACAAATCCGCCAAAAGTTATGAGCGGAAAAAGCAGAGGGAGCCAAGTGAATTTGCGAAAGAATATCCGCCAGTCCCACTCATTGCTTTCCAAATATTCAATCAAGATGGCCGGCAGCATAAAAACGCCATAAGGCTTTGTTATAGCCAAAAGTCCGGCCGTAGCCCCCGCCCAAAACCAAGCTTTTTTTCGTGCGAAATAGAAACTGAGCACAGCGAGAAAAACAAACAGCGCCTCAGGATAGCCGGAAAGGAGAAAATAGGCAGGAGGAAAAAGCAGCCAGACCAAAACAATATTGCGACTGATATCTTCGGAATAATCCAAGCGCGCTAAGCGATAAAGAAAAAATATGATCAGTGCGGAAAAAAGAATATTAAGCAAAAGACTGGCATTGTCTTCTCTAATTGTGCTTACGGCATGCGCAAACTTTATCGTCGCGGGATAGAGTGGAAAAAAAGCGATGCTGGAATTTTTCTCCAAAGAAAACGAATAACCGTGCCGGGAAATAGAAGTATACCAAAAAGAATCCCAACGATAAAAGGGAAGCTGTTTTTTGACTGCGCAAACTTTCCCACCATCATCGTAGGTTGAAAACTTGGAACTGATAATCCCTGTTGCCATTAGCGCCAAAAACCAAAGACAAAAAATGATAATAAGCGATTTTTTCATATTATCAATCTAACACGCCTACTCATTTTTGTGTAGTAACATATCTGCGGATTAAAATCGCTTTTGTCTAACATGACAATATGGCTCATTTCCATTTTTAGCATAATATTTCTGGTGATAATCCTCCGCTTCCCAAAAAGTGCCTACTTTTTTAACTTCTGTCACAATCGCATAACCCTTACTTTTGAGAATTTTGATCAGCTTTTCGGCGATTGCTTTTTGCTCAGCATTCACATAGAAAACCACCGAACTATATTGCGCGCCGATGTCCGGTCCTTGGCGATTCAGTTGCGTTGGGTCATGAATTTCGAAAAATAGTTTGGCTAATTTTTCATAGCTCGAAATTGTCTCATTATATGTCACTTCCAAAGTTTCAACGTGTCCGCTATTGCCGCGACTCACCTCCTCGTAGGTAGGCGCTTCCGTTTGCCCGCCCATATAGCCAACTTTGGTCGAAATCACTCCAGGCAGATTTTGAAAATAGTATTCCACTCCCCAAAAACAGCCACCGGCAAAGTAGGCTTTTTGAATTTTGTTATTATTGTTTTTCATTTGATTTGAATTTAAGCGAGATTGAATTGACGCAATGGCGCGTGTTCTTCTTTGTCAGTTTTTCGCCAAAAAAGACATGCCCCAAATGCGCTCCGCAATTCGCGCAAATAATTTCCGTTCGCATCCCATCACGATCCGGAATTTTTCTCACAGCCTTTGGCAACTCCGCATCAAAACTCGGCCAGCCACAACCGGAATCAAACTTATCATCGGAAAGATAGAGCGGGGCATCGCACCTGCGGCAAAGAAAAGTGCCTTTCGCCTTGAATTGGTTATACTCACCGGAAAACGGCGCTTCCGTGCCCTTGTTCACAATCACGCGCTCCTCTTTTGGAGTGAGTTTATTGAATTTTTTATCTTTCATATTGTTAAATTAGGTACCTGCTTACGGATACTACTAATACGACGTGGGCATGAATATTGATGCTATGCCTTGACCGTTGCTTATTCAAAAAACCACCCCGTAATTTTGAAGTGGTCATTTTTTGATTTTTCCGCTCTTTTTCTTGGGCCTAATTTAATTCATTTTTAACCCCCAGTATTTATCCAGGTTTTCAATGGTAACCAGACGATCCATCTCTAATCCATCTAATTAAAGCTAAAATGTTGTCTTGACAAGTAGTCCACCTTATAACCGGCTGGATTGTTATTTCTTATACAAATAAAAGAAATCTTTGTCATAACCATTTAAATAGGAACTTGTGCCATCATGCAAGTCCTTGGTGAGAGGAATAGAAACATATTTTCCCTGATTAAATTGATCAAATATATTGAATCTCACCCAAATAGGATTGATGTCGAGCTGAATTGCGTTTACTGCACCGGCAGTTTTAAGGGCATTGGCCAAGGTGACTGGTGTAAGATTATTTCCGACTGCAAAAATAAGATTTCCCTTGGCGCTGAGGCCTATGCCCGATCTCCAAGTGAGAATGTCCACCGTTCCGGCCGCAAGACGCCCCCAGAGTTGCTTATTCCGAGGATCAGCAGCAGCAACATTTCCATCTTGAATCAGCATGGGACAATTTTGACGCACAAAAGTAACATCATTTCCCAAGGATTGACCCTGGTAATCAACAATTTTCAGTGGCCCATTAGCATAACCCACCAAAGTACCCAGATCATTTTTGAGCGGTAAATAGGTGGTGTTTCCAACGATCATGCCAAATTGCCCATCTTTGTATTGGAATCCTCCATCAAAAGCCGCAACGAGTCTGCCACTGCTGGCAATATCAATTGGAACCTTACCGGGTCCTGCTTTTCCCGCTGGTCCTCCGGGTTGCTTGATGCCAGCCACACTTCCCATGTTGAGTACGCTCATATCAGCTTGCACAAGCGTGGTGATGGAATATGGCCTTGCAGGATCAGAACGAACAAAGGTATACGCCAAAACTTCCTTTCCGGGAAATGCACCTAGCGACCAATTTTTCCACACGCCCTCGCCGGACAAGGTTTTGAAAGCTGTGCTAGGAGCCAATGGAGCAACATTCAGATTTGTTCCAGCGATGTTATCCCCGGAAGCTGCATCTTTAAATTGAGGAGCCAAGATGCCATTTTGATTAACCGTTAATTTTTCCACCTCGTCAGAAGCATTAAAGAAAATTTTCTCTAAGTATACGATCCTGCTGTCCCCTATAAGCGGACGCAAAACATTATCAGTTAAAATTGCAGCGGCATTTGTATCTAATTTTAAAAAAAGAACAATTGAAATTAAAAATAAAATGGCAAAAATGAAAAGCCTTCTTACCCATTTTAAAAACGGCTTTTTCTTTTTTGCTTTTTTTATTTCAGATCTGTTGTTATGCCCGTGACCAGGACTGCCAAAATCATGCGATCGTTTTCTAGCCATGTCCATATGTGTCGCACGAGACGACTTGATTAAACCACTTTTTTTTGAATAGATTTCCATTTTTATATTTCTTCCTTAAAACTATTAAGTTATTTAAAAAAATTATTCATACTCTAGTTTTCCAATACTAAAATTGTCTGACTGGTAAAATTTTTACCGCTAATCACACGCCTTCCCTTGAGAACATCTCCAACAGATAATGTCTTTGAATTCTTCTTATCAATGTAATATAAGGGCATACCGGGCGGAACCGGCTTGTCTTGTTTCGCCATAGTCGTACCAATGCCGGATTCTCTTAAAAAATACTTAATGGGTTCATAAAATCTACGCGTAATATTTTTTTGCCCATCAATATATATTTCTGGATGATTTTTTGCGGAAGATAGCATATAGGATGACATACGTTCAACCTCCCCTAGGGTGCTGTTTTTATAGTTATCCTCAGAACCGTCCATATATCTAATTGCTACTTGGTGATCTCTTTTTAGCGATAATGCCAATAGAATAACCATCGAAAATATCACGACTGCATATCCCAACTGTTTAAATTTTTCAAATAAAAATTTAAACATGAGTCCCAGCAAAATAAGCGGGATATAAAAAAGGAACAAGAAATACCCCAAATACATTATTCCGGATACTGGCAGCAATATTGCCAGAGATACAACGTTAACCACAGCCACCAGAAGAAGAAAGTTTTTCTTCTTTGTATCGGTTTCTTTCTTGTAGAAATGGAAAAGCAAGAAATAGCCGACAAAAGAAAAAAGAATATTCAAAACCATGCCTAGACAATAAATAAAGCCCCTAGTCGAATTTCCATGCGGCAATTGGTAGATTGGCTGGCAGCGATCATCGTCCTGCAACGACGTTAAGACGAAAGAATTTGCCTGAATTTGACATGATGTTATCAAAACGAGATCTTTTCCAAAATTATTTTTTGAATCGGAATGAAGTCCTGATATAAAATTCTTAGAATTTTGCCAGTTTGTGTTCACTTCCGAAATAATTTGCGTAACATTGAGCGCCAGCACCAATCCCAAAATAACAAAAAAACTTTTCCACGTGCCGGCAGCCTTATTTTTTATGAGCTGCGCAAATACCAACAATCCCATAATCGGCATAGATACAAAGAGTGTTGTATGCAATTGAATCCCGACGCCCAAACCGATACCGGCAACAATAGCCCACTTGTAAGAGAAAACCTTGTTATTATTTAATAACTTAAGCAATGCATATAGATACAGCATGAGAAAAAACGGAATAAGATTCGGGTTGGAAGAAAATCTGGAGTTGATAACCATGAAATATGAAACGCTCATGATTGCCATAAGCATAAGAGATATTTTTTTATCAAAATACTCTCGAAGAAACAAAAATGACAATGGGATTGCCAAAATGGAAGATATGAGACTTGGCAGCGCCATTGCATCGGGACGGTTTCCAAAAAGCAAGGTGGAAACATACGATAAATAATAATACATTGGCCCCAAAAGAAATTGGGTGTTTCCGGCGTTTGGCCCCAATAAGGGCAAAGTTGCTCGATGTTCCAGAGCTGCGCTTATAATGCCTGCGTCTCTGGCTTGATCACCGCTGAATCTAAGCCAATTATGGAAATTATAGGTGCGCAAAAATATTCCAACCAGCAAAACGAGCAAGAATATGCAGTAGTATTTTTTATTTCTTTTAAAATCATATACTAAACTCACGTCTTTTTTGCATTGATTTCATAAACATATGGCTGGTTAATAATATAACAATGAGACTATTAGTTCAATGTTGCCAGCAAGGCTTCCAGCGAAGATTTGCACCCTGCCGCATCCTGATTTACAGCACGCACCTGCCGCAATACTTTGTCTATGGCATTATCAACTTCAGTCCACTTTGCGCCATTCATTGGCTTTAGTTTAGATTGAGAATTATCCCATTCAAATTCTAGGTCGTCAGCGCGTGTTTTTGCACCAGACAAATTGCCTGCATTTGCAAGGTCGAGCATATCTTGAGTAATTTTTTGAAAGCTTGACACATCCCCCAGCGGCGAAGCTTGAGTATTTTTCGAAACTTGATCAGCTGCACTATTTACGTCTGCATTTTTTGAATCTGAATTAGCTAAATCATTTTGCGCTAGAGCCTGTGTGGACGGCGTGCTATTTTCTTGGGCTTGCAGGACGTTATGCCGCCAATAATAACCCGTTCCCGATAACAATAGAAATATAACCATAGTCACCGCAACTTGCCATAGGACGCCTTGTTGTTTTCTCCCGGATTTTTCTTCGATTTCCTCTTCAATCTCTTCCCTGATTTCCGCTTTAGTGATTGTGTCTTTTTTGGTCATCGAAAGAAAGGTGACCGTGCCGATGATTGATGCAATAAATATCACGCTGGTCACAGTCGCACCTAGCCCCAATCCGCCATACTTTTGCGGTTGCGACAAAAAGTCTCCGAGGGATGCTCCCAAGGGACGTGTCATAATATAGATAAGCCAGAATGCCAGCACAGAATCAAGCCCTAATCTCCAAGAAACTGCCACAGTGGCAATGACGATGCAGATTATGATGCCGGTTAATGAATAACCTAAGCCAAGGCTTTCTGCCATCAAATCTCCAGAGGCCGTGCCTAATGCAAAAGTAAAAAGAATTGTCAGCCAATAAAAGACCTCTCTTTGCTTGGTAAAAATTGAATGGATGGAAAGTGTTTTTTCCTTGGTATACCAAGTGATAAAAGTGCCTGCCAAAAGAACGCTGAATAATATGGTACTAAATTCAAGCGGAACACCCATACCATCAGTCAGATTGTCTGTAACAAGCGTCCCGAAGATACTGATCAAAACAATGGTAGTCCAGTAAATACTCGGGATATATTTTTTAGCTCTGAACTGAAAGAAAAGAACGACTGCTAATAGTATTCCCGTCACAATAGAAGTGCCGACCAAACCGAAGTTTAAATTGACATTTAAAAAATCAGAAGCTGTCTCTCCAACCGTAGTACCCAAGACCTTGATGATCCAAAAAAATATGGTGACTTCCGGAACTTTACTGAGTATTTGCTTGGCAGTCGGAATATTTTTTCTTTGTGAATTATTTATCATAATTTAATTTTGCTACTTGATTTAGATTGATTTTAAATTTACCAATGTATAATAAATCTATCGCATGAAGAAAAAATGAAGAGTACAGCGAATCTATTTTTTACAAAAAAACCGGCGTGAATGCCGGTTTTTGCTATAGCTATAATGCACCAAATTAATTTATACTAACATTTTTGATAGTCATAATATAGCGTACCAAAAACAAAAGTAGACGATAAAGCTGATTTTTTACGAGATGCGGTATTCATTGTACAAAATTCGAACCTTTTTTGAAAGCAATCCCGATGAAGAAATCTGAAACAATGCGGACGAAGTTTTGCGGAAACAATTTTCTGGGGAAAGGATTCCGCAAAACTTCGGCTGATTCCTTTTTTCTGAATTCGGATGTCGCAAGCGGAGGAGGAGGGGTCTGGGGAGGAATCCTCCGCTTGCTCCTCTTTTTGTTTTGGCGAAATTCGGGCGGGCTAAGATTTCTTTAGAACTTCGTCTAAAGAATCTAACATTGAATAATTTGGGTTGCCAAAGGAAAAATCAAACCAGAAGTATGTTTTGATTTTCAAATCCTTGATAATCTCTCCGAGATTATCAATATAAGAATCTTGAAATAAAAGGTCAGCAGAACCTGCTGGTTCTTTCAAATCTTTATGTTTGTGTCCAACTTGATGATGTCGTATTTTGTGAAAACTAAATTTTTCAAATTTAGTTTTCAATTCTTGAAAATCGGCGAGTCCACTTTCCACTCGCTTTTTTCTTCTAATATCCGCCATAACTGTTCCCAAATGATTATCTGGTTCATCAGCTTTAAGGAGAAAGGTTTTATAACCGTAGAAAGTGGGTTCGCCTAAATACGGATAATCTCTTTTTATGCTTTCAATAAATTTAGATTCAACTTTTTGGTCGACGAGAACTAGAGAGTTTTTATCATTCTCAATAACTTTTTCTAGAACTGGTTTTATTTTTAAGTCGTTTTTCTCTGTTGAACAAATCAGGGTTTGTAAAACACTTAAAGATTCATTGAAAGCATTGTTTGCTGTTAAAACAAAAAATGTGTTTTCATGTCTGCCTTTTTTATTCAAATAATCTTTATAAATTTTTTGACATACCAAAAAATTTATTTCCGCCAAGTGAACTAACTGAAAAATTTTATGGATATATTCTGATTGGGAAATAACTTTTTTCATTAGTAAATAATCAAGAAAATTTTAACTTCAGTTTGTAGAAAAAGCCGACATACTTTTTCAAAATATCAACATCTTTTTTGAGTAAAAAATCTTGTTTTGCCAATTCCTCATTAGCTGATTTTAATTGCGTTTCATATTTCTGCATCGTTTCTATATTCCCAGCAGTATAAGTTTTAAGATTTTCTACAAACTTCAAAAAAGTTTCCAGACTTGCTTCATTTTTCCTAACAACGGAATGGAAATTGTCAGTGTGTCCTGGTTGATGAAAAGCACTAATCTTTTGTCCGTCTTCTGGAGAAATTTTTTGATGTAAATTTTTGTCTAAATATTCAAGATAATTTTCAAAATAGAAAGATAATTTTTTAGTTTTACCTAAATGTTTCTTAAATTGCTCTAACTTTTTAAGAAGTTTCTTTTTCGCTGATTTTTGCGTATCTAAAACTTTTTCAATTTTATGAAAGGCAAAATTAAAATTATCATCTGATAAATAGCCGTATGTTGTAGTTTCGGTGTGAGTGGTGGTTGTGCTAGAAAGAAATCCACTGTCTGTAAAAGTACTTGTCTTTATAACTTTCCTACCAGTTTTCATAATCTTGGCGAAGCCAAGAAGCATGGCGGTTAGATCGGTATAAAATTCGTTCTCTTTTTCTTTATGCCACATTGAATAAAGAACGATATGGGAAAGTTCGTGTGCCATTATACTGATTAGCGTCGCCGAATTTTCCGCGCAATTTTCACTAAGTCGAACATTTATAGGAAAATTAACCATGCTAGGTGTTCCGTAAAAAGGTAAATTTGGCGGAATAGAAACTTGCGCGGTAATTCCTCCAACTCCGCGATTGTGTTGATCTGTTTTTACAAGATGCGTACTCGAAAAACCATCGCTGGAACTTGGTCGGTATCCTTTTGGAACATAAGAAATATTTATCTCAATCGGCAATCCTAAATATAGAGCGATTCCCTTAACAGCTTCTTTAACTTTTTTAGAACCGATGAGAGTGATTAGTTTTTCGTGGTCTACAAATTCTTTTGTCCCCAAAGTTGGAAGAAGCTCATTCAGTGCTTTTTCTATGTAATCATTTTTCACTTCACTATCCATAAAATATATTATTTAATCAACTCTTCAATTTTGCGTTGTATAAAACCAAGCGGATAATTACCCAATAAATTAACCCATGAAAAGTTTTTTGAAAAATCCTTTTGCAAATTCAGTGGGTATATTTTTTTCAACAAAAGCTTCTCTGGCTTTTTCATTATCTTCGGAATTTTTAGCAGAAAAATGTTGAGATTGTTTTTTATCCTTAGTTTCAATGGCAAAAAAATTATTTCTATTATTTATACAAACCGATGAAATATCTGCTAAGTTAATCTTAAAACTTCCATCAATGTATCTGGCTAGTATGTTTAGTGGTATTTCGTCATTTTTTTCAAAAGTTTTTGGTTTATTAGTTAATTTATCAATAATCTCACCTACTAAACCAAATAGAACTCCACCTGTGGCGTAAAAAGCCGGTAAATTTTTAGGTAAATTTTTTACTTTTGTTGTAATAAAATACACACATTTATCAGTAATAAAAACATTGCCGACTAAATCGCGATTCATTTGAGTTACCTTTGTTTCACTTATTACTAAGTTAATTTTTCCGCTGGTATCTTTTTCTATTTTTATTGCTTGTTCAAAAATATTTTTATTTTTCTCAACGAGAACATCAAGTATACTTTTAATTTCGGGTATATAATCTTTTTTGGTGAAAATTAATTCAATCAATTTTTCTATTGGATAATTTTCCAGTATCAATTTTGATATATCACCCCTTTCCTTTACTAATTCAATTATCTCAATTAGAGCTTCCCTGGTATAAGTACTATTATCTTCTAAGATTATTTTTAATAAATCTTTAGTTTCAGTATCTTGATATTGTTTTTTAAAATCCATATATTTATATCTAAATTAATTAATAAAATAATCTAACGACTTTTTATAAATCTTCGCAAAATCTCCTAATTCAATAGCTTCGATCTTTCGCTCGCCTCGTTCAATCTTAGAAAGATATGATTGAGGTTTCTTTAACTTTTTACTTGCCTCTATTTGAGTTAAACTTGCCTCTAGGCGAGCAGAACGAAGCTTCTTAAGTAATTCATTATTTTTTTGTGAATATGTTTTTGACACCCGGATTCGCATTTGAAATAGAACACTAGTAAGATTAAAGAGTAAGATTTTTTTATATATACTCGCAAAAGTACCGACACAGAAGATCGGCAAGTTAGAAGCATTTCAGACCACGCGCCTGCCGCCGCAGAAAGTAAACCACCCGCAAAAGGAACGACTCCGCCGATAACTTGCAAAGCACCCCTGATTATTTTAGGGGTGCTTCCTTCTGCTGGTAAATTTTTTTCGTCCTCTGCCATATTAACTTCCAAAAAATTCGTTGTACACTTTTTGATAATTTTGCTGATCTTGTGCTCCTTCTTGCACCACCGCATTAACTTTATCAACAGTAGTATTGACGATCGAGGCTTTCGCTGAAATTTCCGTCTCTGATTGGTTATCAATTATGGCTTGATAATAATTTATTTTAGCCGTGAAAATTTCGTTATAAATATTTTTTGCTTTTTCATCGGATTTTACTAACCGTGAAAAAGCGCCTACTAAACTTTGGGAGTATTTAACTAAAATAGGACTTGCTTGATTGAAATACTGAACGACATTGTCTTGTCGTTCATCGTTTAATTTCTGTAGGGTTTTATAAGCGGCAATATTTTTCATATAGCCAGCTCTTGAATCAGTTTTGTCATCGACACTGTTTTGAGCAGTCTCCCAACGAGTTTGAAAATCTGCTAAATATGTTTTTTGATTTTGATTTAATTGTGTCAACGAGTCCCGATCTCTAGTCGCAATTTCTGTTCCAAGAGGTGTTCTTACAGCAACCGCTTCCCAGTTATTAGCCAAAGAAGTCAGAAATCCAATTAGCAACGCCGAGACAACATAAAGAATGAAAAAAGTTAAAGCAATTTTCCCCGCCTCGTTTTTAATTTTTATTTTTGATTTAAGTCGGTGATAAAAAACACCCGCCAATATTGCAATAGCCAAAATGATAAATTCGTCTAGTGTGCTCTTTTTGAAACTTTGAGCAAATGTCCAAATCAAGCCAGCAATAAGATAACCAGCAAACCATTTATTTTTTGCTGGAACTGATAGTTGTGTTTCCTTGTTTTGTTCGTTTTCCATATTTTTGGTTCGGAAACCATTTTCGAAAATTTGCGGAGAGAGAGGGATTCGAACCCTCGATACCCTTGCGAGCATGCCACCTTTCCAAGGTGGTGCACTAGACCACTATGCGACCTCTCCAAAATGTCTGAACTCTGATTTATTTGATTAAAAGATTAGCGTGATTAAGCCATCAGGTTAATCATAGAAATCCTAAAAATCAAGGTTTGTATTTTAATTTATTTCCCGAATCCCCACCAACCGCATTTTTTCTCCTCCGGGAATTCGCCCCAAAACTACCACCACTTTGTCCCCCGCTTCAATTTTTTGCTCCTTTTTCAGCCGCTCAAGCATATTTTCAATCAGGCTTTCCTTGTCTACATTTTCCAAAAGATAGCTCTCCACTCCCCAGACCATCGATAGTTGATTGTAAACCTTTTCACTGATTGTGGCAACAAAGTTTTTTTGCATTGGTCGAAAATGCGCAATGAGGCGCGCTGTGAGACCGGAAACTGTGATCGCCACAATTGCTAACGCCCCTGAACCTTTGGCTAAATTATAGGCGCTTTCTATGATCGCCACGTAGTCTTGATCCTTGTCATCGCTCGGAGTGGCGCATTGAAAATCATCATCAAAGCGTGACTCTTCCGTGTCAGAAATTATCTGGCTCATTGTCGCAACCGCTTTTTGCGGAAATTTTCCATTAGCCGATTCGCCAGAAAGCATCACGGCATCAGTGTGATCGATGACCGCATTGGACACATCAGAAACTTCGGCGCGAGTCGGGATTGGGTTTTGAATCATCGATTCGAGCATTTGAGTGGCCACAATGACCGGACGCACGGCTCTCACGCATTTAGCAATGATTTCTTTTTGATAGAGCACCACTTTTGTCTCATCCATTTCAATTCCAAGATCGCCTCTCGCCACCATAATCACATCTGTCGCGGCAATAATTTCATCGATATTTTTAATCGCTTCTTTTCTTTCAATTTTGGCCACGATTTGCGGCAAGTTATCCTCGCGTCCCAAAAGTTTTCTCATTTTTTCGCGTGTTTCCTCGATTTCTTTGCCATTGGAAACGAATGATAGGGCAATAAAATCCACCTCGCGACTCATTGCATAGGCCAGATCTTCTTCATCTTTTTTAGTCACCGCGCCAATTTTGAGCTTGGAATCAGGCACATTCACGCCTTTATGGTTTTTGATCACGCCACCATTAATTACTTCTGCCACCAATGATTTTTCGTCTTTCTCGACTACGACCAAGCGTTTCAGACCATCTTCAATTAGTATGCTTTCCCCAATATTTATATCATTAACAATCTCGGGCCAATCGAGCAGTATTTTTTTATTGGAAATTTGGTCATTTGATATTGATTTTAAATTGGAAATTTCAAATTTGAAATTATCCCCCACCGATACATCAGAAATCCAGATATATTCGCCATTCTTAATTTCCACATCCTCATCCACCACAGTCCTGATCCTCGGTCCTTGCAAATCCACCATAATTCCCACCGGAACATTCAACTCTTTGGAAAGCTCGCGCACTAGCGTGATCACTTTGCCATTTGATTCGTATGTTCCATGGGAAAAATTAATCCGACAAACGTTGAGACCAGCAAGAATCAACTCGCGCAAAACTTCTCTCGAATCAGAAGCAGGGCCAATTGTAGCTACTATTTTGGTTTTTTTCATAAAAGTATTGTTATTATTACCTATCTATATTGGCACAACAAACAAAAACAGACAACCCCGAAAGGTTCGTCTGTTTTTTTCAAGTCCAAAAGTCTATTTGATCAGTTCGAATCCGCCAATGATTGGCAGCTTTTTCATTTCTCCCTTTGCTCCGTTAATTATACCCATGATTGCTAAAACAAAAATCAAAATTGTTCCAAGCGGTAATATAATAAACCAACCGAGAATTGGGATGATTGTTCCCACAACGTTCACTGCAATGACTGCAAGGAGGAGGTTTAGTTGTTGATTAGCGTGAAATTTGGCAAAAGGACTATTTTTTGCTTCTGATACTAACGGGATAAAAAACAAGATTGGAATGATATAGCCGACGATTGCCATCGCCTTATTTTTTTCCGCGTCCGCATTGTTTGCCTTTGGCGCCTCTGCCGGAGCAATAGCTTGCGGGCCAGCCTCATTTTTTTGTTCGTCCATATTTTTATTGTTTGCCACGTGTCCGCCTCGGGCGGATTCATGTGGTTATTTAATTACTTATACCATTTTAACATAACCCCAAATATCCGCAAGCCTAGGAAACTTCCAGCAATTCTCGTAAAATTTCTTCCGGAATCGGATTTTTCTGCGGACTCAAACCGGGATAGCGCCACGCACTAATTATTTTGCATTTGGTATCAAGAGAAAGTTTTTTATTTTTGCCGGTTTGTTTTTTATTTTTCTGAAACATTACCCAAACCTCCTGCTTCCAGACTTCTTTTCCATTGACCATTTTCGGCGCCACCGGCTGCATCACCGCGATTGTATTTTCTACAACGCCTTCTTCTTTTCTTTTTGGCCGTCCAATCACACTGCGTACTTTTTGTTCGCTAAGGCCATAAAATCGCATCTTAAATTTCACGTGCTCCGTCCAATAATAGCTGCTCGTATTTTTCAGATTTCTGATTATTTTCATGGATTATAAATAAACATTTTCAATATTGTTTCGATCCTACTCCCACATTTCCGGATTTTTGATTATATATTCCTGAATTTTTTCCAATGATTCATCGTTTCGTATAATGTGATCATAGAAGCGCGGTTGCCAGGCGAAGGTGATGGGACCAGATTTCCAAATTCTTTTTGTACAAGCAGATTTAAACTGATTGATCATAGAACCTAAAGAATTTGGTTTCCAATTTGAATTATATCCCCCGCATTTTCCCCCTGTAGAGACGCCCCGCTGGGGCGTCTTGGAATCTATTGGTGGTAATAAATTTATTGCTATTTCTGACATCTCTAGATTTCTTGT
>JAYSLY010000016.1:0-30588 GCA_043725085.1 bacterium
GACCAGAGAGAGTGTGCGCTTAGCAGAAAACAAATTGAATAATCGCCCGAGAAAGAAAAACAATTACTTGACACCGAATGAAATTTTTGAAAAACTGACGCTAGTGGTGCAATAATATCTTGAATTCATCCAAGCACTCCCTCCGCTAAAGGGGGTGTCCTTGGAGCATTCGCAAGAATTGGGATTAGTCTCGGGCGGAGTTGGAGTTCCGCTGCAACAAGCCGCGATGCCGAGAGGGCAACATAAGCTATCGGTAATCGCATTTGCCTGACACTCTTTTGTTAAAAAAAACCCAAAAATCAAAAGAAGGACACCTAGGCTTATTTTTGATATTTTTTGTTTCATTTTGTTTTTAAATAAAAAATTTATGTTTCAAGTATACCACAAAAAAACAAATCTTTTACAGGCTCATCCTCCCCAGCCAACTGTCCAAAATAATTCGTGCTGATTCTTCGTCATCAAAACGGTTGATGTCGCGCAAGCCCTTTTCCTTCAAATTCTCTCTGGCAATTTTGGTTGAATATATTTCGTCTTGATAGGTAACATTAATTCCTTTCTCCTTAAGAGCATTACCTAATTTTTCTCCGGAATACATCACTTTTTTGTCTCCTGTTCTTTTTGGAATGCCAATGATGACCGTCTCGATTTTTTCTTTTTCAATAATCGCTAGTATGTTTTGCAACAAGTCTTTATCATTTTTTATCATGTCATAGGCAAAAGCGATCCGCGTTTCACTGTCCGCAATCGCTAGACCTATCTTCGACTCGCCATAATCCACACCGAGAAAATATTTTGTTTTGATTGAATTACTCATAATTTCATTAGACCCTCGTCAAAATCTCCGCCCCATTTTTCGTAACAACAATAGTGTCCTCAAAATGCGCGCTAAGCTTTCCGTCTTTTGTCGCATATGTCCAACCGTCTCTAAGTATTTTCACATAATGTGTTCCGACATTGATCATCGGTTCAAGCGCCAAAGTCATACCTTCTTGCAAGACAATCTCTCGCATGCCGGGAAAGTAATAATTAGGAATTTGCGGATCTTCATGCAATTCCCTACCCACACCATGCCCGACCAAATCACGCACAACAGAAAAGCCATTCGCTCTGGCATGATTTTCCACCGCCTTTCCATAATCACTCAACTTCGCTCCGGCTTTAATTGTTTTTATTCCCGCATCTAAGCATTCCCTGGTCACATCCATAATTTTTTGCGCTTCATCTGAAAGGTGGCCCGCAGAATAGGTCCGCGCCATGTCAGTAATCATGCCCCCGTGTCTCATTCCGATATCCAATTTCACCAAATCACCCTCGCGAATGACTCTGCTTTTTTTAGGAATACCGTGCACGATTTCATTATTAATTGAAGTGCAAACTGTTGCCGGATATGCATTATCAGGATCGCCATAGCCTTCAAAAATTGGCGTCCCGCCCATATCAAAAACAAGCTTTCTTGCCAGCTTGTTGATCTCAAAAGTATTTTGCCCACTCACAATTATTGCACCCATTCGCTCCATAATTTGACCTAGGAGTTGTCCGCCTTCTCGCATCAGCTCTATTTCTTTTTTTGACTTGATGATAATCATATCTCTACGAATTACAACTAAACAGTTCTTTCCAATTCCCCCAAAATGTCCGCAAAAACCTCTTCCACACTTTGCGCCCCGTCAATCCGCGAAACTAAATTTTTCTTTTCAAAATATTCAATCACTGGCATCGTTTCTTCCCTGAAAATGCTCAGTCTTTTCTCAATTCCTTCTTTTGTATCATCCGCTCTTTGCACTAATTTCCCGCCACATTTTACACAAACTTCTATCTCACCTTCCTTCAAGATTACCGCTTCTTTGCATTTTTCGCAAGAAAACCTTTTTCCGATTCTTCTCAAAGATTCCTCCTTCGAAATATCCACAAAAATTACTCGATCAATTTCTCGACCAAACTCCTTGAGCGCTTCCTCAAAATAGCCAGCCTGTTCAACATTTCTTGGCACCCCATCAAAGATAATTCCATGCTCTCGTCCCAGATCATTCAAGCGCATATGCAAAACTTCGCGCAAAAGTCGGCTAGGCACCAACTCTTTTTTTACCATAATAATCTCGTGCACTTCATGTCCCAAAGGAGTATCGAGCAGCGCAACCTGACGCAAAGCCTTGCCCGTATCAAAATGATCAAGGTCAAATTTTTCCGCCAAAAGCTTCGCCTGTGTCCCCTTGCCCGAACCTTGGGGACCAAGAATAACTATGTTCATATTTTTACTTATTTTATCATCCTTTCTTGGAAAAGTAGCTTTCCTTAAATTTGAAATTTTAAATTAGAAATTTAAAATCAAATCTCAATTACTAAATTTTAAATTTTGTCATTTTAAAATTCATTTCAAATTTCAAATTTAGACTTGAGAATTCAAGCGAAGCGAGACATTAAAAGCCTTCATAATCCCGCATTGCCAGCTGACCCTGGATTTGCTTGATTGTTTCAATCACAACCGAAACAACGATGAGAAGGCCTGTGCCGCCGATGGAAACAGAGCCAATGCTCGTAAAACTTTGCACAAAGAAAGGTAAAATTGCAATAAGCCCGAGGAAAACCGCACCAGACAAAGTAATGCGATTCATGATGCGATAGAGATAGTCCGCGGTATTTCTGCCTGGACGAATTCCAAGGATATATCCGCCTTGTTTTTGCAAACTCTCAGCAATTTTGTTTGGATCAAACACAACCGCGGTGTAGAAATAGGTAAAAGCGACAACGAGAATAAAATAAAACATCCAATAAAACCAATTACTTGGGGAAAATAGCGCACTCACCTTGACCGCAATGTTTGCCAGCATCACGTTGGAACTCTTAGTGAGAAAATTAGCAATCATTCCCGGAAAAAGCATAATAGAAAGCGCAAAAATAATTGGAATCACCCCGGCTTGATTGATGCGCAGTGGCAAATGCGTCGAAGTTCCGCCATACATCTTATTGCCTTTGATTCTTTTGGCATAGGAAACCGGCATATTGCGTTGGCCTTCAGTCATAAACACCACCGCCGCAATCGCTAAAATTAAAATCGCGCCTAGAATCAAGTAAGTGAAAATTTGCGAAGAATCCGCTGTTGCGTATGTTTTAGCAATCGTCGAAGGAATGCCCGAAACAATTCCGGCAAAGATGATGAGCGACACTCCGTTGCCAACGCCTTTTTCAGTGATCAATTCGCCCAGCCACATAAGGAAAATTGTGCCCGCTGTCGCAATTACCATCATTGAAATCACACTCGTCGCACCGGTTGCCGCAATAATGCCTTGCGAACGAAAAAGTGCGATCATCCCAAAAGTCTGCATCGCCGCGAGTGGCACCGTTGCCCAGCGCGTCCATTGATTAAATTTTTGGCGCCCCGCCTCGCCTTCTTCTTTGTGGATTTTCTCAAGTGACGGCACAATCATAGTCAAAAGCTGCATAATGATTGACGCGGTGATATATGGCCCCACTCCAAGCATTACAAGCGAGATACTCGATAGTCCACGACCGGAAAAAAGGTTTAAAAGGCCAAATAGCTGATTGCTTTCAAAAAACATTTTGAGTCGATCCTGATCAACGCCGGGAATCGGAATATTGGCCGCCAAGCGAAACACAACCAAAAGCGCCAAAATAAAAAAGATTTTATTCCGGAGCTCTTTAATGCGAAAGATTTGCGTAATTTTAGCTAACATAATTTAGCCAATTTGCTTATTTTATTTCTCCAAGTCAGCGACTTTAATCTCTCCGCCCGCTGCAAGAATAGATTTTTTCACCGCTTCGCTCAAAAAGATTTCCTCTGCTACCACGAATTTCTTGGTGATTTTTGCGTTACCCAAGACTTTGATTCCCAAAGGAATATTTTTCCTAGCAACCAGCTTCATGTTAACCAAAGACTCTGCACTAAGTATAGCACCATTTTCAAAATTTTTCTCAATGTCAAAAAGCTGAACAATCACTTTTTTAGCATTCCTGGCAGTGAATCCGCGTTTCTTCTTCATGTGGTCGATAAGAGTCGATCGTCCACCTTCAAACAAAGGATCAACGTGCGCACCACTACGCGCCTTTTGTCCCTTATTGCCTTTTCCACTGTAAGTGCCTTTTTTCCCGCCACGCCCAAGATCCTTTTTCTTTTTCCTCGGAAGGCTCAATTGCAGTTCATTTCGTAACATAAAAAAATATTATAGAATTTATAACCATTAACGCAATTTGATTTTTAATTTTCTTTCTGGATTCTTTCTTTTCTCGTCTTAGAAGCACTGAGCATCTGCAAAGCTTCCACAGTTGCACGAGCAACATTCAATTTATTGGATGTTCCTAGAGATTTGGAAACAATATCACGAATTCCGGCAAAATCCACCACGGCGCGCACCGCTCCTCCGGCCACGATACTGCGTCCCTCCTTGGCTGGTTTCAAAATCACTTTCGCGCTGCCTTTTTTGTGCTCAACTGCATGGGCAATCGTATTATTCTTAATGGCAACCGTAATCATATTTTTCTTGGCATCATCAAAAGCTTTCGAAATCGCATCTGTCACATCCGAGCCTTTGCCAACTCCCACGCCAACCTTGCCCTTGCGGTTACCAATCACCAGTGTTGCGCGAAAACGAAAACGTCTTCCGCCTTTCACCACGCGGGTAACACGAGCCAAATCCAGCAGTTTTTGCTCAAATTCCGGTTTCTCTTTTTTGCCTCTAAATTTTCGTTCGTTCTTTGCCATAAAGCTTTATCTAAATATACTTAATTTAAAATCTAAGACCGCCTTCTCTCGCGCCTTCCGCCAAAGCTTTCACTTTTCCGTGATAGCGATAGCCTGCTCTGTCAAAAACCACTTGGGTGATTTTCCTTTCCGCGCATTTCTTAGCAAGCAAAACTCCCACCATCTTTGCGCCAGCTACATCATTTTTAGTCTTGGCTTCTTTCGTGTCAGCAAAAACGAGGGTCTTTCCCGCTTCGTCATCAATCACCTGAGCTTTCATGGAAAGCAAGCTGCGAAAAACATTCAAGCGCGGCACTAAAGCCGACCCGGAAATTTTGGCACGCACACGTCTCTTTCTATGCAATCTTAATTTATTTTGACTAATCGTATTCATAAAAATTCTTCAAATTAATAATCAGATAATCACACTAATCAATTTAATCATGGTTCAAAATCTTACTTAGCTCCTGCCTTCTTTCCCGCTTTTCGCCGCACCTTCTCCCCCGCATAACGGAAACCCTTGCCTTTATATGGCTCAACTTTTTTGAGATCCTTAATGTTCGCTGCAAATTGACCCACGGCCTGCTTATCAATTCCTGTGATGCTGAGCGCATTATTATCTCCCAGTGTGGCGGTGATGCCTTCAGGAATAATCACTTCGACCGGATGAGAGAAGCCAAGCGCCATCACAATTTTCTTGCCTTGAATACTCATACGGAAACCAACGCCCTGAAGTTCCAATTTCTTTTCATAACCGACGCTCACACCAATAATGATATTATTCACAAGCGATCTCGTCAGCCCCCAAATTGCGTTTGAACCGCCATCTTCCTTGGTTTTCTTAACAACAATCTGTCCTTCGACAATTTCCACCTTAGCTTCCGGATGAACTTTCATCGTCAACTCGCCCTTTGGTCCTTTCGCCTTCAAAACCTCACCCTCCAAAGTGACAGTCACACCGGCAGGAATCGTTATTAATTTTTTTCCAATTTTACTCATAAAATTAATCCTCTTTTTTTAATATAAATTACCAGACCTGACAAATATATTCACCGCCCAAGCCGGCTTTTTTTGCTTCAAAATCAGTCATCACTCCCTTGGAAGTCGAGATCAACGCAATGCCATAGTTATTTTTCACACTCCTTACATCTTTGCTTTTAACATAAATCCTTTGTCCTTCTTTGCTGATTCGTCTGATTCCTTTGATCGCTGGAGTTTTGTTCGTGTTGGAAATAGTATAATATTTCAAAGTAATCTTTATCACATCAAAATCATTCTGCTTTTCCTTGGAAACGCCATCAACAAAGCCTTCTTTTTCCAAAATTGTAGCCAAAGACATTTTCAACTTAGAGGCGCTAATCGTCACAGTTTTATGGCCTGCCATCTGAGCGTTTCTAATTTTGGTTAACATTTCTGAGATTGGATCTAACATACTCTTTAAAATTCAAAATTTAAATTCGTAACTCAAACTATCTTTAAAATATTTTTTACTTAATTTAGCAAAAACTTCCTACCAGCTTGACCGCTTCACGCCTGGCAATTGCCCGGTGCTGGCAAGTTCACGAAAACAGATTCGGCAAATATCAAACTTGCGCATATATCCGTGTTTTCTTCCACATTTCCAACAGCGTCTCACGATTCTCGTGGAAAATTTAGGTTTCTTTTTTGCTCTAACTTCAACTGATAATTTAGCCATTTTGCTCTACTTAATGCTTATTATATAAAACTCTCTATTTATCCTTTTTTTCAATTGGGAAACCCAGAAGGCGAAAAAGCATCATTCCCTTTTCCTTTTCCTTCGCGTTTGTTACAATATTTACCTGCATTCCAAAAATAGTCTTAACCTGCTCTGGAAGAATTTCCGGGAAAATCAAATGTTCTTTGATTCCGAGGTTCATATTTCCCCCATTATCCACTGAGCTAACCTTAATTCCATGAAAGTCTCTGATACGAGGAATCGAGGCGCCAACTAATTTTTCCAAGAAATCCCATTTTCTTTTTCCGCGCAGCGTCACCTTGATTCCAATTTCCAAACCTTCTCGCGTCTTGAATCCGGCAATTGATTGCTTGGCTTTCGTCATTACGGGTTTTTGTCCGGTAATCGCTTTTAGGGAATTGAAAATATCCGTGACCAATGCAGAATCTTTGATAAACTTTCCGATCCCAACGTTCACAATTACCTTTTCAATCTTTGGTACTTGCAAATCATTTTTCAGTTTGAGACTTTTTTTCATCTCCGCCGCTACTTCGGTCTTATATTTTTCGTAAATTTTTGACATACTCTTCTTTAAAATTAATCCTGATTACGCTGCTACAACACTATAGTCTTATTACAGGCGGGCATCGCCCCGCCGTAGCTTTAACGAAGGCGGGTCGAATTTAAATTTCTGCCTTACATTTCTTGCACACGCGAATTTTCTTGTCACCTTCTGTCTTATACCCCAATCTCGCAGCCTTTCCACACTTAGGACAAACTACCATCGCATTCGAAATATCAACCATTCTTGGAATTTCCACTCTTTGACCCTTTTCTCCCTCTCTTTTGGGCTTGTTATGTTTTTTGAGCATATTTAGTCCATCCACCACCACTTTCTTCTGTGTTGGATACACACGCAGAACTTTCCCAGTTTTTCCACTGTCTTTTCCTGCAAGCATCTTAACTAAATCGTTTTTCTTAATTTTCATATCACTAATTTTACACAAATTACGGACAAATTTCACACCAAAACACAAATAATTTGCGTGTTTGTGTAAAATTTGTCAAAATGTGTGTTTAAATCTGTTTTATAGTACTTCTGGCGCTAATGACGCGATTTTCGCATAACCTCTATCTCTAATCTCTCTGGCAATCGGTCCAAAAATTCTGGTGCCTTTCGGTTCTTTAGCTTCCACAATCACTGCGGCGTTTTCATCAAAACGAATATATGATCCGTCTTTTCTTCGAAATTCTTTTCGTTGACGCACAATCACGGCTCGCACCTTGTCTCCCTTTTTCACCATCCCTCGCGGTTCAGCTGATTTAACGGAAGCAACAATAACATCTCCGATGCGAGCGAAGCGTCTCTTGCTTCCACCAAGCACCTTGAAACATTTGATGACCTTAGCGCCACTATTGTCCGCTACATTTAATTTTGATTCTGCTTGTATCATAACACTTTTATATAACTACATAATTCTTATCCCTACTCATCGGCCTTCCAGGCACAATTTCAACAACATCTCCAATTTTATACTTATTTTCCTCGTCATGCGCCTTATATTTCTTGGTTGAGCGATATTTCTTCTTATACTTTGGATGAGTTTTCAACGTCTCCACTGCAACCACAATTGTTTTGTCCATCTTGTCAGACACAACAACGCCTTTTTTGCGAGTGATTATTTTGTTCTTTTCCACAATTTGACTATCCATAAAATTATCCTTAAGCTTTTAGACTTTCCTGTTGAATTAAAGTGAGAATCCTCGCAACATCCCGCTTGGCAGTCCTGATCTGTCTCGTGCCCTTGACTTGCTTTGTGGCCAACTCAAATCTGAACTTACGAACACCTTCCTCTTTTTCAGCCAGAAGTTTCTTGAGTTCATTTATATTCTTGTCTTTCAATTCCTTAATTTTCATAGCAATTTTCTTATTCCTCTTTAGTAACAAACTTAGTTTTCAAATTTAACTTATGCGCCGCCAAGCGCATCGCTTCCTTGGCAATTTCTCTTTTCACGCCATCCATTTCAAACATTACAGTGCCGGGTTTCACCACCGCCACAAAATGATCGACCGCTCCTTTTCCTTTACCCATCGGGGTCTCATCACCTTTTTTGGTCATTGGCTTATCGGGAAAAATTCTGATCCAAATCTTACCTCCTCTTTGCACATATCTGGTCATTGCACGACGAGCAGCTTCGATCTGCCGAGAAGAAACAAGACTAGCGCCAACCGCTTTCAATCCAAAACTACCAAAACTGATTGAGTTTCCTCGCATTGCATTGCCACGGATTGCTCCGCCTCTCTGCACCTTTCTATGTTTTACTTTCTTGGGCATCAACATACGATTTTTTTACTTTAATTCGTCTTTTTAGTATCAAACACCTCTCCCTTATACAGCCAAGCTTTTACTCCGATTGCTCCATAGGTTGTGAAAGCTGTCGCTCTGGCAAAATCGATATTCGCGCGCAGTGTGTGCAAAGGCAGAGTTCCCTTTGACAACCATTCACGACGAGACATTTCTGCACCACCCAGTCTTCCGGACATTTCAATCTTTACTCCCTTGATTGTTGAATTTTTCATTGCCTGTTCAAGCATCATTTTCATCGCTCTTCGAAAAGGAATTCTTTTCTCTAGCTGCTCTGCTACATTTTGCGCCACAATCATCGCACTTTCTTCAAAATTTTTGATTTCTTGAATTTCAATTCGCAAATCAGTCTTGCGGTTACTTTTGAAAAAGGTGTTTTGAATATAATGCTTGATATCTTCGACTCCACTGCCTCCACGACCGATGAGCACTCCCGGACGAGCGGTTTTGATGATAATTTTTATGGCCGCTTGAGATCTTTCAATTTCCACCTCGGAGATAAACGCGCTTTTCCATTTCTTCATCACTTCCAAACGGATCTCAATATCTTGCTTGAGGTTTTTGTTATAATCTTTCTTGCTAAACCACTTGGATTTCCAATCTTGAGTAATCCCCAAGCGCAGCCCAACCGGATTTACTTTATGTCCCATAGTTATTTTTCTCTACGAATTACGAATTTATACGAATATACTAATGTGATTATCTAAAACTTTTTAATATCTTTAGTCTACGGTTACGGATTCGTACATTCGTACTTATTCGTAATTCGTAGAGACTACATTACATTGACTTCCGTCTAAATATCTTATTTTTCCAACTCTTTGGCTCTCCTGCTACCTTTTTGGTTTTCTCTTCACCCTTTCCTTTCGCATCAACTACCTTTTCTACTTTTGCGTCTTTAACCTCATCATCCGTTTTCTCTTCTTTCTTTTTCAACTCTGCCGTAGCTTTTTTTAATCTTTCTTGCTTTTCTTTCTCCATTTGTTCTTTACTTTTACGATCCAGACCTTCGACTCTTTCTTCCAAAACTATTCTTACTTTTGAAGTCCTTTTCAGAATTTGCCCAGCCCGTCCGTAGGCCTTTGGCATCCATCTTTTGAGCGTCGGTCCAGCTCCAACAACAACATCCAAAACATACAGATTATTTTTTGAAAGACCAAAATTATTTTCCGCATTAGCAACCGCACTCAGAAGCAATTTTTGCATATAACTGCTAGTTTTCTTAATCGCCACATCAAGCTGGCTCACAGCTTCCACTGCGTCCATGCCCTTGATTAAATCAGCGACCAATTTCACTTTGCGCGGAGAGATTCTTAAATTGTTGAGTTCTGCTGTAACTTTCATAATAGTCTCAATTATTTCTTCTTAGTATCAGAAGCTTTGGCAGCCTTTGCTGCATCAGCCTCTTTTTGCTTAGCTGCTGTTTCCATTTCTTTTTGCATCTTACCGCCATGACGGGTGAACTTGCGCGTTGGAGAAAATTCTCCCAGTCTGTGTCCTACCATTTCTTCTGTCGGAGTAACTGAAATAAATATCTTTCCATTGTAGACGCCAAAAGTAAAACCAACCATTTCCGGAGAAATAACTGCAGCGCGGAGCCAAGTTTTGATGACGCTTCTGTCACCCGGCTTTTTGTCCAACACTTTCTTGATTAATCTTTCGTCCACATAGGGACCTTTTTTCAGACTTCTGGTCATAATGATGTGTTTAATTTGTCTACTTACGTTTCACTCTTCGCTTGATAATAAATTTATTGCTATATAATTTCTTCTTTCTGGTTTTCTTTCCAAGCGCTGGCTTGCCCCAAGGAGTTTTTGGATGCTTAAGTCCAATTCCTTGTCGTCCTTCGCCTCCTCCGTGTGGATGGTCAACCGGATTCATAGCAGATCCGCGCACAGCCGGTCGCTTATTGAGCCAACGGCTTTTGCCCGCTTTGCCAAGATTAATTGAATTACTCTCAAAATTACTCGCTTGTCCAATTGTTGCATAGCATTCATTACTCACTAGGCGTATCTCGCCTGAAGGCATTTTGATTTGCGCTGTTTTTTCATCAACCGCAGTCAGACTAGCTGAGCTTCCAGCACTTCGAACAATTTGCCCACCGTGCCCTGGAAATAATTCCAAATTACAGATAGTCGTTCCAACCGGAATATTTTTCACCTTAGCACGATTACCCGGTTTCACCGGAGCATTCTCAGCGGACAAGACAACTTGCCCTGCTCGCATTCCTTCTGTTGCTAAGATATAGCGTTTTTCTCCATCAGCATAATTCACAAGGGCGATAAAAGCTTTTCTGTTTGGATCCTTTTCAATCGCAGCTATGCGTCCCGGAATACCAAATTTATCTTGCAAGAAATCCACAATTCGATACCTCTGCTTGTTTCCACCACCTTGGTGCCGCACTGAAATTTTTCCGTGTGAGCGTCCGGCTAGCTTTCCAAGTTTCGCCAAAAGCGCTTTTTCCGGTTTTTTCTTTGAAACATAAGAAACCTTAACAACCGACATATTGCGGCGTCCGGCAGTATTTTTTTTGTAGATCTTAATTGCCATATAACGAGTTTAGACTAAATTATTTTCCTTCAAACACATCAAGCTTACTTCCCTCTTTGAGTGTCACAATTGCCTTTCGAAAACCCGACTTCCAACCTGGAATTCGTCCGCGAGTACGGAATTTTTTCGGGATGCTCACTGTGTTCACTTTTTCCACTTTGACTTTGTAGATTTTCTCGATCGCCATTTTCACTTGCAATTTTGTTGCGCGCGGAGAAATTTTGAAAATATATTTATTTTGCTCAATGAGAATAGTTGCCGCTTCAGTCACGATCGGGAAGATGAGCACTTTCGAGAGAATATTTTCTTGATTGGGATTGATATTATTTTCCATTATTTTGCTTCAACTTGTTTATACTTTTCTTCGAGGAACATTACAGATTCTTTGCTCATCAGTAAATTCTTATTTCGTAGCATTTCCAAAACGTTCAGTTGCGGTGTGAGAATATTTTCCACCTTAGCCAAATTTCGACTAGCTAGGCGAAGCTCTTTTTCTGCATTGGAAAAAGCCATCAAAGTCTTACCTTTGATTTTAAAATTCACAAACATCTTAGCCACTTCCTTGGTTTTCTTCTCAGAAAAATTCAACTTATCAACCACAAAAATTTCTTGATCCTTAAGCTTTCCACTGAGCACCGTCGCAATCGCTTTTTGGTTCATTTTTTTGTTAATCTTGTGCTTATAATTTCGCTCACTCGTTGGTCCGAAAACAACACCTCCTTTTTTCCAAAGCGGAGTTCTTCTTGAACCAACACGAGCGCGTCCTGTACCCTTTTGCTTCCAAGGCTTGATTCCACTACCCGCTCTTTCTCCTCGAGTCTTTGTGTCAGCTAGCACCTGCCTTTTATTCGCGTCCATGGCTACTACAATCTGATGCACAAGATCATCGTTTTTTGGCAAGCCAAAAACAGAATCAGAAAGTTCGATTTCTTCAACTTCTTTTCCTTCGAGATTATAGACTTTGATCTTTGCCATACTTTTTGAGATTATAGTGCCTTAATTTCTACGATTCCTCCTGGGATGCCTGGAACCGCACCCTTAACTGCGAGAATATTTTTTTCCTTATCAATAAACACGACTTTCAAATTTTTGGTTGTTACGCGATCTCCGCCCATGCGACCAGCCATTCGCTTTCCCTTTGTCACATGCTCAGGAAAACCGGAACCGATTGAACCTGGCGCACGAAGGTCATGTTTGTGACCATGTGTTGCGCAGCTTCCGGAAAACCCATGTCTTTTCACAACGCCCTGAAAACCCTTGGACTTGCTCGTTCCCGAGATTATTACTTTTTCATTTAGTTCAAAAATGGAAACATCAATTGTATCATCTTTTTTTAACTCGCTACCCTCAACGCGAAATTCTTTTTTCTTGGTCTTATTCTTGGTTTTGGCAATTTCCAACTGGATTGCTGAATAATTATCCTTATCCTTGCCTTTTTCTAAAATCCGCGACACTTTCGCGCCGCACTCCAAAAGAGTCACATTTGATGCGCCTTTTTCGTCATAAATCGTTGTCATTCCAATCTTTTTTCCTAGAATAAATTTCATTGCTTTTGTCTAAAAAATAAAAACGGCCATTACCAGCCGAAAACCTTTTTTAAAGGTTAAGAAATTTCTTTCTTGGCTAGATTAGTATCCGTAAGGCACCGACTGCTCGGGCACGGACTTTAACTAGTTTCTCTACGAACTACATTTTGATTTCAATATCCACTCCTGCCGGTAAATCTAAATTTGTCAAACTATCAATGGTTTTTGGTGTTGGGCTCATGATGTCAATAAGTCTTTTGTGGATTCGCATCTCATATTGATCGCGAGCATCTTTGTGAACAAATGTAGACTTGTTAACGGTAAATTTGCGAATTTCAGTAGGCAGTGGCACCGGCCCCACAATACTGGCACCTGATCTTTGGGCAGTATCTACAATTTGACGGGCTGATTGATCAATAATCTTATGATCATAAGCCTTAATCTTAATTCTGATTCTTGATTTTACTTCTTCTTCGTTCTTTGACATCAATTTATGCAAATTTTTAAATAAATAATCTCTTTTTTAACCTAATTTTCTCTGTAATCCAACACTAATTCCACATTTGAGAACTCTAGCACAGAAAAAGTGTTACGTCAAATTTTACATCACTAGCCTCATTTTCCAGCTAATTTTATGACAGTGACTTAGTGTTGGACAAAGAAAAAACTACCTGAAAACTATTTGATAATCTTAGTTGCAACACCGGCGCCAACTGTGCGTCCACCTTCGCGGATCGCAAAGCGCATTCCTTCTTCCATGGCCACAGGTGCACCCAAAACGACTTTGAAGCTAACAGTATCTCCCGGCATCACCATTTCTGTTCCTTCCGGAAGCATAACTTCACCAGTCACATCAGTTGTTCTAACATAGAACTGCGGCTTATAGCCCTTGAAAAATGGAGTATGTCGCCCGCCTTCTTCTTTGGTCAAGATATATACTTCACATTCAAATTCTGTGTGCGGCGTGATTGAGCCCGGTTTAGCTAAAACTTGACCTCTTTCCACATCTTCTTTCTTGATTCCACGGATGAGAAGTCCCGCATTATCTCCGCATTCTCCACGATCAAGCGTTTTATTGAACATTTCAATTCCAGTCACAACAGTCTTTTGAGTTGGGCGAAGTCCCACGATTTCCACTTCTTCATTGATATTAATCACACCTCTTTCAATTCTTCCGGTAACAACCGTTCCACGACCTTCAATGGTGAAGATATCTTCAATTGGAAGAAGGAAGGGTTTGTCCATTTCACGAACCGGATCGGGAATTTTTTCGTCCAAAGCGGCAATCAGATCAATTACAGGCTTCGCAGCCTCTTCTTCGACTGATTTTGCCTCAAGCGCTTTCAAAGCTGAACCACGAATCACAACAGCATTATCTCCATCGAATTCATATTTTGTCAAAAGTTCACGAACTTCAGCCTCAACCAGGTCAACCAATTCTGCATCATCAACCATGTCAACTTTATTAAGGAATACTACGATTTCCGGCACACCCACTTGTTTAGCCAAAAGAATGTGTTCGCGAGTTTGAGGCATAGGACCATCGGTCGCAGCCACCACCAAAATTGCACCGTCCATCTGGGCAGCACCGGTAATCATGTTTTTGATGTAGTCAGCATGTCCCGGGCAGTCTACGTGAGCATAATGTCTCTTTTGGGACTCGTATTCGCAATGAGCAGTCGCGATAGTAATTCCGCGCTCTCTCTCTTCCGGAGCTTTATCAATTTCATCGATACTTTTTTCCTTGGCCTGTCCAAGAAAACTGAGCACATGAAGGATTGCCGCAGTCAATGTGGTTTTCCCATGGTCAACGTGACCGATAGTTCCAACATTAACATGAGGCTTGGTTCTGGCGAATTTTTCTGCTGCCATATGTTTGGTAACTTACGCAAGGTGCCCGAGAAGTTTCTTTTTAGAAAAAAAATATTCCCGCAACATCTTTGCGATTTTTTGTTATTATTAAATTAAATTAAATTTTAACACAAATACTACTCTACCCTAAAAAAATACTTTTGACAAATAAAAATGTGCCTATGTTGTGGATAACTCAAGCTTGGGGCATGCTTTCATAGCGCACCTCATCGCTCTTAATCTCACCCAGCGTTTCCAGCTCAATCTCAGTCAGCTTGTCTTCTTCTTGAGAAAATTTCCAACTAGCTATATCATTATTTATCTTATCAACTAATTCTTGCTTTGTCAACCCCAAAACTCCCTCCTGTTTGATTTTACGAAACTCCCGCAAAGTGAGCAAAATATAGTGCTCATCCTGATCCTTGATAACAGCTCTTCCTCCCAAAAGTTCCAACGCTTCTTTTAATTTCTTGTCTAACATAGCGAAAGTAAGTTATTTATTCTCTCAACACTAAAATCTTATCGCGGATGTTATTTTGTGTCAATAGCGAAAAGCCCCATATAGTGCAAAAGCTTGTTTTGTAAAGTTTTTCGAAAAAACAATCTCGATTCCTCTGAACTATTTCAAAAGTAAACTTAAATTCTCCTAAGCCTTCTATACTGCAATCCGCCGTCAAAGGCTAAATCCGTATTCAATATTTGCAAGCTCGCTGTATTTTTGAGAAACTATTTTATAATCTTTTAATTTCAACTCTGTGGAAAGATTTCTAAGTCTCGTCATATCTTGCTCATAGGCTTTTATTTTTACTTCATAGGCAACTTTCTTATCCAGCACAAAATCAATTTCCACTCCGCTTTTTTTCTGATAATAATTTACCTCACCTAATTTGCTAAGGGCTAAAAAAACAGCATTTTCAAATAACGCTCCGGTGCTAATTTTTGAAAATTGGTTGATCAGCCCGGAATCACAGAGATAAAACTTTGGAACATTTCTTATTTCTGAATCTTTATTCCGGCTAAACGGCCTGACTAATTTTATAAAATAAGTATTCTCTAAAAAAGCGATATAATTATTCAGGGTATCGCGAGCAACCCCTAATTCTCTGGATAGTTTCAGCACATCCAATTTTGAGCCTGTTCTTTCCATAAGCAGCAGCATCAAATCGCGCACCACATTTATTTTTTTGAAATCACCAAGCTGCACTACTTCCAATTGAAAATAGGAAGAAAAGATATCCTCCAACATTGCTTTTTTTTCCGAAATAACTTCTTTCCGCACCACCCCCGGAAAACCACCGTATAAAACATACTCAGCATAGTACCTTTCTATTTGGCCAAATGTTGCTAATGATATTTTGTTACTATGCAAAGCATCGACATTTATTTTTGAATTTTTAAGTTGCATAAATTCCCGAAAGCTCAAAGGAAACAGTTCGAAAATATATTTTCTTCCCGATAAAGACTCGGAAAAAAGATTTTTCAGATAAAAACTCGACGATCCGCTTAAAAAGAATTTCAGGTTATAATGATCATGCAGATACTTGACGACTGATGGAAGATTTTTGACAAATTGAATCTCATCTAAAAACACATAGCCTTTCTTGTTTAAATCCAGACCCAAAATTCCCAATCCGTCAGCTATGCTATCATAATTTTCATTCTCGAAATATTTTTGATTAGCCGGATTCTCCAAATCTAAAAACAGCTTATTCCCTGAAGAAATATGCTCCATAATATGATGCAGCAGTGTAGTTTTCCCAACTCTTCGCATCCCGGTAATAATAATCGCCTCGGAGGAGTCGATTACCGGACTGATTTTTGCGTATAGTTCTCTTTCAATTATCATATTAGTAGTATACACAAAGTCCTACTTTTTGTCAAATACTACTTGCACAGCACCCCATACTGAAACTATTTGGCTAAAATAAGGCAAAAAACAACCACGCCCGGAGTTGTCTTTTGAAAAGAAGTTGTAAATTTTGTTATATGTTCTATGTTTCATGCCTCGCCCCGCCGAAGCCTTGGCGTAGGAGGGCATGATTTATTTCTTCCCGCCGGAAATTTCATCTGCCACATTCTTTGGCACTTCGGCGTAGTGTGAAAACTCCATTGCGTAGTTGGCTCGGCCTTGGCTCATCGAACGCAGTTGCGTGGCATAACCGAACATTGAAGAAAGTGGCACTTCCGCATCAATGATTTTTACTCTTGCATTACCCTCTCCACGATCGCCCATTTCTTTGATGATTCCCCGTTTCGCATTAATGTCACCCACCACATCACCCATAAAGTTTTCCGGCGTGATTGTCTGCACTTTCATAATCGGTTCCAAAAGCATTGGTTTTGCACGTCGGCAAGCTTCCTTGAAGGCCATCGATCCGGCGATTTTAAAAGCCGCTTCCGAAGAGTCCACTTCGTGGTATGATCCGTCATAAACTGTCGCTTTGATGTCCACCATCGGATAGCCCGCGACAACTCCGGATTCCATCGCCTCTTTCGCACCTTTTTCAATCGGAACGATATATTCTTGCGGAATGACTCCACCTTTAATTTCACTAACAAACTCAAATCCCTTGCCCGGCTCTTGTGGCTCGACACGCATCCAACAATGTCCATATTGTCCGCGACCACCGGATTGTTTGATATATTTGCCTTCCGCTTCCGCTTTGACGCGAATCGTTTCACGATAAGCGACTTGCGGTTGACCAATATTCGCCTCAACCTTAAATTCACGCTTCATGCGATCCACGATAATATCCAAGTGTAATTCGCCCATGCCGGAAATGATTGTTTGTCCGGTTTCTTCGTCAGTGCGCACTTTGAAAGTCGGGTCTTCTTCGGCAAGTTTTCGCAAAGCAAATCCCATCTTCTCTTGGTCCGCTTTGGTTTTTGGTTCAATGGCAATCGAGATCACCGGCTCCGGGAAAGTAATCGTTTCCAAAAGCACCGGTTTTTCGATGTCACATAAAGTATCTCCGGTTGTCGTGTTTTTCATTCCCACCAGCGCCCCGATTCCTCCGGCATAAATTTCTGAAATTTCTTCACGGTGATTGGCATGCATCTGCAAAATTCGGCCAATACGCTCTTTTTCATTCTTGGAAGAGTTGAGAACATACGATCCGGCTTTAAGCACTCCCGAATAAACACGGAAAAAGGTCAATTGTCCAACATAGGGGTCAGTCGCCACCTTGAAAGCCAAAGCCGCGAAAGGTGCGTCATCTTGTTGTTTCACTTCAATCTCAATTGTTTCATCCCGCACGTCAGTCGCCTTAATCGCTGGCACATCCAGAGGAGAAGGCAGATAATCAACCACCGCGTCAAGTACTAATTGCACACCTTTATTACGCAGTGCTGTTCCGGTAAAAACTGGAACGAGCTTTGTCGCAATTGTCGCCCGGCGAATGGCGGCTTTTAATTCCGGCTGTGATATTTCTTCACCGTTCAAAAATTTTTCTGTGAGCGCATCATCTGTTTCCGAAACTTTTTCCACCATTTTCTCTCGCCATTCTTTCGCTTTATCCAAAAGTTCGGCAGGAATCTCTCCTTCAATCACATCAATTCCCATTTCTCCGGCGAAAGTATAGCCCCTCATCTTAATCAAATCCACCACGCCGGAAAACTCACCGCGTTCCCCAATTGGAATTTGCAACGCGACAGCATTCGGTGTCAAACGATCCCAAATCGTTTTCAAGGCATAATAGAAATCAGCGCCTTCTTTGTCAATTTTATTGATGAAACAAACACGTGGTACGCTATATTTGTCCGCCTGACGCCACACTGTTTCTGATTGAGGCTCCACCCCTTCTTTTCCATCAAACACCACCACACCGCCGTCTAGGACACGCAAAGAACGCTCCACTTCGACTGTGAAATCCACATGTCCCGGAGTGTCAATGATGTTCACCTGGCAATCTTTCCAAAAACAAGTTGTCGCCGCTGAAGTGATCGTGATTCCGCGCTCTTGCTCTTGCGCCATCCAGTCCATTGTCGCCGCGCCTTCATGCACTTCACCAATTTTGTGAGTGACTCCGGTATAAAACAACACGCGTTCGGTCGTGGTAGTTTTTCCCGCATCAATATGCGCGATAATTCCGATATTACGATACTTTTCGATTGGGTATAATCTGGCCATAATACTAATTTTACACAAATTTTTAACGAATTTTACGCGAAATGCGCAAACGCCTTATTCGCATCTGCCATTCTGTGCACATCATCACGTTTCTTCATTGCCGCACCAGCTTTATTTGATGCTTCAACCAGCTCATCCGCCAATTTTTCTGCCATTTTTTTGCCTTTTTTGGAAGAAATAGCGGCTTTTAGCCAACGGATTGCCAAAGTTGTGCGTCTCTCGCCCAAAACCGGAACAGGAACTTGATAGTTTGCACCGCCTACGCGACGAGATTTCAACTCAACAAGCGGAGCGACATTTTTCAAAGCTTGTTCGAAAATGTTCAGTCCGCCTTTTTTGGTCTTTTCATGAATAATATCAAAGGCTTCATAGACAATTCGCTCCGCGGTTGTTCTTTTTCCGTCTTGTAAAATGCTATTAATAAATTTACCCACCAAAAGATTATCATATCTCGTGTCAGGCTTGACGTGTTTTTCAAATACTCTTTTTCTTCTTGCCATGCTAGGAATTTGAAATTTTAAGTTTAAAATTTTAAATAAGACCCGAAATGTCAAAAGTTTAAATTTTTAACACCTAGTAATTTAAAATTGATTTTAAATCTAAAATTAATAATTTAAAATTAATTCTTATTGCTTAGCCTTCTCCACCTTAGCTCCATATTTAGAGCGACCTTGCTTGCGATTAGCCACCCCGGCGCTGTCCAAGACTCCGCGCACAATGTGATAACGCACACCTGGAAGATCTTTCACACGTCCACCGCGGAGCATCACAATGGAGTGCTCTTGCAAGTTGTGTCCGATTCCTGGGATATAAGCCGTTACTTCCATCCCATTAGTAAGACGCACTCTGGCAATCTTTCGCAGAGCTGAGTTAGGTTTTTTTGGTGTAGTTGTGCTGACCTTGAGGCATACTCCACGTTTGAATGAGCTGTTAGTGAGAACCGGCTTGTTCTTTAAAGTATTAAAAACATGCTTAAAAGCAGGTGTTTTTGATTTGCTCTTGACTGACGAGCGCGATTTTCGCTTCAGTTGATTGATTGTTGGCATCTGTTCTTTTCTACGAATTACCTGCCCGCAATGCTACGCATAGCGTTGCAGGCGGGCGAATTTATGAAATGCAGAAATTCAGCTCAGCTAAAGCTCAATTTAGCGCATCTTCATCAATTTCGCGGATCGTAATAAAATAATTTAATTTTTTAAAATGTCTGCATATTATCATACTCGCAACTCTAGTTGAGTATAATAAAAAAACTGCCAGTTGTCTAGCCCAATAAGCATAAACGACAATTAAATATATGTCAAATTGCCACCCGCAAAAAGGCATTAATCGCGGTACCAAGGAAGATGCGCAGCGGGGTGGAAAAAAAGAAGATGAAAAACAAAAGGAGCATAAAGCCAAATTGTTCAAGCATGGCTTGCGTTTCAATTTTAATCGGAAAAATGGCAAATAGCAGTTTCGAACCATCAAGTGGCGGGATAGGAATTAAATTGAAAAAAGCTAAAAAAACATTAATGATCACAACAATAATCAAAAGTTCATAAAATATTGCACTGACTGACCCAGCAATTACGCCCGAAACTACCGACCACTCATTAAAATGATTTATGATATCCTTTTTGAGATGCAGCGGAAGCGCAATAAACCTCGCAACAATCGCCGCGACCAGTGCCACGGCCAGATTTATTCCCGGTCCCGCCATCGCCACCATCGCCGGCCCCCATTTTTGGTTTTTGAGATTATAAGGATTATAGGGAACAGGCTTAGCCCAACCGAAAGCAAAACCAAATGACAGATACATAAAAAGTGGCGCGATAAATGACCCAATAAAATCCAGATGACTAAGTGGATTAGCTGTCAGTCGCCCGGCATATTTCGCCGTATTATCCCCCAGCCACAGCGCCATTACACCATGAAAAACCTCATGAATTATGACTGAGTAAAGGAGAATTGCGACATAGAAAACAATCAAAACAATTTCATTGGACATGGGATTCCCTTGCTAAAATTATATTCCTATGCTACCTTATATCTTGTAATAAATCAACTACTAACCTTAATTTTATGAGTAGAGTTTGTGAAGTTTGCGGGCGCGGTCCAGGATCAGGCCACACTGTTAGCCATTCCAATGTCAAAACCTTGCGAAAGTTTCAAATCAATTTGCAAAGCAAAAAAATTGACGGCGCAAAAACCAAGATTTGCACCAGATGCATCAAGACTTCTAACAAAGAAAAATAATTCTCTTTTGTGAATATAAAAAATCCTCCACGTGGAGGATTTTTTGGTTGTCCTTAAGAGACTACTTTTAAAGTCCCAATGTTTTGACTAATTGCTTAACAAGAGAAGTAACAACAGCGGGAGCCATCAAGCTATACACCTCAACGCCTTCATCATCTTTCACAGTGAAGGGTCTTTCGAGAGTTTTAACTTCACCCGTATTCTCGTCACGCTCATAATAAAACTCAGGGGTAATCTCATAATCATCCACCATTTCCTTAGCAACACTTGCAGGCACAGCATTTCTCACCATTCCTTTCGTGACACCGTGCAAAGAAAAAACCTTATTAATCAGCTTATCATCCATCTCTAACCTATCACGCAAAGATTCAATTCCCAAGTTGTCTCCTTCTTTTGCCACCATTCGTACATTATTGCATTCAGGATTGTCACATTTCAAATAAAATGCTTCTTGAGCTTCGTCATAGCCGACCTCCTTAGTGGCAAGTAATTTCAAGTTTCTTGGTGTATGACAGATTGGGCAAACAACTCGATACTTCATCCGTTCATCGATTACTGCCTCAGGAATATCAATCGCCAAAAAAATATCTGGGTCTTTTCTATAATCAATAAGTTCTTTGAAAAATAGCGAGTACGATATTTGATCAAAATTTCTTGGGAAACCATCAATAAAAAGAGATTTTCTGTCCATCTTATCAATTTCCCTTTTAACTAAGGTCATAATAAATTCGTCCGGTAAAAGCGTTTTAGTATCTCTGCCGAGAAGGGCTTCAATACCTTGTTCGGGCGAAATATAGCCACGATAATTTTTGTGTAAATACGCCAAAAGTTCTTTCTTCTCACCCTCATCTTCCATTGCCGCATGCACATCTCTCACAACATCACCAACAGAAATATGCCCGATTTTGTCCTTGCCAAAAATTTCCATCAAAAGCTTTGTATAGGTTCCTTTACCCGCATTTTTTTTACCCAAAAAATAAGCAATAAACGTTTTTCCTTCAGAAAAATATTTCTTTAATTTCTCAATATCTTCACCTACTTTTGTCTCAAAATATTCCTTTCTCTCATTCAAATCAGAGAGGTTAAATTTTCTATCAACTCCTTCCACTTTTGTTTTTTGCAGTGGAAATTCTTTTTCATATTTCATCTTTTTAAGTAAAATTAAATAATTATCGCAACCTTAATATTCTATCAGCTCTGCCTGATTTAGTCTAGTCTTTATTTGCTTCTGTTTCCAACTCTTCCACTTTCTTGAAAATCTGTTTGGAAATTTCCGCTTGCATTTTTTTGTCGGCTTTCAAAAAGGCTTTAGCCGGCTCGCGACCCACGCCCAATTTGACTTCGCCGAAAGAATAGGAATTGCCCTTTTTCGTCACCACTTCATATTTCACGCCGGTGTCGAGAACGTCACCCGCCGCCGAAATTCCTTCATTATACATAATATCAAACTCCGCTGTGCGAAAAGGCGGTGCCACTTTATTTTTGACGATTTTTACTTTCGTACGATTACCCACGATGTCTTCGCCTTTTTTAATCTGCGCACTGCGCCTCACTTCCACGCGAACAGATGCATAGAATTTGAGCGCGTTTCCACCTGTCGTTGTTTCCGGATTGCCAAACACCACGCCGATTTTCATCCGGATTTGGTTGATGAAAATCACAGTGCAGTTTGAACGCGAAATGATCGCCGTCAGTTTTCGCAAAGCTTGTGACATTAATCGCGCTTGGCGTCCCATATGACTATCTCCCATATCCCCTTCAATTTCCGCCTTTGGCACGAGTGCCGCGACACTGTCCACGACAACCACGTCGATTGATCCGGAGTTAACCAGCGCGTCCACAATGTCGAGGGCTTGCTCACCATTGTCTGGTTGAGAAATCAAAAGATCATTCACATTCACTCCAATTCTTTTGGCATATTCGGGATCAAGTGCATGTTCGGCGTCAATAAACGCCGCCACACCACCCGCTTTTTGCGTGTTGGCAATAATATGTAAAGTCAAAGTGGTTTTTCCGGAAGACTCCGGCCCATAAACTTCCACCACGCGACCACGCGGAATGCCACCAATTCCCAAAGCAAGATCCAATGAAATTGAGCCGGTCGGAATGGAAGCCACATCGACGTGTTTAATATCTCCCAATTTCATAATCACCCCTTCGCCAAATTTCTCCCGAATTTCCGAGACAACATTATCCACGCCCTTTTCCTGCTCTTTGTTTTTCCCCTCCTTCTTCTCTTCGTCTTTCATATATATAAATATTATTTGTTAGCTTGGCTTAATTTTATTTACTACGAAAATACAAAATTTTACTAAAGTACAAAAATACAAAAAAATATAACTCACACTTTATTGCTCACACCGTATTTGCCTTTCCCTTTTTGTACTTTCGTATTTTTGTACGTATTTGTATTTTTGTAGTGCTGTAGTGATACTACCTCTCTAGTCTACTCCTTTTTCTAATCTTTGGCAAAGACCACCCCTTTAATCGCTCCCGCTTCTTTTCCAAGCGTTCCTTTGTCCTCGCCATTTAGTTTGATATATGTTGCGTTAGCTTGTCCCGAACCAATAACAATCTTATCGCGAGCGCTAAATTTTTGCACCGCCCCGGCAAGCACCGTCCCGCTGAAAACCAAATTGCCATCCGCCTCAACACTTATCCAGACCGGACCGGGATCAACGCTAAGCTCGACTTGCACCGCCTTATTATCCGTCAAGGAAACATTCTCACCGGATAAGTTACCCGCCGCGCCATCATTCGCAACGTCCGTGCTGCTGTCATATTTTGCCTGTACTGTCACATTCTCCGCTGCTTCTTTTTGAAACTTATTCAATGCCCTGACATGAATCACGTTAATGCCTGATTGCAAGGAAATGTCTTCCTTGAATTTTCCGTTATCATCCACCAAAACCACCTGATCATTAACAAACACGCGCGCGTCCTTGTCAGTTTTTCCTTCCAATGAAACCGTATTCCCCTCAACTTGCGAGTTTGGCTCAGGATTGAGGATGATAAGGCGCGGATTATCCGTCAGTGATCCGGCCTCACGATAGAGATAAAAAAACGCTCCGGCGACAAAAACAGCCACAAGAAATAAAATGATTTTCTTGGGCGTAAAAATAAAAGCCGAAATATTTGGCGACTGTATTTTTATTTTTTTCTTGCTAGGATTTTTGCCTTTTTCCAAATTTTTTTTAATTCCTTTCTCTTTCTCAAAAAGCCGCACCAAACTGTATTCATCTACACCTAAAAAATCTCCATAACTTTTCAAAAATCCTCGCACATAGACATCCGCCGGCAACTCATCATATTTCCCATCTTCCAAACATTGCAAATATTCCACCCGAATTTTCGTCACGCGAGAAACCTCATTAAGCGCAATCCTTTTGTCGCTACGCAATTTCTTGAGCTTCTCGCCCAAAGTCATTGTGCCAACTTTTCTCTTTGTAAAGCCATTAGTCATAGGGGGGGGAAAATAAAAAAAACCAAAAAACACAAAACAAAAAATACCGGTTAATTTTTTGTTATTTATTTTGATTTTTTATTTTTGATTTTATCCTACATTTCCCATTTATCTCGTTTTTGCTGGTCTTCCATGTCATTATTATAAACCGTTCCTGTGTCTTCGGAAAGCCCAAAGATTTCCCGCGGTTTTGCGCCATCAGCCGGACCAACGACGCCTTTTTCTTCCAAGATATCTAAAAGCCTTGCCGCTCGCGCGTAACCAACCCTAAGCCGTCTTTGCAAAAATGAAGCGGAGGCTTTTTTGGACTGCATTATTTCTTTTTTAGCCGCTTCATACAGTTCGTCATTATTATCATCATTAAAACCATTAAAGTTGTCGAGTTCGGCTGCAACAGAGGCAGCTTTTCCCGCCGTTATTTCCTCAGACTCATCTTTGGTGATATCTCCGATTCCGTTTTCTTTCTTGATATATCCAACGATTTCTTTCACTTCTTTTTCCATCACAAACACACCCTGAATTCTTTGCGGTTTTGGAGAATTGGCACTGAGATAGAGCGAATCACCATTGCCCAGAAGTTTTTCCGCACCAGCCATATCCAAAATTGTGCGTGAATCAATTTGCGTTGCTACTTGAAAAGAAATTCTTGTCGTAATATTGGCTTTAATAAGCCCGGTAATCACCTCCACTGAAGGTCGTTGCGTGGAAATAATCAAATGGATTCCCACCGCCCGCGCCATCTGTGCGATTCGCACAATCGCGCCTTCCACTTCTTTGCCATGACTTCCCATCAAATCAGCCAACTCATCCACAACAATCACAATATAGGGAATATTCACATAATCTTCTTCACTCATCTCGCCGGTTTCACTGTCAACCAATTTTCTTTTTTCGCCTCTCTTCAGTTTTTCCTTGAAAGAAACAATGTCACGCACCCCTGCCTCTTGGAATAATTTGTAGCGCTTCTCCATCTCCGAAACCGCCCACTTCAGAGTATTGACCACCTTGGCATTTTCCACAATTACCGGAGTAAGCAAATGCGCGATACCATTATAGAGCGACAACTCAACCCGTTTTGGATCTACCATAATAAACTTCAGCTCGTCCGGCGAGTTTTGATAGAGTAGCATTGTGATGATTGCATTGACACAAACTGATTTTCCCGTTCCCGTCGCTCCCGCCACCATAAGATGCGGCATCTTGTCAAGACTGCCAAAAATATAGTTGCCACTCACATCTTCGCCGAGCGCGATTGTCAAATTCGATTTTCGATTTTTGAAATCCTTGCTTTCCAAGATTGATCGCAGACGCACGAAAGAGGAGCTCTTGTTTGGCACTTCAATTCCGATCAAAGATTTGCCGGGAATTGGAGCTTCAATCCGAATTGGCGCGGCCAGCGCCAGTGAAAGATCGTTTTGCAACGCTAAAATCTTAGCAATTTTCACTCCTACCGCCGGACGAAAACTATACTGTGTCACCGACGGACCAGTTTTGATTTCACCTCTTTCCACCTCAATTCCAAAATTTCGCAGAGCATTTTCAATCAACTGCACGTTCAAATCCACGTCCCCTCCCTTAGCCACTCCACTGGCTTTTTCCAAAATATCCACCGGAGGAAATTTCCACTTTGCCGCTCTCGCTTTTTTTGCCACAGTTTGGTTTGCGTTTCCGTCAGACAAATTTTTGCGAGAAAATGGTCCGCCTAAATCATCTTCTTCCTCCAATAGATCAGGAGAAACAAATTGATCTCGACCCTCCACGAACTTAATTCTTCCAATATTCTCTTTTGCCAACATTTCCGAGTCGTCCTCGTCTTTGGTGACAATTTCTTCCATTGGCTCATCCGCGTCATCCGCTCTTTCTGCTTCAGCTCCAAATGACACCTCGTCATTACCGGCAGCAGCCCCATCAACATCCGCAGAGACTGCTTTCTTTTTGAAGCGTCCAATAAAATTCACAATCGAAAATTCAAAAGCCACAATAACACCCAAAAGAAGCAGTGCCAAAATCACAACCAAGCTTCCGGCATTACCAAGATATTTAATTGATGTATAAGCAACAACGTACCCGACGTATCCGCCACCTCTGCCACTCTGAGCTGCCGCACGCATTTTTGCCGAGTCAAAAAACCAGTGAAAAAGACCGGTGATGCTAATAAAAACAATCAAAAGACCAACTAGCTTTGTAACATAAAAAATGGTTTCTTTACGAAAAAATAGCACCACTCCGGCTAAGACCAAAAACAGCGGGAAAATAAACTTCGTCCAGCCGATTGCTTGCCCGACCAAATCATTCAAAAAATCTCCCACCACTCCGGCCAAACCAAAAAAACCCAAAGTTGTGAGAACCGCCAAAGTAAAAAGCACTACTCCGGCCACATTTCTTTTGACATCTTTTGAAAGGGAGAAATCAAATTTGTTTTTTGATCCCTCTTCGCCGCCCGCGTCTTTTGTTTTTTTTCCGTTGGAATTATTCTCTTTTTGTTGAATCTTTTTTCGTCCCATAAAACTAGCTTATCACAAATTTAAGAAATATAAAACCCCGCAGCTACCTTGAAGGCAAGTGCGGGGCGAGTCCCTCTCAATAGACTCTTTATAAACCACTCTCTTAATTTTTAGAAAAATCCTGCGTTACTCAAAAAGGTAATCGTGAGCGCCGGCATCAGAGCCAAGAGAATCGCGAAATTCATAATTTCCGCCTCTTTATGCTCCAGCGCCCTTTTGGCGCAATCCGGACAAGGACAGGCTTCTGTTTGTTCTTCTTGTACTTCTTTCATATTTTTGTTTTTTCCTAGCTCGAGAATTAAACTCCCGATCACTGGGATTTTTGGTTAAATAAAAAGAAAGCGGGCTCACCCGCTCTCTTTATTACCTATATAGTATACACCATTAAATTGCAAAAGTCAAGTCAACTGCGTCCTAGCTCTCAATCCCTAGCACCTGCTTGGCTTTTTTGGACAAATCACTGGGGATAATCCGCGTTTTAACAAAGAAAGCGCTGATACCCATCTTTTCCACACGCTTTTGCGTTTCTTCGTCCACTGAAGCTGAAAGCACGATAATCGGAACGTTTTTTGTCTTTTCCTCCATTTTCAATTTTGTCACCACTTCTTCTCCATTCATTGCCGGCATCACCATGTCGATAATCAGCAAATCAAAATCATTCGTCAATGCTTCCTTGATCCCCCAAGCACCATTTTTGGCCGCAGTCACCGAAAAACCATCTTGTTTCAATTTCCCGCCGAACATATCAATAAAAACATCCTGATCCTCAATAATGAGAATTTTCTTTTTTGTTTCGGCGCTATTCAATTCTTTTTCCATAGCAGCTAAACTAAGAAAATTAGAAAGCACTTTTTTCAAGTCCTTTCCTCCTTATCTGAAATATATCAAGAATCAAATATTAGCGCAAGAGCCAGTAGCACGCTCGCGTCATCTGCTGCTTGCCATAAAACAAAAAAAGGCCGTCTCCGAATAATACCGGAAACGGCCCTCTTTCATACAGCCATATTTATATTCTGTATGAGAATATTTTTTCCTCCTAATTTTTTGATGGCAACCACAGTATCTGTCAAAATATTTCTTGGCACGATTGTTTCAATCGCCACCGCTCCATCGGAAAGACTGCTGATTGTCGGGGCTTCCATGGCTGGCAAATTTTTGACCAACTCTGCGCTATCGGAAAAAGCAGCATTAAATTTTACCAGTTGATAGAGTTCTGCGTCCAAGGCCCCCTTTAACATTTGCCCGATTATCTCAAATTCGGTTGAATGCTTTTGGGCGATAAGGACAACAGGCGAAGCAGTAATGACTTTCACGATCTTTAGTCCATTGTCTCTCAAACTCTTACCCGTTTCAACAACACCAACACCATAACGAAAGCCAAACTCTTTCATCGCAACACTGAAGCCACGGCCATTAACCACGACTCAATTCCAATCTTTTTTAAAAGGGCTAGTGTTGCTTCATGCAGAGATCCCGATGGAATTCCCAACACAAGATTCTTAGTCATAGCGCAATCCTCCGTTATTTGAGTGTAATTGTTTGAAATTCTGAATAATAGTTTACTAAAGCACGTCGACCTGGCCCTGTCAAATGCATCTTTCTCATGACAAACTCCTTGTCCGAGAGGAATGACCTGAATGAGTAGTTGATCACAATTGCAATTGAGAAAAATTTTCACAACTCTTAGTTTGTCTCCGCTGGTTTCTCCTTTGAGCCAACGACCCTTTTCGGTTTTACTATAAAGAACGACCAGGCCTTTTTCCATTGTTTCCCTAAACGCTTCTTCGCTCATCGACGCTCCATATAGCACCTCCTTGGTTAAATAGTTTTGCAAAATTACCTTGATTAAGCCTGGAGCGTTTGAACCATCCCTGTGCAGCCCCGGGCCAAATTTCACTTGCGCCAACAATTCTTTGTCCGCAATTCTCCATTGTGCATTCATTAGCATTCTCCTTTTTCTTGGTTTTTTGAAAGAAGGAACAAAAAAAACTCTTCCTCGGCCGAGGAAGAGTTCAAAGCTGCAAAAATAATTGCAAAAATTCAACACTTTCTAGGCCGGGGAAGAGTTCTATGGTGAGTTTTGGAAATTCTTTTAAGCACTAAGCCATACCCGCCCATGCCGGATTTGAGCCACCGAGAAATTCGCGCGACCGTCGTTGAACTCAGTCCGGTTTCTTCTGTTATCTTAGCGTAAACGACTTTGCGATCAAGCATCTTGACGGCCTTCCAGCGATTACCAAATTCAACCAGTTCCTTTTCCGTCAAAAGGTCGCGCAAAAACAGCTTGGCTTCTTTGATATTTTTCAAAGCCAAAATCGCGTCAATCAAATCATCAGTTTTTTGGTTATCCCATTTTTGCATAATCTTTTTCTGCTCAATAATGCGCTTTATTAAGCTAAAGCACTTTACTATGATAAAGTATAGCTTGGTTATGAAAATATGTCAAGAGGGAGCTATCAAAGATGGTCCTCGGCTAGCAGTAAACTTTATAAAGTTTGTCAATATATTTGATTTTTATAAAGTTTCAAAAACCAGCTAAAAATAGCTGGTCTCAAATCCCTCTCCAACGGCGACTCGACAATAAACCGCGCGAGCTCTTATCCTCGAATATTACAACACAAAATTTTCCATTTTTTAAAGAATAACCACTAACACATCAACTCTGATTTATTGCCAATTGAACATAGCCTTGATTTATAATCGCATTTTCTGCTACGCCCAATAAAGTCAGCAAATCCATAATTTGTTTTCGAATAGTTTCGACTTCGCTTTCTGTTCCGTTTTTTTCAATTTCAATAAATAATCCGAGATCTCTAATATTATCAATATTTATTTCAAACTCCTTATAGGCAAAGCTCTGCCTGACTTTGTCAATAAGACAAAAATAAACATACCCGCTATTGAGCAATAATTCTTCCAGCCTATCCGGGTCAACTATTGGAGTGTCAAAATCCTGCCAGGCAATATCATGTTCATGTCTTGATTTGCTCTTGAAAGTAAGGGTCGCCTTGTTATTTTCGTAATTTTTACGAATGCGAATAATCATCCTTTCAACTTCTTCGCCCTCATGCTTAAAATACAGATCGACTTGCCTCTCTCCGTTTTTTTTCTCCAAAATACCCGGAAGTTGTTTCAACTTTTCTTCTAGCAGCTTTTCATTTAAAATTTTTGCACGTAGTTCGATTTCCATAATTATTCGTTTATTGTTTTAGTCAGAACACCCCCGCCAAAGGCGGTAGCTTGATGAGTGTTATCGCCCAAAGGGCGAGCTACCCAACCGTTCACTTTAACTTTTAAATTTAATCTCTAGTAATTCCTTTTTATTGAAAAACGGGCAAAAGGTATCTGGTAGTTCTTGCCTATTTTCCGTTATACGTCGCCCATAACAGCCACCTACCCATTCCTCTCCAAAGTCTCTTTTTCTTGTTCGAGGGGAAGCTCGAGGATGAATTTGGTGCCCATGTTGGCTCCGAGGGATTCGAGGAGGACTTTGCCGCCGTTGGCCTGCGTGATCATTCTGACCACATAGAGGCCAAGACCGGTTCCGCCGGTGTTGAGTCTTGTGATGTCTT
>JAYSLY010000017.1:0-18706 GCA_043725085.1 bacterium
TTCATCAATTTCCAAAACTTCATAGATACCATTGCGCCCGCGATAACCACCTATGCACTGTTCGCAACCCTTCGCCTTATATAACTTAATATCTTTCCACCTATCCTTTGCTTTGAGATTCCCACCCAAAATATCGCTCTTTTTGATAACTTCCAATATTCTATCCATTTCATAGCTATCTTCCAAAGCTTTCATCTCTTTTTCGCTTAATTTATACTCAACTCGACAATCATGGCAAACTTTTCGCACCAAGCGTTGAGCGATAATCACATTGGCTGTCGAAGCCACTAAAAATGGTTCGGCGCCCATATCCAAAAGACGCGGCAATGTTCCGGCGGCACTGTTGGTATGGAGCGTGGAAAGCACGAGATGTCCGGTCATTGCGGCTTGGATCGCCATTTCCATCGTTTCATTATCACGAATTTCCCCGACCATGATGATATCCGGGTCTTGACGCAAAAGTGCGCGAAGACCGGCGGCAAAAGTTAGACCAACTTTTGGGTGAATTTGAGTTTGATTAACTCTAGGCATGCGATACTCCACCGGATCTTCCACCGTACTAATGTTTACATCCACTTCATTGAGAATATCCATAATGGTGTAGAGTGTCGTAGTTTTTCCACTACCTGTCGGACCGGTCACCAAAATCATCCCGTTTGGTTTTCTAATTTGAGTGTGGATTGATTCAAGCGCTTTTCCCATAAGCCCCATCATTTCCAAGGTAAGTCCTTTGGAAGACTCATCCAAGAGACGCATCACGATTTTCTCACCATCGAAAATCGGAAGGACACTGACACGAAAAGACATTTTTGTGCCATCTTTTTCAATCTTAAACCGGCCATCTTGAGGAATACGATGCTCATCCAGTTTCAAATTGGAAAGCACCTTGATTCTGGCAATAATCCCGTCGCGCACTTGCTTGGGAAGAGTCATAGCTTCATGCAGCATTCCGTCAATTCGATAACGCACTCGCACTTCTTTTTCGTCCGGCTCGATGTGAATGTCTGACGCACCTTGAAGAATGGCGTGTTTTATGAGTGTGTCGACAATGCGGATAATTGGCAGCCCTTGGGCGATTTCTTCAAGATCATCAGCTGACTCAGCGCTGGTTACTTCGGCAGAATTTTTATCAATCATATCACCAAACTCCGCTTTGAGACTTTTGCCATATTGCTTGAGAATAGCCTCGATACTTTCTTGCGAAGTAATGCAAGTGACGATTCGCAAACCGGTTTTTTTCCGAATAAAATCGACGGTTTGAATGTCTTCCGGATTGATCATAGCAATCTTAAGTTCTGCCCCATTTTTTTCAAATGCTATAATTTTATACTTTTTTGCGATCGGCTCAGGAATCATTTGCAAAATATCCGGCGCGATTGTTTCTTTTTGCAAATCAACAAAAGGGATACCCAGGATATAGGCATATAGTTTGCGCAGCCTTTCTTCATCAATAAATTTTTTTTCCAAAAGAATATCACCAAGGGGCTTCTTGTCGCCTTCCGCTTCCTTCATGGCCAATGCCAAATTTTCATCAGAAATCATTTCCGAGTCTTTGATGAAATTTTTCAGCTGTTCATTGCCAATGCGCATTTAATTTTTCATACTCACAACTTACGCATTTAAACATAAGTCCCGGATTATTTGTTACTCGCTAAAACCTCTTTTATTTTTTTGACAATATCCTCCATTTTATAGTTTGACTTAACCAGATAGGTCGTCGTCCCTTTATCAAAAGCTTTCTGAATATTTTCCGCGCTCTCAAGGTTAGTGAGCAAAATAATCGGTATCTTGGCGGTTTTTCCATCAGCCTTCAGTTCATCCAAAACTTCATAGCCATCTTTTTTGGGCAAAATAATATCCAGCAAAATAAGCTCCGGTTTTTTCTCCTTAGCTAGCCTCAAGGCTTCTTCTCCATCATACGCGCTCAAAACTTCAAATCCTGCCTCGGACAAAAATTCCGCCAAAGCCTTATTCAAAACCACCTCATCTTCCACTATCAATATTCTTGTCATAGTTTTTATTATTTTTAGGAGCTACGCGTTTCATCTTATACAGGCGTATTTTCCAAAAAAATAACTCGAACGCTCTTTTTTCTTTTCAAAATTTCCCCTCTATCAACGGCAGCCAATGGAAAATTTTGAAGAAAAAAGGCATTCTCAAACAGGATTTTTTTGAAAAATACGCCTGACTCGAGCAAACGCGTAAGTCATAATTTTATAACTTACTGTTTATTTTCTTACTCACCGGAATAGAAAAACTAAAAATCGAGCCCAACCCCTCCACGGAATCAAACCAAATTTTTCCATTCAATTGTTCTAGGATATTTTTAGCAATATAGAGCCCAAGACCTGTTCCTTCTGTTTGATACTTGACCACATTATCGCTGCGAAAAAATTTATCAAAAACCCGACTATGCTGCTCAGTTGGAATTCCCACGCCATTATCTTTGATGCTGAAAATAATAAAGTTTCCTTTTTTCACCAGCCTTATCTCAATCTTTCCATGGTTAATCGTATATTTGATGGAATTGTTGAGCAGATTTTCAACCACCATCCTTAACTTCTCCGGATCGCCGATAACAAGCGGGATTTTTTTCTTATCTCTAAGCGCCACTTCAATATTTCTGGTCTTAGTAATCGCGCTAACTCCGACTATTGCGTCTTCGACGATATCGATAATATTTACCGGAACTTTCTTGATAATAAGCCTTCCTTGATCAATCCGCGCCACATCCAAAAGATCGTTGACTAATTTTGTCATTTTCTCACTAAGCGCGTTAATATTTTCAATGCTGTGACGCTGCTTTGAGCTCACAGCTTCCTTCCTGAATTTGGAAAGCAAGAGCTCCGCTTCCCATCTGATAGCTGAGAGTGGGGTTCGCAATTGATGAGAGGCCACAGAAACAAATTCGCTTTTCATTCGATTCAGCCTGATCATCTGCTCGACAAGGCTGATTACAAAATTTCCGATACTCAAAACAAGCACAACCACGAGACTTTCCGCCACCACAAGCAGCTCGGGGCTGTCATAATTTTTAGAAATATAGAAAGTGGCGGTCATAATCACCACCGCTAAAATGCCAAGGATAATAAAAAGAAACCCGGGAGTCTGCCAAAACTTAATTCCCAAATCACGGGCTTGTTTTTTCAAATTCAAATCATTGACGATCCACATGTTTTTATTTTTTTTGTATTTTACATTTGAATTATACCACAAAAAAAAGGATTACAATAGAGAAGAATGCAAGCATAATTTTGAAATTAACTCAAGCATTTAAAATGCAAAAAAAAGACGTCCTTAGTAGGACGTCTCTTAATGTTTTATTTTACATCATCCCACCCATCCCCGGCATTCCGCCTCCGTGATTATGTTCTTTTTTCTCCGGCTTGTCGGCAATCGCCACTTGAGTAGTAAGAAAAATAGAAGCAATACTAACGGCATTTTCCAAAGCGGCGCGCGTCACTTTCATCGGATCAATAATCCCCGCTTTTAGCATATCGGGAACATATTCGCCGGTGCTTGCGTCAAAGCCGAAATTAGCGCCTTTATTCTTAGTAATTTCATAGATCACCACGCCGGGATCTTTTTGCCCACCATTGGCCACAATTTGCTTGGCCGGTTCTTCCAGCGCGCGAAGGAGCATTTTGTAGCCCACGCCGTATTCCAAATCTTTGAACTTATTTCCCGCCAAAGTACTTTCAGCTTTCGCAGATAATCCAGCCGCCGTGCGAAGAAGTGCCACTCCTCCACCCGCCACAATGCCTTCCGCATAGGCCGCACGCGTCGCTGCGAGCGCATCTTCCATTTTGTGTTTCATGTAGGTCAGCTCGGTTTCTGTTGCCGCGCCAACTTTGATCACCGCCACGCCTCCGGTTATTTTGGCCAAACGTTTTTGCAATTTTTCCTTATCCCACTTGCTCTCACTGACACTTAGCTGTTTTTTAATTTGCGCCACGCGATTTTCAATTTCTTTTTTCTTGCCCTTTCCGCCAACAATTGTCGTCGTGTCTTTGGTGGAAATGACTTTCGAAGCTTGTCCAAGCATGTTGAGTTCCACAGATTCCATTTTCATTCCTGTTTCCTCGGAGATCACTTTTCCTCCGGTGATAATCGCGATGTCTTCCAAGATCGCCTTTTTATTATCTCCAAATTCCGGCGCTTTCACAGCGAGCACGTTCAACGTTCCGCGTAACTTGTTCACAACCAAAGTAGTCAATGCTTCGCCATCAACATCCTCGGCGATAATCACAATATCTTTTTTTCCACCGGCCGTAATTTTTTCTAAAATGGGCAAAATCTCCGCAATCGTTGAAATCTTTTTGTCGGTGATGATGATACAGGCGTCTTTCATTTCTGCCTTCAAAGATTCACTGTTTGTGAGCATATATGGGGAAATGTAGCCCTTATCAAAATTCATACCTTCCACCAATTCTCGCTCCAAGCCAAAAGTTTGCGATTCTTCCACGGTCACTACGCCATCTTTTCCAACCTGAGTTATCACTTCCGAAATCATTTTGCCCATCTCCACACTTTCGGCTGAAATTGTTGCCACTTGAGCAATTTCTTCTTTGGAGGTCACCGCCTTGGCATTCTTTTTCAACTCCGCCACCACATCATTCTTCGCATCTTCAATTCCCCGACGAATGCTGATTGGATTCATGCCGGTCGCCACCAATTTGGAACCTTCGCGCACAATTGCTTGCGCCAAAACCGTCGCAGTCGTTGTGCCATCCCCTGCCGTATCATTAGTTTTATTCGCCACTTCCTTGATCAAATCCGCCCCGATGTTTTCAAATTTATCTTCCAATTCAATTTCTTTGGCAATCGAAACGCCGTCATTGGTGATCACCGGACTGCCAAAACCCTTGTCCAAGATCACATTTCTTCCACGCGGACCGATTGTGGTTTTCACCGCATCCGCCACCTTGTCAATTCCCGCTCTGATTTTTTTGCGAGCATCTTCGTCAAATTTGATAATTTTACTCATAAATTTATATTAAGTTTATTAGATCTAGCAGTCATTACCTTTGAGTGCTAGTATAGTCTATTTTGACAAAATTTATGCAGTTCGTCAAGCTGCTGTTTCTAAGCTTCTTTTTTCTATTTCATCTTTCAAATATTTTCAATTTTTGTCCTTACCTTCCATCCATCGCAGTGTTTCAAAATCCCCAAATATGACTGCAAGCTTTGATTAAAACTATTTTGCGAAATTAGTTCTTCTCGTAAAAGCTTATGCTTTTGAGAAATTTTCTCAAGCATTCTTCTTTTGGTTTTTGTCCGCAATATTTTGTGTTTTGGAAAATTAACCATCCCCAAAAAATCCACACCGGAAGAAAAAGTTTTGATAAAAACTTTGTTGGGATGCAGTTTCAATTTCAACTCGGTTTCCAAAAAATCGGATATTTCCGAAATTATTTTTTCCAACTGGTTTCTATTTTCTGACAAAATCACAAAATCATCGGCATAACGGATATAGTATTTGGCTTTTAGCTTATGTTTCATGAATTGGTCGAATTTATTCATATACACATTCACGAAAAGCTGCGAGGTCAGATTACCAAGTGGCAATCCGACATTCGTTTTGTCTGAGGTAGAAAAACTATTGATGACATTTTCCAAAAGCCAGAGGATATTTTCGTCCGGAACATGTTCGGCTAAAATGTTTTTGAGTATTTGATGATCAATATTGGCAAAAAACTTTCTGATATCGCATTTCAAGACCCAGCAAGTTTTCGTATTATTTTGACTGACTTTCTGAAAATATTTTCTGAAATTATTGATGGCTTTATGTGTGCCTTTGTCGTCCCGGCAAGAATATGAATCAGCAATAAAAGTCTTGTCGAAAAAGGGATAGAGTTTTCGATAGATGGCATGATGAAGGAGTCTGTCTTTGACTGTGGCTTTGTGAATGTCTCTCGGTTTTGGATCGTTGATTTTGAAAGCTTGATAGCTGCCGTGTTTGTAGGTATGATTAAGAAGTTCATGGTGGAGTGAAAAGATGTTGTCCATCAATTTCAGTTGGAAGATTTGGACGTCTTTCTTTTGTTTTTTGCCTTTTTCAAATTCCTTCCAAGCTAGAAGTAAGTTTTCTAAACAAATAATATCTTCAAATTTATGAGTCAGTTGAATTTTCATAATAATAACCAAACTTTTAAAGCCCCCCCCCCAACAAGCTTCCGCCAATTTTTCATAAAGCCAAAAGTTTGTATCTTTTGTGGTACGCATATTATCAAATACTCCCAAAAACTCATCGCTACACACTTGGAAAAAAATTAGATGAGACTTTGCTTTCCATTCTGGAGGCAATAGCTGTGGCAGCTTTTTTGACTCCGCAAGAGAAACAGCCTTACATAAAATTTTCCATCAAGAAAACAGACTTGTTGAAAATATTTTTACTGCTGCTTTGGGAAACGAAGTCCTTAGATGATAAAAAATATATCGCTCTTTCAGAAAAAACCAGTGAGTTAGGAAAAATGCTTGGCGGATGGGTTGGCAAGCTTAAGTCAAAAGAAAACTCCTCTGCAAATTCGCAAGAGGAGAAATGAAGAGAGTTGCGCCGAGGACGAACGAACAACCAGACGTTACCAGGATTCCACAAGTTGTCAGGATTGTCATAGTTCGTGTTGAGCCAAAGGTCGTCATCATTACTATTGAGGTTGAGCAAGTTGAGATCGCCATCGGAGTCAGTTTTGCGCAAAATGCCATCCAGCCCACCACCCTTCAAATACTCTCAGGGTTGTATATTATTTGGGATCTAAAATCCATCAGCACCTTGCACCAAGTATCTTCATTTTTTATGAAGTGTCTGCATACATCGCGCTATTTACAATCTTGATCAAAAATATTCTGAATGTATGGATACTGGATTTGGAAGCGAGAAACCGTAATCGCTCGCATATTTTCCTATTACCTTTTTTATTGTAGCATAAAAAAATAATAGGCCCCGTGTGAAATACAACACGAGACCTATTTTTTTCGTTTTCAAGGACTAAGCTTCAAAGGATCTAATAGATCCAAGTAGCTCAGTCCAAAGGACTAGCGCCGAGGACGAACGAACAACCAGACGAAACCAGGATCCCACAAGAGGCCAGGACCGTCATAGTACGTGAGGAGCCAAAGGTCGCCATCATAACTACTGAGGTAGAGCAAGCCGAGATCGCCACCGGAGTCAGCTATTGGTGCCATCCCGCCGATCCTCAATTTTTTGTCCACGCACTCTATACGGGACAAAGCGATCCCTTCCGCTGAGGATTGTTCAAAGCCAATCTCGAAAACACGCTGATAAATCGCGCTTCGAGGAACGGCCTCGGTAAATCCCAACTCAAATCCGGTTATTTCCCAGAGATCAACTTCAACTTTCTCTGGGCTGATTTCGATTTTCTCCAAAATTTGATCGGCATAGCCGCCAATCTTTTTTCCACTGGATAAGATCGTTTTGCGAAGATCCGCAACAGTGGGATATGTCCCCAGTGTTACGGTCATGAAAAAACGACCTGGGACAGTTATTTTTTTTGCCGCATCGACAATAACTCGAGCGACGACTTTCAGCGTCTCACTTCCCTCCGGGGTCGCGAGACGGTAAAGGTTTTTTATCGAACCGCCGAGCTCTTTTACGAGCTCGGCAAGTCGGGAAATAATGGCTGTGAAGACGCCCATTCCCGACACGATTGCCTCAACTTCTTTTTTGCTTCTTTTGGCCATGTTGTCCTCCTTTTTTATTTCGGCTCATCTCTCACTTCGACCCAATGCCAAAGCCACAGACTTGCCAATATAATTTCGCCACAGCAGAAAAAAGCTGGAAAGCTACTTTCTGCTATGGCAAATTTATGCTGTTAATGAACGATTTTATAGTATACACCCAAAATACCGTTTTGTCAACGGCACAGGTGTTTTTTGGCTTAAATAAATGTTTCTATTGGAATTTTTCCAGTCTTTCTTGAAACGCCTCAAACACTTTTGGCCCTTGCGGCTCAGGCAAGAACACCAAGGAATCATCATTTGCCACAATGAGACTGCCCGGCATATTTGTCCGCGGATCATTCATAATTCTTTTTATTTGCCAAATTTTTAGTTTTTGCTCGAGAAAATTAGAGTCAAATATTTTTTCTCCCGCGTTTCTGATTGTTTTTGAAAACTGATTATCAGCAATAACTTTTAGGTTTGGTATCTTGGCTGGAGCATAATTTTCATGATATTTCCCAATCCAACCATTTTCCTTTTGAAATTTTCGAAAAACATCAAAACCAAACACAGGCAAGGCGAAAGAATATTCCGAAGAAGCGAATAAATCTTGCATTTCGATCTCGAGAGATTTGGTCGTAATAAAATAATTAAGACAGATGCGATTGGTGATTTTTTTTCCATAACGCCTTTTCCCCAGAAGTTGAGTGACCAGCGTTACCAAGGTTCTGCCGGTGAAAATTCGCCCTGCTTGGAGACAAATCAAAAGATCGAGATCGCTTTTTCGATCGGCATTTTTCATCGCCACCCGTCCTGTCACCAAAATCATCCGCGCAAACGGCACAAAACGCAAAAACTTGACCACGCGTCGGATTATTTTGAACTTTTCTTCGGAAATTTTATTGCGCTCAATTCTTTGCACCACAAGGTCTTTGCGCCCTGATAAGAAATAATACCCTTGATGTGTTTCGATTTTCTTTTTCAGATTATCATCTTCCAGCGTATCCATAACATCAACCAGCGTATTTTTTTCTATTTTACTTTTTGATTCCTGTTCACTGATCAGATATTTCCAAATTTCAAAAACCGTCAAAGGATAATCCAGGACGTCGTAGTAGCAAATGGTTGCAAAAATATTTTGAGCAAGCTCGCTAGCCATAAATTTTAGAGATATTTCCCCGTCCAACTCCTTTTGCATTTCTTGAGTTCCGCCGGCGATCCTTCAAAGACAACTTCTCCTCCGTCCAATCCGCCTTCCGGTCCAAGATCAATTACCCAGTCGGAATTGCGAATAACATCAACGTTATGTTCAACAACTAAAACGGTATTGCCTTTGTCCACAAGCGCGTCGAGCACTCCCAATAGCTTTCGGATATCTTCAAAATGCAGACCGATTGTTGGCTCATCGAGAATATAGAGCGTTTTACCTGTCGCGCGACGAGAAAGTTCCGTCGCCAATTTGATGCGCTGCGCCTCGCCACCGGAAAGATCAACCGCGCTTTGTCCGAGTTTTAGGTATCCCAAACCAACTTTTTCAAGCGTGGCTAGTTTTTCGGTCACCAGTTTGGAATTTTTGAAAAACACATGCGCATAACTGACACTCATATCGAGCACTTGCGCAATATTCACCCCACGGTATTCAATCTCTAAAGTTCTTTGATTATACTTCGCGCCATTACAGGTTTCACACAGAACATAGACATCAGGCAAAAGATGCATTTCAATTTTCTTTTTGCCTTCGCCTTGGCAATCCTCACAACGCCCGCCTTTCATATTAAAACTAAAACGACTGGCATCATAGCCGCGTGTGTGCGCTTCTTCCGTTTGGGCAAATAGTTCGCGAATCAAAGAAAATACTCCGGTGTACGTCGCGGCATTCGAGCGCGGAGTGCGCCCAATCGGTGATTGATTGATGCTAATCACCTTGTCAATATTTTCCATCCCGCTAATTTTTTTATGCTTCCCGGGAGTTTCTTTGGTATTGAAAAAATGCTTCGCCAAACCTTTTGATAAAATATCCGTCACTAGCGTTGATTTTCCGCTGCCGGAAACGCCTGTGAGAGAAATGAATTTACCCAGCGGCAAATTAACATCGATGTTTTTCAAATTATGTTCAGTCGCTCCTTGGATTTTGATAAATTTCCCCGAACCTTTGCGTGCTTTTTTCTTATCACCCACATGTCTTTTCCCGTTCAGATATTGCGCGGTCAAAGTTTTTGATTTCAAAAGTTTTGGCAAATCTCCCGCAAAAATTACCTCGCCGCCTTCCTCGCCTGCGCCCGGTCCCATATCAATAACCCAATCAGCCGCGCGAATGATTTGCTCATCATGTTCCACCGTGATAAGCGAATTTCCCGCTTCACGCAACTCAGTCATCGTCGCGATTAATTTCTCCGTGTCACGATTGTGAAGACCAATTGATGGTTCATCCAACACATAGGTGATGCCGGAAAGTTCCGAGCCGATCTGAGTGGCAAGACGAATGCGCTGACCTTCTCCGCCGGAAATTGAATTGGCACTACGTGAAAGCGAAAGATAGCCCAGTCCGACATTTTGAAGCGCAGCGCTGCGTGCTTTCATTTCTTTGATTAGTGGTAAGATGATATTTTTTTTCGCACTACTCAAATTAGTTTTCTCGAACGCTTCCAAAAAACAAGAAAACTCAGTAAGTGACATTTCCACCACCTGATCGATAGATTTTCCAAAAACAAGCACGGAAAGATATTCGCCCTTCAATCGCTTGCCCAGACAAAGCGGACAAACTTTTTCGATCATATATTTTTCAATCTCGCTCTTAAGATAGTTGGAATTCAATTCTTCATATTTCTTTTTCATCGTCGGAATGACGCCTTCAAAAATGATGTTGGGATCGTTCGAACCATAGAGCACTATATTCAAATGTTCCCGACTGATTTTTTTGACCGGAATATCGATTGAAAAGCCATATTTATCCCCCAGCATTTTCAAAATATTGTTCCCGCTAGTCATTACGCTCGAGCGTCCGCCGGATTTATTCCACGACAAAATTGCGCCTTCCGCCAAAGTCAGATTTTTATTGGGAATCAAAAGATCCTCGTCAATTTCTTTAATCACACCCAAGCCCGAACAATGCTGACAAGCACCCTCGGGGCTGTTGAAAGAAAAATGTTTTGGCGTGATATCCGCCACTTCAAAAAAACATTTTTTGCAAACAAAATCGCGATTATATATTTTTTCCGCTTCATTGTCACGAGTTACCACTGCCATGCCTTTGCCTAATTTGAATGCGGTTTCAATTGAATCCAGAATTCTTTCGCGATCGGGATTTTTTTTGTTGAGCGTTATGCGATCAATCACAATTTCCGCGCTGCATGGCTCATCGGTCTCCATTTCATTTTGCGAGAGCGCCTCAGTGAGAGACATTATTTTTCCTCCGAGCCTAATTCGCGCATAACCCAGCTGACTGACGCTTTTTAATCTTTCTTTCAGACTCTGATCTTTGCCGTTTAATTTTGCCAGAATTGAAATGTTGGTTTTGTCAGGCGAATTTAAAATATCTTCCAGCACTTCTCCGTTGGTAATTTTTTCCAAAGGCGTTTTGCAATGCGGACAATGCGGCACGCCGATTTTGGCATAGAGCACGCGCAAGTAATCATAGATTTCTGTGAGCGTCCCCACAGTCGAACGCGGACTGCGCGCAATGCTTTTTTGATCAATGGAAATTGTCGGGGTCAGATTTTCAATCTTGTCCACATCGGGCTTGGCGGAAACATCCAAAAATTGCGTCGCATAACTCGACATGCCTTCCAGATATCTGCGATTGCCTTCAGCATAAATCGCATCAAAAGCCAAGGAAGATTTTCCCGATCCGGAAAGTCCGGTGATGACAACCAACCTATCTCGCGGAATTTCCACATCGACATTCTTGAGATTATTCACGCGCGCTCCACGCACAATAATCTTCGAACGATCCTTGGGTTTGTTTTTAATCATTTTTTGAATATATAAAAGTTAATAGAAAGGCACTGCTAGAAAGAAAGTTTACACTAGTTTTTCGGTTTTGGCAATAGCCTCCGCATTGACTTGAGAAGTCTTTTTTGCTAGGCTAAGAAATCAGTTCTCTTAACAACCACCGCAAAGGAAGGAGGGTAGTATGTTGCAAGAAATGCGCATCAAAAAAAGCCCCGGCATTGCGCCGGAATTGGCAGGAGTGCTGGCAACGCACAAGTTGCTGGTATTTGGCAAGTTTTTGGATGAAGAGAAGTATTTCGCTTTTCTTTGTCCGCAAAATTCAACTATCCAGATGGGAGAGGAAATCGCCCAGGTTGTCTATGCGATTTTTAATGAAGACGGTCGATTCATCAACGAATCAATCGATCTGTCGTTTAGAACACTTACCGGCGGATATATGTTCAGCCAAGAGGCTGAGCACTATAATTTCTATCCGCCCAACAAACGAAATGACAGCCCGGCCGGCTCGCTTAATCATCGGCCAGTCAAAGTTCTTTTTCTTCGCATTTTTGAATAGAAAACCATTCGATTATGCGAAAAAAGCCGGAGAGTCTCATCTGAGATTTCTCCGGCTTTTTATATTTCATAAAATCACCAAAAGCTGGCTATGTTTTTTGAGCCACTCGCGCGCTTCGCGATACTTTGGCATCACAGCCGCGACTTTGTTCCAAAAATTGTGCGAATGATTTTTCTCAACAATGTGCATCAACTCGTGGATGATGACATAATCGACGACAAATTCCGGCGCCATAATCAAGCGCCAATTGAAATTCAAACTGTTTTTCGGTCCGCACGAGCCCCAATTCCTCTCGGCATTGGAAATTTTGAGCGATGAATATTTGAGACCTAATTTTTCAGCAATACTTTTTGTGCGCCGTAAAATCTCCTCCTGCGCTTGTTTTTTATACCAATCCACTATCCGCGTTTTCGCCCGCCACAAAAAAACCCGCGGAAAAAATAGTTCGCCATTTTCACTAAGTGTTATCTTGATATGTTCTGTCAGTTTTAAGCTATATTTTTTGCCTAAGTATAAAAATTCCTCCTTTTCCGAAAAAGTTTTCTTCTCTGCTTTCGGACGCTTTTCAAATTCGCGCATCTTCCTTTCAATCCAAGCAATTTTCTCTTCCACTAATTTTTCAATGTAGTGCAGCGATGTGCGCAACGGAGCACGCACAACCAAAGTCGCGTCATGCGTAATCATAAGAGCAATATTTTTTCGCTTAGTTCTGATGATTTTTGAGATTGGGATCTTTGGCATAAAATTGATTTGTCATTCTGAGCGGAACGAAGTGGAGTCGAAGAATCTGCTATAAGTTATGGCTAGTGTTGTTGTAAATTGTAAAGCCTGAAGTTATTATAAGCAGATCCTTCGACTACGTCCTGAGTACAGGACTCCGCTCAGGATGACAAGCTGGCAGCAAACAGTCCGCTTTAGAAAAAATTATTCCATAAAACTCTTTCTTCGCAACTTTTTATGATATGTAATCGCGAACCGATGGGCTTCCTCGCGAATCTGCTCCAAAATAGCGTCGCTGATTTCCGGCACGCTGCCAAAAGTGTAGCGGTCTAATTTTTTGCGCGTTGGTCCTTTGGCTACTGCCAAAAGCGGAATTTCCAGCTGAAAATTTTTGAGCACGCGCCGCACGGCAGTGAGATGCCCTCGCCCGCCATCAAGAATAATCAGGTCGGGCTTGGGCCAATTATTGCCAAATCTGCGACCGATTATTTCCGCCATCGAAGCCGTATCATTCACGCCTTCAATTGTTTTAATTCTAAATTTCCGATACTGGCTTTTGTTTGGCTGTATAGATGCAAAATTTTGCGTCTCTACTCCCGTATTATCAAAAACTACCATCGACCCAACACTATATTTCCCGGAAATATTGGAAATATCATAACCTTCAATGCGAAATGATCTTACGTCGCCCACGTAGAGACGCCCCAGCGGGGCGTCTCTGTCTGAAATCAACGCCACATCCTGAATATGTTGCAAGGCAAAAATTTGGTTGCGCACAATTGCCGCCCGTTCAAATTCTTGTTTTTCGCTAAGCGCGTTCATTTCTTTTTTCAGCCTGCCAAGAAGGTTCTTTTTCTTACCCTCCAAAATCATCCTAATCCCCCGAATATTTTTTGCATAATCTTCTTTTGAAATTGCTCCGGCATACGGCCCGGGGCAAAGTCCAATCTGGAAATCCAAGCAGCCTTTTTCCGTCTTTTGCGCTTTTGAATGATAGGGAAAAATTTTCCTGAGGATTTTCAAAGCGATTTCAAGGTTTTTCTTAGAAATAAACGGCCCATAAAGCTTAGCATATGGTATCTGGTATTTAGTATTTGGTATTTTGCTTTGCCACGCCGTAGCTTTAGCGAAGGCTGGGTATTTTTTAGAAATTTTGTCATTTGGATTTTTAACTTGATTGGAAATTGGAAATTTTGATTTTAACATTTGAGCAATATCCGTTTTTCGCAAAATTATAAACCTGGGAAATTCTTCCTTCGTAACAACAATATACGAAAATGACTTATCGTCTTTCCCGAGAGCATTAAACTTCGGCTGCCACTTTTTGATCAGCGTCTGTTCTAAAATATATGCTTCCAACACCGTTTCAGTTTTCCGAACTTCAATATCCGCAACTTGGGAAATAAACATTTCAATTGGCCTTGATCCCATTCGCATATTCGCGTCATTCGCATCAATTCGCGTATTTGTATTATCACCAACAAAATATGACCCAACCCGATCTTTAAGCGAGGTGGCTTTGCCGACATACAAAATTTCCCCGGCATTATCTCGAAAAATATACACACCAGGAGAAACAGGCAAGCTTTTGAGTTTTTTGGTAATTTTAGTTGACATTTGCATAGATATAAGCTACATTACAATATCTTCTTTGACAACAACATACACCTATAAGGAGGAACGAGTGAGAGGAAATTTCCACAGAAACGACCCGCAGTGGCAAAGAGACAAAAGTACGGTGCTTTATAAAGTTGCACCAATTGTTTTTTTAATTCTTTTCGCTATCGCATTTTTTTGCGATAAATAACCCAAATGAGGAGGTGGACTATGTTTGACAATCCTTTTGTAACAAATATCAAAAATTTCTTTTTTAAGGCTATGATGGAAGGCTGGGCGTCTGGAGGAGGTGAAAAATTAACCATCCCGCAGCTTCCTGGCTACAAGGCAATTGGACATCGAGATGGTGATTTTTATCTCATCGATTGCTATTGTAAAAACCCTGAATATCATGGATCAAGCGGATTTACAACGATCTACTGGAAAAATAATCCTATCTGGACCATGCATTACGGTGGCGAATACATTAATAAGGATACAGTGAATTTCCTTAAAAATGCCCTGCTCTTCGCATACACGCACAGACAATTCTGCGGTGGACGCGGACCATCGTCATTATCCTTATTGGGAATGATCTACATAAACACTCCCGAACAAAATAATTTCGTCAACTTCTCCGGCAGGGAGACAATCCACAATATTGAAACAGGACAGTCATACGGCCACCATATCTATCAAGGCATGGCGCTGTTTTAACCACTGAATCCCTCCCCACCACAAACCGAGTTTGTCCGCGTAGCATCGCAGACATACTCGGTTTTTTATTTTCAAAACCCTCTTTTTTGTCATTCCCGCGGAGGCGGGAATCCAGGTTCCACTAGTTATAAATTACAAACAATCGAATTATAAATCATCTAGCTTCTTATTACCAACCAGCAAATTCTGTTTTTCTTTTTCTTTAAACCTGAGGTGCCTGGATTCCCGCCTTCGCGGGAATGACACAGAAAAAATATTTTTTATTTCTTGTTCAGCACTTCTTTCAAATATTTCCCTGTCCAACTTTCCTTATGCCACTTCGCTACTTCTTCCGGCGTGCCGGACACAATCACACGCCCTCCCTCTTTTCCGCCTTCCGGCCCGAGATCAATGATCCAATCGGCGGTTTTAATCACGTCTAAATTATGTTCAATCACAATCACCGTGTTTCCCGCGTCAACCAAGCGATTAAGAATTCCCAAAAGTTTTTTAATGTCATCAAAATGCAAGCCCGTCGTCGGTTCGTCTAAAATATACAAAGTATCTCCTGTCGCACGCCGGGAAAGTTCGGTGGAAAGCTTGATGCGTTGTGCTTCCCCGCCGGAAAGTGTCGTCGCTGATTGACCCAGTTGAATGTAGCCCAGGCCAACGTCTTCCAAGACTTTCAGTTTGTCGGCGATGTCATGAAAATTGGCAAAAAATTCGCGCGCTTCCGAAATTGTCATCGCCAAAACATCGGCAATGTTTTTCTCACGATATTTCACTTTGAGCGTTTCACTGTTATATCTTTTGCCACCACACACATCACACGGCAAATAGACATCCGGCATAAACTGCATTTCAATTTTATTATATCCGTCCCCTTGGCAATTATCACAGCGCCCGCCCTTGACATTGAAAGAAAATCGGCTGGCTGAATAGCCTTTGGCCCGTGCATCGCGCGTCTCAGAAAACAATTCGCGAATCGCCGTGAATAGCCCTGTGTACGTTGCCGGATTTGACCGTGGCGTGCGACCAATTGGCGACTGGTCGATCATAATCACTTTGTTGAGATAGTTCGCACCTACAATTTCACTATGCCGCCCGGGACGATCAAGCGAACGCATAATTTTGGCCGAGAGAGATTTGTAGAGAATATCCTCCACCAGCGTAGATTTTCCTGAGCCGGAAACGCCTGTCACACAAGTGAAAACTTTGAGCGGAAACGAAACGGTGATGTTTTGCAAATTATGCTCGCGCGCTCCGCGCACCACCAGTGTTTTTTTATTTTTCAAAGGTCGCCTAAAGGTTGGGGTTTCGATTTTCAAATCTCCTCGCAAATATTTGGCAGTCAATGATTTTTCACTTTTCATCACTTCTTCCGGACTGCCTTGGGCTACAATTTCTCCGCCGTGTTTTCCCGCTCCTGGTCCGATGTCCACGAGATAATCCGCCGCGCGCATTGTTTCTTCGTCATGTTCCACGACGATTAGCGTATTTCCCACATCACGCAGCTGCAAAAGTGTCGCCAGAAGTTTCGCATTATCACGCGCATGCAGTCCAATTGATGGTTCGTCCAAAATATATAGCACGCCAACCAGTTGCGAGCCGATCTGTGAAGCCAAACGAATACGCTGGGATTCGCCGCCAGCCAGCGTGTTCGCGGCGCGACCAAGCGAGAGATATCCAAGACCAACATCTTCTAAAAAACCCAAGCGATTCTGAATTTCTTTCAAAATTCTGCTTGCGATTAGTTCCTCTCGTTTACTAAAATTTATTTTTCGAAAAAAATCCAAGGTTTCCCGCACACTGATGGTGGAAATTTCATAAATGTTTTTATCCCCTACCGTCACCAAGAGCGCTTCTTTTTTGTAGCGCGACCCGAGACATGTCGAACAAGGATTTTGCGACATATATTTTTCAATGTCCGTGCGCATCGCATCTGAGTCGGTTTTCAAATAGCGCTCCTGCAAATACCCAACCACTCCCCGCCAACGCATCTGATATTTCCAACTCGATCCGGTTTTGCTGCGCAGTGTCACAGGAATTTCATCCGCCTCTTCTTCTGCGATCATATCTTTGGCTTCAGGCGCGCCATAGAGTAGCGTATTAAAATCATCAGCGGAAAGATCGCGCAAGCGCACATTGTCGCGAATGTGATAGAAATTGGTTACGGCACGCAAAATCGTGCCTTGCCAATTATTTTTCTTGTAGCTCCACGGCATAATTCCACCTTCGGCAATGGTTTTGTTCATATCCGGCACAACAAGTTCCGGATCGATTTCTTTTTTCACGCCCAAGCCCTCGCAAGCCGGACAAGCGCCAAAAGGACTATTGAAAGAAAACAGACGCGGCTCAAGTTCGGGAAAGTCAATCTCATGAATCGGACAAGAAAAATTTTGATTGAAAATCATTTCGCCTTGAGACTCAGGACTAAGTCCCGAAGCTTCGGGACTCAGTCCTGCTTTTTGCACTCGCACAGATTTTTTGCTGGATTTATTTTTTTTATCAGCTGTAATCAATTTTATCTTCACGATACCCTTAGAGAGTTTCAGAGCCTGCTCCACACCTTCAAAAATCCGCGAGATATTCTCGGAATCAATTTCCACCTTATCGACCAAAATATCGATATTATGTTTTTTGTAGCGCTCCAGTTTCACCTTTGTTCCAATCTTTTCATCCAGCGCATATTTTTTTCCATTGACAATTGCCGTGGAAAAACCACGCCGAAACATCTCTTCGAGAAGTGTCGAATATTCACCTTTCCTTTCCCGCACAACAGGAGAAAATATTTCAATCGCGCATCCTGCCGTAGAGACGCCCCGCTGGGGCGTCTCCCGTCGGGGCGTCTTTTTTGCATCATTCACATCACAAACATTCAAAATCCGGTCCACAATCTCATCCGTCGAAAGCTTCACAATTTCTCGATTGCAAATTGGACAATGCGCCGTGCCGATTTTTGCATAGAGCAAACGCAAATAATCATGGATTTCCGTCACCGTGCCCACAGTCGAACGCGGATTGTGTGAAGCGGCTTTTTGGTCAATCGAGATCGCGGGACTCAGTCCCTCAATCGAATCCACTTCCGGCTTTCCCATTTGACCCAAAAATTGCCGCGCATAACTCGACAAACTTTCCAAATAGCGCCGCTGTCCTTCAGCAAAAATCGTATCAAAAGCCAAAGTTGATTTTCCCGAGCCCGATATTCCCGTGAACACGACAAATTTACCTCTTGGCAAATTGAGGTTAATATTTTTCAAATTGTGTTCGCGCGCTCCGCGAATAATTAATTCATCTTGCATATATCCCAAATTACTCCGTTTTATATAGCTTACCCCGCGAATTCCGTAGGAATTTTTTGCGGGGCATATTTCAGTTTACAACTTTTTGGCCTTTCCTGCAAGCTCAAGTCTTGTCCAATGCAAGATAAGACTGAACGAGCCACCCATTCCAATGCAAAATGAGCCCGAAAGCCCATTTTGCAAGTAGGTCAAGAGTCATTCATAA
>JAYSLY010000018.1:0-17768 GCA_043725085.1 bacterium
GCTTTATTTTAAAGGATAGCCCCTTCGCAGAGCTCAGCGTTGTGGTGAAATGGAACAAGCGAAGCGCGTGACATTTCGCCACAACTCGTTTATATCCGACGTGTTTTCGGATATTGTACATAATATTGCTAAATTTACGAATATTATGTACAATTTATTTATGCTTAAATTATAGCAAAAAAATAAATGGACGTCTACTTGAAAAAATTAGAGGATAAATTGCGACTAAGAAAATATAGTCCAAAAACGATCAGCGCGTATACTTATTGTGTTACTAATTATTTGAAAGCCAAGCAAAATAATTTTGAAGTTGTCGATGTGGATTTTGTCAAACAATATATTTTGTCGAAAATAGACGAAGGAAAATCATCGCAAATGTCCAATCAATATCTGCAGGCGATCAATTTTTTTTATTGGAATGTTCTGAAATTTCGCGGAAAAATCGATGTACGGTTTGCCAAGACTCCCAGCAAGTTGCCGATAGTGCTATCGCGAGCAGAAATTGACAAGATATTGTCTGTGATTGCCAATGGAAAGCATAATTTGATGATAGCCCTGGCCTATTCCGGCGGTCTGCGGGTCAGTGAAATTATTAACTTAAAAGTTAAGGATATCTGTTTGGCAGAATTAACCATTCACATCAAGGATGCGAAGGGAGGCAAGGATCGAATAACGCTTTTACCGGAAAAACTGGTTGAAAATATCGAAAAATTAATTGTGGGCAAAAATCTGAACGATTATGTTTTTGCCAGTGAGCGAGGTGGTAAGCTTACCGAAAGAACCGCCCAGAAGGTTTTCGAAACGGCTCTCAAAAAAGCAGATATCAAAAAAGAAGCAACATTTCATTCGCTCCGGCACAGCTTTGCCACGCATCTTTTGGAAAATGGCGTTGATGTGCGTTATGTACAAGAACTGTTGGGGCATGCTAATATTAGAACGACTCAAATTTATACCAAGGTGACAAATCCGATGTTAAGAAAAATTAAAAGTCCCTTGGAATAGGCTAAATTTATGAACAATATTCGAAATTTTTGCATAATCGCACATATCGATCATGGTAAATCAACTTTGGCTGATCGAATGCTTGAGCTTACCAAAACAGTCGAGATGCGCAAAATGAAAGAGCAGTTGCTTGATCAGATGGATTTGGAGCGCGAGCGGGGGATTACGATCAAGATGCAACCCGTTCGTATGACGTACAAATATCAACCTGATCGAAATTCACCTCACCCTAACCCTCTCCTTAGTAAGGAGAGAGAACAAGAAGAATACATTTTGAATTTAATTGACACGCCAGGGCATGTTGATTTTGGTTATGAAGTTTCACGATCATTGGCGGCAGTGGAAGGCGCGGTGCTTTTGGTTGATGCAACCAAAGGTGTGCAAGCACAAACATTAGCTAATTTATATCAAGCAATCGATCATAATTTGGAAATTATTCCCGTAGCAAATAAAATTGATTTGCCTAACGCGGATGTGAAAAAAACCAAAGCGGAAATCATGCAAATCATCGGTTGTGCGGAAGAAGAAATTTTGGAAGTTTCAGGAAAAACCGGTATGGGTGTGGAAAAATTGCTCGAGCGAATCATGGAAAAAGTGCCTGCACCAAATGGTGATAAAAATAAACCACTGCGAGCATTAGTTTTTGATTCAAAATATGACACCTATAAAGGTGTTTTGGCCTATGTGCGCGTGATTGATGGAGAAATTATGGCAGAAGAAAAAATTTCGATGTTTGCGACCGGCGCCCAGAGTGATGTGCTTGAGGTGGGCTATTTCAAACCAGATTTGCAAAAAACCGAAAAACTCGGAGTGGGAGACATTGGTTACATCGCCACCGGCTTTAAAAGCGTGGAATATTGCAAAGTGGGAGATACAGTCACAATTTCAAAATTCAAAGATCAAGTTGAAAAATTGCCCGGATATCGCGAAGTCAGTCCGATGGTCTATGCCTCATTCTATCCGATAGAAGGTGATGACTATAACCTTATGCGCGATGCGCTGTCCAAATTGAAACTTAATGATGCTGCTTTCGTGTTTGAACCGGAAAGCAATCTGGCACTGGGACGTGGATTTCGTTGTGGATTTTTAGGACTCCTTCATCTGGAGATTATCCAAGCGCGCTTGGAAGCCGAGTTTGAAATCAGTCCGACTATCACCACGCCCAGCGTGGTCTATGAAATTGAAATGAAAGGAAAATCGGAACGCTTGAAAATCTATTCGCCGTCAGAACTGCCAGATCCATCCTCAATTGAGGCAATCTACGAGCCTTATGTTCATCTTGAATTAGTTTCACCTTCAAATTATCTTGGCGCAATTATGGAAGTAATGAAGAATACACGCGCCGAATATCTCGATACAGAATATCTCAACAGTGAACGGATGATTTTGAAATTCAATTGTCCATTGACGGATGTCATCACTAATCTGCACGATGATCTCAAAAGCGCTTCTGCGGGATATGCTTCAATGAACTATGAGCTATTGGATTATCGCCCTAATGAACTGGTGAAATTGGACATTCTTATCGCGGAAGAAAAAGTGGAAGCGTTTTCGCGTATCGTTCCCAAAGAGAAAGCTTTTCAGGAAGGCAAGCACGTTGTGGAAAAACTTAAGAATTCGTTGCCGCGCCAAAATTTCAATATCGCCATCCAAGCGGCGATTGGCGGAAAAGTGCTGGCGCGTGAAACCGTCAAGGCTTTTCGAAAAGACGTGATCGCCAAACTCTATGGCGGCGACGTTTCGCGCAAAAAAAAGCTTTTGGAAAAGCAGAAAAAAGGCAAAAAAAAGATGAAGAACATCGGCAAAGTAGCCATTCCTTCCGAAGCGTTTTTGGCGGTACTGAAGAAATAACCAAAAAATCGGAGCTCAGCTCCGAAATTTGGAATCCGGAGCTGAGCTCCGATTTTTCTCAAGCTGTTCTATTTTGCAAAGAGTTTGTACTAGTTTTAAAAATTTGCTATAGTTTTATTATGAGCTTTAAAAAACGCAACAAAAAAATATATCGAATTTGGGTCGTGATTTCCGTTCTCGCCGTGCTTTCCATGGTCGCTTTCACTATTGCCCCAGCGCTCTCGATGTTAGGCAAGTAAGCATATACTAACTTTATGCGTAATAATAGCGATAAAGGAAATTCCTGGCTGATCCGGATCATAATTTTTCTCGGCTGTGTGGTCGTGGTCTTTATTTTTTTGGCGATTTCGCGGGAAACTTATCGCAAAAGGCAAGTGCAAAGTGAAATTTCCAAGCTTCAAGAAGAGGCAAAGCGGATTCAGGGCGATAATATGCGTCTAACAGACAAAATTGCCTATCTGGAGGGGCGCGATTATCAAGAAAAAGAAATTCGCGACAAGCTTAATTTGCAAGACCCGAAGGAAAATGTGGTGATTATTGATTCAGGACTTATTCCCAAAAAAGTCGATTCTCAGCCGGCAATGCCCGGTCAAGAGCTGCTAATCAAGCAATCTAACTCGCAAAAATGGTGGGATTATTTCTTTAGGTACTAAACCACTGTCATAAAAAGTATGAAAAAAAACTTTGGTGAAAAAAATATCAAACCGGCGACAATAATTTTGGGACTAATTGTTTTTTTTGTCGTATATCTATTAGTGGTGGCGGTGCTCATCTATGATTTTGGTGTTAATAATAGCCTAACGCAAAAAACAGAGCAGATCATCCCATATCCCGTTGCGGCATGGAGCACTAATTTTATTACGGAAAACAAGCTGAAGAGTGAGCTTAATTCAGCGAGAATGTTCTATGAAAATCAGGATTTCTCCGATTTGGGTATGCGCGTGGATTTTGCGACTGAAGATGGAAAAAAAAGGCTTAAAATCAAAGAAAAAAATATTCTCAATAAACTGGTTGAAAATCAACTGATTGAAAATGAAGCCAAAAAAAGAGGATTAGCCATAAATCCCGAAGATATTTCGCAGGAGGTTTCTCGAAAAATGCAAGAATATGGCACCGGAGACTATCTCAAAAATAACTTGACGAAACTCTATGGCTGGACAATCGCCGATTTTGAGGAAAATATCGTGAAGCCGGATATGTATAAAGAAAAACTATTTGCAAATATCAGAGAAAGTGATCCTGGGATGGTTACTGCTAAGAGTAAGATTGACGTGGCGTTGCAAGAGTTGGATAACAAGAAGGATTTTGCCAGTGTGGCTCAGAAGTATTCCGAAGGAGAGAGTGCCAAGAGTGACGGCGAGTTGGGTTGGTTTAATAGCTCGGAGATGCTTCCGGAAATAGCGCAAGCCGTGTTTAATCTAAAGAAAGGCGATAGGAGTGACATCATTACAAGCTCGCTCGGTTATCATATTGTTCTGGTTGAGGATAAAAAAACTGAAAATGGAGTGGATCGAGTGCAGCTAAAACAAATTTTCGTCCGCACGAATAATTTTTCGGATTGGCTGGATAGCTATGTGAAGAATTTTGACATTCATATTTTATCTCGGGATATGTATTGGAATAAGTCTGACGGGCAAGTGGAGTTCAAAAATAGTGACCTGAAAGATTTTGAAAGTAATCTTGAAAAGAATTCCCCCGGGGACATTTCAGTGCTGTTCTAGGTTTGCTATGAATGTGCAAGATTTCGTGGTTTATAATTTTTAATAATTTTCCGAATAAATTCTCGGAAAAAAAATATAAATATGGCAAAAGCAAAAGTAAACGAAGAGCTGTGTATTGGCTGTGGAACATGCGAAGCAATGTGCCCAACTGTTTTCAAGGTTGAAGACGGAAAATCTCATGTTATTTCCGATGATTGTGGAGATTGCGATTGTCAGAGCGTGATGGATAGCTGTCCAGTGAGCGCTATTTCAATGGAATAATTTTCTCAAGTGGAGATTTTTTCCTGTTCTTTTTCTCGGTATCCGGGAAAAAGAACAGGTGAAATAAATTCAAAAAATTGGACTTACGCATAAACCCCTCAAAAAATCCTCAAAAGCACGGTCTCCTCATTTTGGCTTTCCCTCTCTGCTTTACCAAGAGTCTGTGCATGCTAAGCATGATGCTCGTGCGGACTTTCCGAGGGGCTTATGCGCAAGTCATGAAATAATTTAAACTAAATATTTATGGATAATTTAAAAATCACCCCCGAAGAGCCGCGAGGGGAAAATGAGGTGGCGACAAAAAAGGCAAAACACAAGCAGCATTCAGCCGTTTATTTTATCCTGATCCTGCTTATTGCTATTTTTATCTCATCGATTTTTGGAGCATTTTTTGGTTTTGTGGCCGGGGGCTTGGGCCAAAAAATAGTTTCACAAATTTCTCAGGATTTTCCTTGGCTTTCACAGGCGCTAGGTGGTCAGCCGGCCAACAAGATCGACCCCTTAATTTCAAAAGAAAAAATTATCGAGGAGGATTCGGCGGTGATTGATGTGGTGGAAAAAAGCACGCCAGCCGTGGTTAGTATCGTGATCAGCAAGGACGTGACGAAAATACAAAGTTTTATTGATCCATTTGGTTTTTTTGGCGATCCAAATTCTTTCGATAACCCATCTGATCAAAACAATTCTCCAAATAACTCCGGAGGTAATACGCAAAAACAGAAAATCGGTGCCGGAACGGGTTTTATTATAACCTCGGATGGCATGATTGTGACTAACAAACACGTTGTGGCTGATACAGGGGCGGACTATACGGTGCTTACCAATGACGGAAAGGAACATCCTGCTAAGGTTTTGGCGAGAGACCCGATAAATGACATTGCTGTGATTAAAATTGACGGAACAGACTATTCCACACTTAGCTTTGGAGATTCTAGTAGCTTGAAAATTGGCCAAACTGCGATTGCGATTGGAAACTCGCTGGGTGAATTTTCTAATACTGTGAGTAAGGGAATCATTTCCGGATTAAAAAGGAATTTGACTGCCGGAGGAGGATTGGGGGATAGTGAAAAATTGACAAACATTATCCAGACAGATGCCGCAATTAATCCCGGAAATTCCGGCGGGCCGCTGCTGGATATTAACGGGCAGGTGATTGGAATTAATGTTGCCATTGCGCAGGGTGCGCAAAATGTTGGGTTTGCCTTGCCCGCCTCCCAAGTGCAAAAAATAACCGATCAAGTTAGAACAACCGGAAAAATTTCTACGCCCTATCTAGGCGTGCGCTATATTCCGATTGATGCCACGCTGCAAAAACAAATTAACCTGCCATTTAATTATGGCGTGATGGTTTTGCGCGGACAAACAATGACTGATTTTGCCGTTGTTCCCGGTTCACCGGCGGACAAAGCCGGCATTATGGAAAACGATGTGATTTTGGAAATAAATGGACAAAGAATCGATACGAATAATAGTTTGGTTGATTTATTGTCCAAGTTTAATGTGGGAGACCAGGTAACTTTGAAAATTTGGCACAAGGGGGATACTAAAGATGTTCAAGTTAAGCTGGAGGAAAGAAGCCAATAGCAAATGACATATGGACCTGAATAGATTTACAACTAAGGCGCAAACAGTTTTACAGCATGCGCAAGAGCTAGCGATAATTAGCAATCAGCAGCAAGTGGATGTTTTTCACTTGCTTTTCGCGCTTCTAGATCAAGAAGATTCCATTGTGCCGGTGATTCTCAAAAAAATGGAATTGGACGAGGATAAGATAAAATATGATGTGACAAAGGAGATAGAAAAGTATCCGCATAATCCGCCACAAGGAATCAAGCAAATTTTTATTGCTCCGGAGGTTGTGTTAGTTTTGAATAATGCCGAGATCGAGGCGCGGAAAAATGATGACGAATATGTTTCTACGGAGCATTTGCTGCTTTCATTTCTGGCGACCAAAGGAATGGTTTGGGATTTTCTTTTTGCGCGTGGAATTGTCTATGAAAATATTCTAAGAATTATCAAAGAGTTGCGCGGGTCACAAAAAATTGATTCACCTGATCCGGAAAATCGATTGCAGGCTTTGCGGAAATATACGATTGATCTGACACAATTGGCTAAGGAAAATAAACTTGATCCGGTGATTGGTCGTGATGATGAGATTCGGCGTGTGATGCAGGTGCTAAGCCGCAGAACGAAGAATAATCCTGTGTTAATCGGGGAGGCAGGAACGGGAAAAACTGCGATTGCTGAAGGTTTGGCGCAAAGAATTGCTGATGGCGATGTGCCTGAAACTTTGAAAAATAAATTACTTCTGTCGCTGGATTTAGGGTCGCTGATTGCCGGAACAAAATTTCGGGGAGAATTTGAGGAAAGACTCAAGGCGATTATTAATGAAATTGATCGCGAAGCGGGCAGATATATTTTATTTATTGATGAACTGCACACTTTGGTTGGCGCTGGTGCGATTGAAGGCGCAATGGATGCCTCGAATATGTTAAAACCTGCCTTGGCGCGGGGAAAGTTGCGCATGATTGGTGCAACAACAACCAAGGAATATCAAAAATATATTGAAAAAGATGCGGCCTTCGAGAGAAGGTTTCAGCCGATTCAAGTTGGTGAACCTTCTATTGAAGATTCAATCGCAATTTTGCGAGGGCTCAAAGAAAAATATGAAGTGCATCACGGCGTGAAAATCACCGACGCGGCAATTCAGGAGGCCGTGAAGCTTTCTGATCGCTACATCACCGATCGCTATCTTCCTGACAAAGCAGTCGATTTGATTGATGAGGCCACAAGCGCACTGCGCATGGAAATTGACTCAATGCCAGCCGAAATCGATTCGACAGAAAGATTACTGCGAAGAATGGAAATTGAAAAAAAGGCCTTGGAAAAAGAAAAAAATAAGGATACGAAGAAAAAGATTCGCGAACTTAATCGCAAGTTAGCGGAAATCAGAGAGCAGGAAAGCAAAATTCTTTTGCAGTGGAAAGCTGAAAAAGAATTAATCACCAATATCCGAAAACATGCGGCAGAAATTGATAAGCTAAAATCCGTTGCGGAAATTGCTGAACGGAAAATGGAACTGGATAAGGTTGCAGAAATTCGTTATGGAAAAATTCCTGAGTTGGAAAAAAGGGTTTCCTTGGAAAAAAAGAAACTCGATGACTTGCAAAGCAAGGGTGCGATTCTCAAAGAAGAGGTGACCGAAGAAGATATTGCCAAAGTGGTTTCTCGCTGGACAGGAATTCCTACCTCCAAGCTGATTGAAAATGAGGCGCAAAAGCTAATCAATATGGAGGAGGCAATCGGTCGGCGAGTAGTGGGTCAAGGCGAAGCTATTTTGGCGGTTTCTAATGCTATCAGGCGTTCGCGTTCGGGCATTACAGAAGTCAAAAGACCAATTGGCTCATTTATTTTTCTTGGACCGACCGGCGTGGGCAAGACCGAGCTGGCTAAGGCTTTGGCAGAGTTTTTGTTTAATGACGAAAAAGCCATGGTGCGGGTAGATATGGGCGAGTATATGGAGTCACATAGCACTGCCAAGATGATTGGTTCACCGCCGGGCTATGTTGGTTACGAAGAAGGCGGCCAGCTTACTGAAATTGTTCGTCGAAAACCATATTCCGTTATTCTTTTTGATGAAATTGAAAAAGCCAATCCTCAGGTGTTTAATATTATGCTTCAGATTCTGGATGAAGGACATTTGACTGATGCCAAGGGACGCAAAGTTAATTTCAAAAATACCGTCATCATTATGACGTCAAACTTAGGTTCGGAAATTATTCACAAAAAGAATCTTGGTTTTCGAGAAGAAAAAGAGGATGAGGTGCTCGCCGAAACTGATATGCAGCAAAGAGTGCTTTCGACGCTTAAGGAAAGTTTCAAGCCGGAATTTTTGAATCGTTTGGATGAGGTTATTGTTTTTCATCCGATCAGTCGCCAAATGCTTCGTCAAATTGTAGATCTTCAACTAGCTCAAATTGAAAAAAGGTTGGAAGAAAAAAAGATTAAAATAAAGCTAACCCCCTCAGCCAAGGAATACTTAAGTAAGAAAGGTTATGACACCGCCTATGGTGCGCGACCGCTAAAGCGGCTTATTCAAGCTGAAATAATGAACGAACTGGCTAAGCTGATTATTGAAAATAAGATGAAAGAAGGGGATCGGGTAAAGATTGACACAAAAAATGATAAGTTGGTTTTTGAGATCGGATAGAAGAAAATTATGTTTTTAAAATTGCGTCCATTTTTTTATAGCTTGTTTTTCCTTTTGGGTTTGGAATTTATTGTGTATGCGCATACCAATTCCAAGCTTATTTTAGCCACAATATTGGTTTTGCTATTGCTTTCCTTGCGGGAAGGTAAACTTATTGGAGGAAAGTGGAAATTTTCCATTTTGCCAATCTTTTTTACATTATCCGCAACTTCCTTGCTATATCTAGTGGCGCTCAGCTATGAACAGCAGATTTTTATTGTGCTTGCTTCAATTATGAACTATTTGGCGCTCTTTGGCGCTTACCGCCTGGGAAAATATGAAAAAGATCAAACAGCCAAAGGTATGAATATGGCTGCGACGTCAGCTACGATTTTTTTCACCTATGCCGGCGTATACGGACTTTACTTAAATTTTCTTGTGCCCCTTTATGTTTTAATGTTGATTTATCTCCTTGTTACCATTCTGGTTAGCTACCAATATTTTTCTATTATCAAAAATGACGAGAGAAAGACGGTTTGGATTTATAGCTTTCTCTTGGGCTTATCTATGGCGGAAATCGCCTGGGTGATAAATTATTGGCCATTTGGGTATTTGACCACAGGGGTAATTGCGCTTATACTTTATTATATGCTATGGAGCATTGTTCAGGGCTATTTTTTGAATATGTTAAGCCAAAAAAGGGCGATAGCTAATGTGCTATTTTTTTCCTTTTTAATCTTGGTTGTGCTTTTGACTTCAAAATGGATTCCTGTGATTTAATCTTAAAGAGAGAGTTTGTTTTTAGTAATTTATTTATACATTTATTATGCAAAAAACCAAGCTGGTGCTAATTATTTTCGGGATTGCTTTGGTTAGTGGGTTGAGTGGTATATTTGCTAACCGCTATGTTTTTCCTTATCTGTCTACAACGAAGCTTTTTTCTAAGTATGATTTTTTGAAAAAATCAACTGAAGATGTGACAATAATCAATAAAACTGAACAAGTTTACATCAAAGATGATGCCTCCATCAACAAGATTATCAGCCAGGCGACATCCTCAGTTGTAAATATTGTTTCCTATGCTGCAGCTGAAAAAAGTACTTCAACCGGAAAAGTCTCTCCTGCTGCTAGTGCGCAAACAATAATAAAGGGCGGAACCGGCATAATTGTCGCCAGTGACGGACTTATTGTTACTTATGTGGGTGCGATTATCGCAGAAAATGCAAAATACAAAATAGCCACGAGCGATAGTAATATCTATGACGCCACGCTTTTGGAAATTGATTCATATAGCAATTTAGCTTTTCTCAAGATAAATGCAAGCAATCTTCCTGTGGCTTCTTTCGCCAATTCGGATGATGCTAATCCGGGGGAAAAAGTTATCGCCGTAGGCAATGATTCTTTGACGTATAATCCATTTTTTGCGGCAAGCGTGTTGAGCAGTTTTGATCCATACTATAACTTATCAGAAAAAGCGATCGCTTCATCAGAAAAATTAGAAGGTGTATTCGAGATTGATCTAGGCGCTCAAAGCCACTATGTCGGTGGTCCTGTGGTGGACTATTCTGGTCAAATAATAGGTCTTACCGGAGTGGTGAATAGGGATAACAAGGAGAGTTTTTTTCAAATTCCTTCCAATAAAGTAAAGCTTGTCGTAGACAAAGAGATCAGAAAAGAGCTGAGTTCAAATCCTGTTTTGGGAGTGTATTATGTAGCGTTATCTAAGGCATACGCACAGATTAACGGCCTAGCTAGCGAGTCCGGTGCGTTAATCTATGCCCCTTCCGGACAACAAGGACTTGCTATTGTGGCAAATTCTCCAGCAGCTAATGCCGGATTAAAAATTAATGATATAATCACGGAGGTTTCCGGAGAAAAAGTTGGTGCGGAGAAATCATTGCCAGACTTGCTATATATACACAAGAAAGGCGAAGAAATTGAATTGACTGTTCTGCGGAATTCTCAAGAACTTAAGCTAAAAGTGCAGCTATAGATTTTCAACAAATGCAAATTCAAAAAAAACATTATACCAAATTTTTTCTTCTCATTGTCCTGGCTGTTTATCTCTTTTTTGGTTTCACGCACTTGACCAAGTTCGTTTCTTTTGACGAGCACTATTGGCTTTATAACTCCGATAATGACCGAATTCATCAATATTGGAACGCTATTGCTACGGGGAATTGGAAAGATACGAGAATTAACGATAAGCCCGGGATTACGCTTGCCTACACTTCCGGGTTGGCTTTGCTACTCGACAGGAACCCTGATGCCCAGGTGGTATATACGGACAAGACCGTAAAAATTTTTAATCCCAGCGAAACGGAACGCATCAATTTTTTGTTTCGTTTGCCCATTTTGCTTATAACGGGTTTTTTTATTTTTTATTTTTTTTGGATTATCAAAAAAATTACCAAAAATGATTGGTTGGCGTTGTTGTCAGTTACGTTTATCTATTTTTCCCCGGTGATTATTGGCATTTCACAGATTGTCAATCCTGACTCGATGTTTTGGATTTTTTCTTTTTCTGCGATGCTTTCATATATCGCGTGGTTGAAGATTTTTGAGAAAAAATATTTTTGGTTGACACTGATGTTTTTTGGCCTCTCTATGGCCAGCAAATATGTCAGCATCATCCTTATTCCTTTCTTTCTTTTTATGCTATTATCTTTTTATCTCTTTGAATTTTCCAGTTGGGAAGACAAGCGGGGGATGCTGAGGAAAATAGTGCTGAAAAACAGTTTGGCTTATGTGGGAATTATCGCTGGTGGATTTCTTATTTTTGCCCTGATGATGCCGGCAGTTTTTGTCGAGCCAAAATATTTTTATTCCGGAACAATTGGTTTTCCCGGTATGGCACCAATTTTTTGGTTTTCCATGTTTGTAAATGCCGCTTTAGCTCTGGACGCATATTTCAACCAGAATAGGCTGATCCATCATGCGCTGGAAAAATTACAAGTTGTTAGGAAAGTCGCTCCAAAATTAGTTGCATTTATACTTCTTTCTAGCGTTGTTTTTGTGCTCGTCAATTGGATGCTTCGTCACCGGTTAATTGATTTTTCTGATGTTTCTTTTGACATGAAGAGGAAGCCGGAGTTTAGCAACCTGCCCTATATCTATCGCTTTATTATGGAAGCTGTACCTTTGACTTTTGCATCAGTGCCTCTGGTGTTGTTCTCTATGCTATATTTATGGTCAAAGAATATTTTTCAAAAAGTTCGATATGAATATCTGACCTTTATTTTTTCAGCCTTTATCTGTATTTTTTATCTGGCCGTAATTAAAGAAGGTTTGGTTTTAACAATTCGCTATAGCATTATTCTATACCCAATTTCCGCGATGCTTTCGGCCATTGCTTTGGATAATTTTTTTAGGGCACAAAAAGAAAAAAAGGATTCCCGTCGATTTTTAATTTTTCTGGCCATTCTTTTTTCGGCTATTCTGCTTCTCTTCGGGGCGTCTTCTTTTGAGCAGGCGAAAATTATCAGTGAAGCTAATTTGCGTGTTTTTTATAATTTTCATCGGATTATCTTTGCTCTTATCGTTATTGCCGTTATTGCGTTGAGTACCAAGGTAATATATACTTTAATCCGTTGGGAAAAGCTGCGCAAGTTTGCCTATGTCGGAGTATGGGCTACGGTTGTTGTTTTCAGCTTTGCCAGTATATGGCTTATTAAGCCATATTATTTCAGCTATAGCAATAATTTCCTTCCTAAGAAATATATTATTACCAGCGGATGGGGTTATGGCGGATATGAAGCGGCTCAAAAGATGAATAAATTGCCTGATGTGAAAAACACCACGGTCTGGGCTGATTCTTATGGTTTTTGCGAGTTTTATATAGGAAAGTGTATTCATAAAATTAAAATCAGAACGACAGAATATCCGATAGATTATTTTTATTCAACTCTCCAAAGTCAGCTGCGTCCGGAATTCATTGGTCCGGCCTATGGAGAAACAGGGAAACCTGTTGTTAATCTCGAGATCGATGGCAGATATAAAAATTATGTCAGGATTCTTAGGGCAAAAAAAATAGCTAATTCGGAAAATAATAATCTTGAATAGTAATCATATGCAGATAAGTAATTCAGCCCAAGGTGGAAAAAAAATAATACTTTCTGCCGATGATTTCGGCATCAGTCGCATCGCGAGCGAAAATATTTTAGCTTTGGTGAGGCACGGAAAACTTGATAGAATTGAGGTTATGATGAGTAAAAATATTTCCGCTGTTCAGGTAGCGGAACTCCTGATAGCAAATGTCAAAATTGATATCCATTTGCACTTAGCGAAGAATGAATTGGATCATTGGCAAGAGCATGAAAGAAAAATTGAAGATGGCGCCGCCTTGCGGGGAATTAAGTTTTTGTTCAAATATGTATTAGGGATTACTAGCGCTAAAAATATTGAAAAAGAATGGCGCAGACAAATAGAAGACTTTTCAAGAGTGTTTGGTCGAGTGCCTGATGGTGTCAGCTCCCATGAGCATATTCATTTTTTCCCACCTTACTTCAAGCGCATTGTGAGGCTTTGCAATAAATTTAAAATCGGCTATATTCGCTTTGGCAGAAAAAAAACTCTCAATTATTCCGCTATTTCCAAGATAATAAATTGGCTGAGAGAGTGGAACATTAAAAATTTCAATAGCGCCAAGCTGGATTCGGCGGATTTCATGGTTAGCTTTGAATGGGTCAACGACTTCAATCTAATTATGGAACAATATGATACGGACGCCGTCAAGGAAATTGTCTTTCATCCGGAAAAAACAAACGAGTTTGATATTTTATTGGGAATTAATGAAATTTCTTCCTAGTGTTGGATTATCGAGCATATGCCAAGAAATATATTGTCGGAAAAAATAAGAAAAATCGGGATAATGATTGGTTTAATTCTTATTCCCCTTTGTCTTTATTTTTATTTTGGTCTGCAGCATCTGACGCAATTTGAAACCGCCGATGAGCATTATTGGTTTGGCGATGTTGAAACAGGAAGAATATATAAATATTGGAATGCGATCAGTCATGGAAATTGGGCTGGCACGCGCATTAATGATAAGCCAGGCGTAACCTTGGCCTATATTTGCGGCATTGGGACTATCGTTGACAGCACCTCTTTTAATGAGCCGGATGATGGTGATTCTGTTTCGAATAGTTCGGATATTGCCAATACATTGCATGATAATTTTGTTTTTCGCCTGCCGATACTGATCTTTAACGGACTTTTTTCATTTTTTTTCTTTTGGGGAATTAGGCGTGTTACTAGGAAAAAATGGATTGCAATTTTCGCGACAACATTAATTTTGCTCAATCCGGTTCTCTTGGGAGTCTCGCAGATTGTCAATCCCGATGCACTTTTGTGGACTTTTGTCTTCTCGTCGTTTCTTTGTTTTTATTTGTTTTTGGAAGAGAGGAGAAAAAAAGACGCGGTACTTGCTGCCATATTTTTCGGGCTAGCTTTGCTCAGTAAATATACGGCAATCATCTTCATTCCATTCTATTTTGTTATGGTTCTTATTCATTTGTTATTTGAATCAGAATCTTGGTCAATGGAAGAATTAAGAAAGAATATTATCCGGTTTATTTTGGGTTATTTTTGCGTTGTTTTTGGCGCGTTCTTGCTATTTGCGCTTCTCATGCCGGCGGTCATAGTTAGTCCGTATTTTTTCTATGACAGTGTGGTTGGCTTTAAGGGGATGTTTCCAATTTTTGCCAATGTGGTTGTCTATGGAATATTAATTTTTCTGGATGCTATAATTTTTCAATCTAAATATGCAGATTTGGTAATTAGAGGATTGAGAAGATATCGAGCGATCTTTTTGAAAATAATTTTCGCAGTTCTGTTTTTGTGGTTGTTTTTAGCGCTGCTTAACTGGTCAGTGGGGGATAATATCATGAACATCAAGGGACTTGCTTTTGATGTGGATAAAAGTATTTTCAAAAAACAAGGTGTGCTGGATAAAATATTTTTAGAAAGTTATCCGCTCGTGTTTTCCCTGACTCCGCTTGTTTTGTTTTTCATATTTTTCACTTTGGTAAGGGCATTTTTCAAAAAAAGTAAATTCCCAAAATTGATCTTTACTATTTCTGTTTTTGTCCTTAGTTTTTATGGCGCTGTTTTTAAGCAAAATCTTCTATCAACTATCCGCTACACAATCATTCTCTATCCCTTTTTAATGCTTTTGGCGTCAATTGGTATTTGGGAGTTTTTGCAGATACTTCTGGCTCGCAAGAAAAATAAGCAGGTGCTGTATATTAGCTATTTCGCAATCGTTTTCATCTCTTCTGTCAGTATCTATCTGATTAAGCCATTCTATTTCAATTACACAAGTGATTTATTGCCCAAAAGTCGTCAAATTACCGGTGCTTGGGGCTACGGAGGCTATGAAGCGGCCCAGAAGTTGAATGCGCTTCCGGATTCCGACACACTGACTGTCTGGACAGACTATTGGGGATTTTGTTCATTTTTCAAGGGAAGGTGTATTAGAATGGCGGCAATCGATAGTGTTGATAGAAACACAATTGACAGGATTGATTACTATGTTGTTACAAGAAGAGGAAAAGCGCTTAATAATGCTCTTTGGGAAAAGATGGAAAAAGCAAGTATAGGCACACCGATATGGAGATTAGAGATTGATAGTCGTCCTAAAAACTTCATTGAAATATATAAGCCCAAGGATAATATTTTGAAAATAAAAAAAGCGGATTCTGACTGATTAGTTAAAATTTTTATAAATTTCTTTTGTTCCACCATTTTCATCTGAAACTTCCAGGACAATTTTTTCTCCCTTGGTATCGGTGTCTAGGGAAAGGGGAATGGTGCTTTTTCCTCCGGTAGGAATTGAAATAGTGGCTTCTTTTATTATTGCACCATCACTGGTTCGTGTTTCCTTCCAATGAAACTTTTTTGCTTTTCCATTATTTTCGATGGTAAAGCTTAGGTCTTGAGATTTGGGATCTTCGAAATAAATTGCCCACCAGCCATTTTTTCCTGTCGGGTCAGTTTGCTTTTGTTCGCTAAGGTCAAGAAAAACAAAGCTCAAAAACAGCAAAACGATGACCGTTGTGATAATTTTTTTTTCACCGGTTTGATTATTTTTCTCGGTAGTATGCATTGATTTTATCATTAGAATAAACCTGCCAAAAACCCTTTAATTTTTGAAATTGCGCGCTGTCCATTTCCTTGTCGACCATCACAAAGTTTGCCTTCAAGTCAGCATAGCATTTCAAGCCAAGCTCTCCCGCCGGATTGGAAATCATATCCCGCGAGCAGAACTCGTTTTTGTCAACACCGTTTTCATAGCGTTCGAGATTGGCTCTATAGACCGGGAAATTGTATCCGCGCATGAAAAACAGCTTTATCCAAGAATCAGCCGCGAGATAGAGGTGATCAGAGATTAATAAATCTTTATCGTTCAGTTTGGAAGAAAGATATTGACTGACGCCAAGCGTTTCTTGGGTTTTTTGTGCAGTGCTGCTGGCGCGTAGGAAATCAACATTGCCAGCATACCCGTCAAGAAAAATAAATACTAAGATTAGAAGGTACGCGCTAAGAATTAATCCAGGCCCAATAGACGATAATTTGGTAGTAGTGGATTTATTCTGCCAAAAGATAGAGGCAAATGCAAAAGCGCTAAGCAGAGCAAAAGGGTAGGCTCCATAATTAGCGACACGACCGGAAGGGATATCGATTTTGATCAAATTTGGTACAAGAGAGATTAGTGAGATGATGATAATCCAACTCGCAATCAAAAGAGCGGAATATTTGAAGGTAGTTTTTCTGTAGGAGATGAAGAGCAGAAATAAGCCTAAAATACCCAGAGCAATACGAGCTTCACCAAGAATATCGCGAAATTGCAAAAGAGAGAGGCCGGTGTGCTCGACTTTTTTGATCGTTCCGACTACTGTGTTCACCGCGCTGTTTCGCAGGTAGGATGGCATGTAGATGCCAAAAACAAAAATGATAACAAAAAGGCAAAAGGAAAGAATTAAAGGAGAAATGAGAAGTTTTTTTTCACTAAGAACAAAATTTTTGGTTTCTTTGAAATTCAATACCAAAGAAAGTAAAATGAAAATTGCAAAAGCGAGAAGAAAAATAAAAGCGGTGAGATGATGCGTATAAAAAAGTCCCATTGAGAAAAATAACCCAAAAAACAGGAAAGCTGGAAATTTTTCTCGCAAAAAGCGAATATAGAAATAGAAAGTCAAAGGCAAGAGCAGGTTTCCGATGATGTTACCAATAACTCCGCCACCAACAAATTTGGCCTGTGGCGGGTCGACGGCAAAAAGCGCACCCAAGAAGAGTAATGCAAAGATGGCAATGTTTTTGTTTTGTTCGAGGTTTTCAAGCAGACGCACCGATAAAATAAAAAGCGCGAGCAAGCTAAAAATGTTAATGAGTAGCAAAACTGAAACCGGCCAAGTGGAGATGAAATCCAGGCCGGAAATCAGATTGATCGCAGAAAAAATCAAATGTTCTCCGATCACGAAATCACTGATTGGATGTGGCGCGTCAATTTGAAATACTTCATTTTTTTCCACGATGTCGCTTTGGGCATAATTCTGAATCTTTCCATTTTGCGCAAATAGTTTTGACCAATACATGTGATGGCCAAAATCAGTGCCTGAAGACGGCAAAGCGTTTTGGAGGTAAGCGCTGCGGATAAAAACTGACAGAAAAAGAATTAGAAGAATGAGGTAGAGTTGCTTGGAAGAAAAAGCGAAAAGCGTTTTCGTTTCAACGGCTTCTTTTGG
>JAYSLY010000019.1:0-29638 GCA_043725085.1 bacterium
CGTAGCAGATGCGGGCAGGCTGGTCGTGCTATGAAATTTATTTCATAGTTTCAGCAATGAATCTCTCAAGTTTAGACTCTTTTATAGGACTAATCGCAATAGGTTGTGATACTTGCAAAGACAGCGGTAAAACGCTGTTTTTGTGTTTTTGGTTGCTGTAATCGTATCATTGTGATATGATTAGGGTAGTTAAATGATACGATTATATTTATGCATAAATTAACCACGAAACAGCAGGAAATTATTGAGATTTTTCTCAAAAAAGGGAGAATGCAATCTTCCGAACTGCACGAGGAACTAAAAAACTTCGGAGAGAATATTTCCCTGGTGACAGTAAAAAGAGCCTTGTCGGAATTAGCCGAGAATGATTTTTTGAAGATCTCTGGTTCGGGGCGATCCACGAGTTACGAGTTGAGTGTAGCTGGTCGAGTTTTGTCAGACGTTGATGCCAAACGATATGTGGCAGTAGAGCCGGACAAGCGATATGGTTTCGGGCAATATAATTTTGATTTGCTTGCGAATTTTCCAACTGATATTTTTATCGAGGAAGAACTACAAAGATTAGAGGCAGCTACTACTATGTATAAAAAAAGGACAGAGAACATATCTGATACTATTCAAAAAAAAGAACTGGAGCGTTTGGTAATCGAACTTTCTTGGAAGTCTTCTAAGATAGAGGGCAATACGTATACGCTTTTGGATACGGAAAAGTTAATTTTGGAAAACAAGGAAACGTTGGGATACTCTAAGTCCGAAACACAAATGATCTTGAATCACAGGGATGCTTTTAGTTATATCCATTCTCATGCTGCACAATTTCAAACTGTTACCCGAAAAAATCTGGAAGAAATCCATTCTATCATCGTTAAAGACTTAAATGTTAACTTGGGTTTTAGATCAAGAGCAGTAGGTATCATCGGATCGATTTATCGACCGCTGGATAATATTTATCAAATCATCGAAGCAGTGGATGGTTTGTCTAAAATGGTTTCTAAAAGTGAAACACCTTACGCCAAAGCGCTTTTGGCATTGCTTGGTATAAGTTATATTCAACTATTTGAAGACGGGAACAAGAGAACATCCAGGTTAATGACAAATGCTCTTTTGATCTCTCATTCTCTGGTCCCGCTCTCATATCGCAGTGTTGATGAAGAAGAATATAAATCGGCCATTTTGGTGTTTTATGAGCTTAATTCCATCGTGCCGATGAAAAAGATATTCATCGAGCAATATGAATTTGCCGCTCAGAATTATGCGGTAAAATAAGTGCTATAGATTTTTTAGTCGTTTAATTATAGCTGAAATATGGAGAAAAATATGAAACGAGCAATCATTAGCTGATACGGCGATTTCAGACCCTTGTCTAGTTAATGGACGGGGGATTTTTGTAATAGTGGGTGAGCGCGTAGTTGTTTTTTTTGTCCAAAAAATACTAAAATTTCTTCACATTTTCTTCATCTGAAGGAAATATACTGACTAACGTGAGAATTCTCTCGCGTTGGTCGATGCGGGAGGGGATGGGATAACCATTAATCAATTAATATAAAAAAAATATATGAAATATAATTTAAAAAAAGTTTTAGTTGTCAGTGGGTTGGCCGTTATCATGGGGGTAACCAGTTTTGGTCCAATGGTGAGTGCGAGCACTACCACTACGACAAAAACCGTAAAAACAGTTAAAGCGCATAAGCGAACATTATCCGGAAAAGTAACGTCTATCACTGGCTCGACTATCAAGATGAGTAAAGGTGGACAAACATATACAATCGAAGCTTCCGGTGTTACTCCGGTCAACAAAAAGGGTGCCGCAATTTCCATGAGTGATATCAAAGTCGGACATAGAATTACCGCAAAGGGGACACTGTCAGGAACAACTATGTCAAGCGTGACCAAGCTAAGAGACACTACTTTGACTAAGTAGCAGCTCAATTTAGCAACGTCATAGGATAAGTGGATAATAAAAATCCCCATCTTTTTTTCAGATGGGGATTTTATTTTTGAAAAAATACAGCCGAGACGCTTGCTTTTTTTGGATTTCTGAACTTAGCCAATTAGTTGTGAGATGAAAAAATAGACGGAAAAGATGATGAGCATTATGCCAAAAAGGAGTTGGATGGTATTGGATTTTGTTTCCAGATTGGTTTTTGCTCCGATGCAGGCCATTGGAATTACGCCAATCGCCATGGCCGTGCTGATACCAAGATTGATGTGGCCTAGTTGGTAGTGGATTGCGCAAGCGGGAATAAACATAATTGAAACAGTCAAAAGAGAAGTAGCGATTGCTTCTTTGATTTTTAGCTTGAAAAGCAGGACGTATGCGGGGATGAGCAGTAGTCCGCCGCCGTTGGCGAGAATGCCGGAGATGCTGCTGGCGATGAAAGCAATAATCGTGACATAAATTGCATTAGCGGGTTTTTGTGCTTGGTAATCATTGGCAACTTGATTGTTGTGAAATTTTTTGTAAGTGAAATTGATACCGACAAAAAACAAAATCAGAGCGCTAAAAAGCATCAGAAACAGTCCGGAAAATTTTCCTGATAAGTATGAGCCAAAAATTATGCCCGGTATCCCTCCAAGGAGACTCCATTTCAAGATGTGATAATTGACCAAGCGTTTTTTCCAATAAATAGTGAGAGCAATTATGATCGTGAGTAGTGCGGTAGGCAAGGGACTTCCTAGTGCGACATATTGGGGAACATGAATGAAAACGCGCAAAAGCGGGGTGTCGATGCTGCTGCCGCCGATGCCAAAAAAAGCTGATATGAAACCAGTGGCAAGTCCGATAATAATTGCGCCAATCGACATTTCTATTTTTCCAATATTTTCCTTATAGTCTAATTTTAGATGAATGTAGCAGTATTAGCAACAATTTATTCAGTTTTCAAAAATTAGATTTTTTTCATCAATTGTCATATAGTTAACTTATGGCAAACAAATTAAAATTTTTCATGCTGATATTTTTGTTGATAAGCTTATTAGTTGTTTTGGTATTTTTTCAATCTGCAAAAGCTAAAAAAGAAAATGTTTTGGTGCAAAAAAGCGAGCAAGATGTCGAGAATGTCCAAAACTCTCAGACGGTGCCACCGCCAGTTGCTGATGATGCGACCAAATCGAAAGGGATAATTCCTTCAACCATTCCGATTTTTATGTATCACTACATCCGGGCGTATTCTAACTCAGCCGATCCGATCGGTGAAAATCTGTCTGTTTCTCCGCAAAAATTCGAAGAGCAGTTAGCGCGGCTCAAAGCGAATGGCTACGAAACCGTGGCGCCTAATTTTTTCAAAAATCCAAAAGTGCTTGAGCCAAAACCAATTATTCTGACTTTTGATGATGGCTATCAAGATGCTTATGATAGCGCATTTGGGCTACTACAAAAGTATCAAATGACAGGGGTGTTTTATTTAATCGTTGCTAAGATTGGCACGCCTGGTTATTTGACTTGGGAGGAAATTTTGAAGATGCAGGCATCCGGAATGACTTTCGGTTCACATACCCTTACGCATCCTGACTTGCGGAATTTAACTCCAGCGAATTTGGAAAAAGAAATCAAAGAAAGTCGCGAAATATTAATCCAAAAACTCGGTCAAGAAATCACAGACTTTTGCTATCCTTCCGGCAAATATACTGACGCGGTTTTGGCAGAAGTAAAAAAGGATGGTTACACGACGGCAATGACGACTAACTCGGGAATTTCAAGTTTGAAAGACAATCCATTCTCACTAAAAAGACTTAGGATTACCGAAAAGACCAGTCTGCAAGTTATTCTGGGTAAATAATTAGCTATTTTTCTCTTTTCTCCTGCGCATTTCCATGTGTCTTTTTTGCAGTACTTCCAAAAGTTTTGATTCGTCAACTAGTTGATGTCGGCGACCTTTGATAATGAAGCGCCCATTAATCATAAGGTCCCTCACGGTTCTTCCGCCGTGGGTGATGAGATTTCCCAAAAGGGTCATAGAATTTTTTTCGTCAAAAGGGATAAATCCGCGGTCTTTTAGTTTCCAAAAAGCGATGTCCGCTTTCATGCCCGGTAGAATTTTTCCTCGATCAGGCATATTTAGAATTCTGGCGCCATTAACCGTCATCATTTTGAAAAGCGAGCCAAATTTAATTGTTCGAGAATAGAGATGGGTAATTCTGGCTTGATAGGCCTCGGTGAGCAGATCAAGACGACTCTTTGAAACAACACTGTCTGTGCCCAGCGCAATGCGAGGCAAACCTTCTTTGTCATAGAACTTCCAAAAGGGAAAGGTGCCTGATTTATGAATTACATTGGACGTGGGAAGATGCACGATGCCGACTTCATTTTCGACCAGTTTTGCTATCTCTCCGTCACTCAAGTAAATTGCATGCGAGACAATCGTTTTTGAATTGAGGAGGCCATATTTTTCCAAGAGTTCTGTTTCGCGCATCCCATGTTTGGCGACACATTTTTCCGCGACACCCTTGCTTTCCGCCATGTGACAAGTGAAAAGAAGTCCATGCTCGTCGGATAATTTTTTGATTTCAGTTAGAATTTTTGGGTCTCCGCGGTGGACATAATGAAGAGCAATGGCCAGATGTGATTCCCAATTTGCCTCTTTTTTGCCAATAATTTCGCGGATAAGTGCGGGAGAGTTTTTGGGGTGAGTGTTTGATGCGACGCTGACAGCGTTTATGATATTGTGCTTGGTGGCGCGTGCCGCCGCTTCAATTGGGGCATAGACGGCATAGTGACTCAGTGTTGTGGTGATGCCATTTTTTTGTTGTTCCGTGAGATCACCCACAGTGGAAAAAGCATAATCTTCATCAGTCATATTGCGTTCCCAATCGGGCATGGAAGAAATGGTCGAATCGACCGATTCTCCTTCGTCCAAGGTCATGGCGCTGCGCATAAGGTACATCGGAGGATGCGCGTGAGCGTTAATGAGTCCGGGGGTGACAACAATGCCGCCGCGTTTTTGGGCATCATAAACAAGATCGAAATCTTTTTTGGTTACTTTTTTGGCCGGTAAAACATCAAGGATTATGTCGTTTTTAATAATGATCGAATGATTTTTCAAGCAAACCAATTTATTGTTTTTATCGCAGGTGAAGATAAAGGGGACATTGCGAATAAGCACGGTTTTGTGCCTGGGATTTTTTATCTCAAAGCGGCTATGGTCATCATCTTCCAAGAGATTTCTGGCTTGGACTGATTTTTTTATTTTCTCGTGTAATTTTTTATGGGGCATATATTTTTTTATTCCCATTCCGTTGTTCCCGGCGGTTTATTGGTTAGGTCATAAAATACATAGGAAATACGCCCTGTGGCCAAAATTTCTTTGGTAATTTTTTTGAAGACGGTTTTTTGCATTTGATAGAAATTTAAAGTCATCGCATCTCTGGTATTGACCGGTCGAAGTACGATTGATTCTTTGCCACTTTTGTCAGTGATAGGAATGAGAACAACCGGAAATTGCCAGATTTGGTCATATAGTTTGGCTTGTCGGATGTTTTTGGTCACAATTGCGTCAGCTTCGCGGAGCAACTCGACGCGCTCTTTTGTGAGGTAGGTTTCCTTCCTGGCCAGTTGAAAATTGACTTTTTTGGCGGGATTTAGAAGCAAAATAACGCGGTTGATTTCATGAAGGGAATTTGTGGTATTGGAAGAAATTTGATCCAATTTTTTCCAATTGCTTTCTTTCCAAATAGCAAGAGGATGGGCATATGTGCGATTATCGCCCTGAACACCAACAGATCGGATTGGCAAAAGAGCCGAGGCTAACGCAGGATAATTTTTTTGGTAAAATTTATCGAGCTTATTTTTCGTTTTCGCAAGATTTTCCGTCGGCCCATTTTCTTTTCGGCATAAAACGCGAATTGCCAGTCCCGGTCCGGGGAAAGGATGTCTTTCAATGAGATTTCGAGGAAGTTTCAAAAGTCGGCCGATTTCTCGCACTTCGTATTTATAGAAATCAACCAACGGCTCCACGACAAGACCCAGGTCAATCATCTTTTGAATCGCATCGACGCGGTTGTGGTGGGTTTTAATTTTGTCAGCGTTTTTTGTTCCACCTGATTCAATGATGTCAGGATAGATTGTGCCCTGGCCCAACAGCCATTCCTTTTCATTTAGCTTCAACTTCTTGCTGACTGAGTCTTTTATGTCCAAAAAAGTTTGTCCGATGATTTTTCTTTTAGCTTCGGGTTCATAGGTACCTTTCAAATTTTCAAAAAAAACAGCACTGGCATCAATCACTTCCAAATTATCAAAACCAAGCTTTTGAAAATTTTTAATGATTTCTTGCGACTCATTTTTGCGCATAAAACCAGTGTCGATGTAGAGTCCTTTGACACGCTCTTTTCCCAGAGCTTTTGTGAGCAGGGCAAAAGCGACATTTGAATCTACCCCACCGCTAACAAGAACAAGAACTTTTTTCTTGCCAACTTGCTTTTGAATTTTTTCCACCAAATGCGCGACTAAATCTTTGATTTCCCAATTCTTCTGCGCTCTCGCGATTTTCAGGACGAAATTTTCCAACATTTTTCTGCCTTCGAGCGTATGATCAACTTCCGGGTGAAACTGCACGCCATAAATTTGTTTTTTTTCGTCTGCCATAGCCGTTATCGGGCAATCCGGCGTGGAGGCGGAGACGACAAAGTTTTTTGGAACTTTGGAAACTGAATCGCCGTGACTCATCCAGACTTCAGTCGTTTTTTTGATATTTTCAAAAAGAGCTACTTTTTCTTGCAGCTTGAGTTTGGCGCGACCATATTCTCTCACGCGTCCCGGCTTTACTTTTCCGCCAAGCATGTGAGCGAGCAGTTGATGTCCATAGCAAAGCCCGAGAATTGGAGTCCCTAATTCTAAAATTTTCGGGTCAACGGTAAGTGAATTTTTATCATAGACTGATTGCGGTCCGCCGGAAAAAATAATTCCACTGGCGTTTTTTAGCTCTTTGGCCGAAGAGTCATGCGGATAGATTTTTGCCAGCACATTCATCTCGCGAATGTTTCTCGCAATCAGGTGCATATATTGAGAACCGAAATCCAAAATGGCAATATGGTCTTTCATATAGTTCTAAGGTAGGATACTTTGATTATTTAGATAAGTTAGTTTATAATCATAATATTATTATTAAATCTAACTTTATGCAAGAAGCTTTGACCTATGATGATATCCTATTGGTTCCCCAGTATTCAGAAATTTTGCCTTCTGAAACTGAACTCGGAAGTCGGTTTTCTCGTAACATTCCTCTGAAAACCCCAATTGTCAGTTCTCCAATGGACACAGTCACTGAGCACAAAATGGCAATTGCGATGGCGTTGCAAGGCGGCATCGGGATAATTCACAAAAACCTATCAATTTCCGAGCAGGCGGAAGAGGTGAGACTTGTGAAACGTTACCAAAGCGGTTTTGTGGTGGATCCTATCACGCTTTCTTTGGAGGACACAGTAGACGAGGTCTATCGAATTCGGGAAGAAAAGGGCTACAAAAAAATTCCCGTGGTGGATGCTAGAGGGAAGCTTTTGGGGATTGTGACCGAGCTTTATTATTTCTGGCCCCAAGACAAGGGCAAAAAAGTGAAAGAAATCATGAAGCCGGCGGATGAGCTTGTGACAATTATGGAAGGGGCAAACCTTGCTAAGGCAAATGAAGTTATTCGTCAAAAAAATTTAGTCGTGCTTTGTGTGGTGGACAAAAATGGAATCCTAAAATCAATCGTGACCAGAAAAGATTTGGAAAAAAATGAATCATTTCCATTTGCCAATAAAGATTCCAACAAGCGCTTGTATGTTGGCGCGGCAGTGGGTGTGGGTGCGGATCTCTTGGAGCGAGCGGAAGCTCTGGTTACTGCCGGAGTGGATGTGCTTGTGGTGGATACGGCGCATGGGCATTCCAAAGGCGTGATTGAGGCCGTGAAAAAAATAAAGAAAAATAACTTGACAAAAAAAGTTGATGTGGTCGCCGGTAACGTGGCAACGGCAGATGCGGTGCGTGATCTCATTAAAGCGGGAGCAGATGGAGTGAAAATCGGCATCGGTCCCGGTTCAATTTGCACAACGCGCGTTGTTGCCGGAATTGGCGTTCCGCAAGTTACGGCAATCACAGAAGCATTGAAAGGGCGAGGTAAAAATATAAGCGTGCCAATTATTGCAGATGGGGGAATTAAATATTCCGGCGATATTACAAAAGCCTTGGCGCTTGGAGCGAGCTCGGTGATGCTCGGTGGGCTTTTGGCCGGTGCCGAAGAGTCGCCGGGAGAAACAGAATTTGTCGATGGCATGATGTATAAGATGTATCGCGGAATGGGATCGCTTGGCGCGATGCAACGCGGATCCAAGGATCGCTATGGTCAAGGGAATGTGAAAGAGGTGGGAAAATTTGTGCCGGAAGGAATTGAGGGGCGCACAATTTATCGCGGACCGGTAGAAAAAATTATCTATCAATTAACAGGCGGGCTGCGTTCCGGCATGGGCTATCTCGGCGCAAAGACACTGGTGGAACTCGTGAAAAAAGCTCAATTTGTGCGTATTACCGGCGCTGGTTTCAAGGAAAGCCATCCGCACACCGTGACCATTACTAAAGAAGCACCGAATTATTTCAAGGGATAAAAAGAAACAGCAAGATTAATATTTTTCAATTGTAATCTTTTCGTCTCGGTAATAGCTTTGGCCTTGAAACTTTTTTCTGTGCATGGCAATGCGCATAAAAAAATCAATAAAGATATTGAGGCCACGCAAAAAAACTAAGCGATCAAAAACTTTGGCAATGCGAAAAAAAATTGTCCAAAAAGTAAGGGTGAAAATTTTTGGCGGGATATAGTGCGTGAGGAATGTGTCCCAAATGAGAGGACGCATTTTTTTCTTGTAATTCTTTTTTAGGTTTTTGCGATGCTTTGAAAGTGCTAGTCCGGCGTTTTTTCCGCTCAGCATGGCATAATAGATTCCTTCGCCGGTGAGGATTTTCACCAGTCCCATTGCATCGCCACAGAGTAAAATATCATTAGTGCAATAAGTCCTGACAACTTTGAGCGGCAACGCTCCGCCAAAATTTTTTTTGATTTCATGTTGCTCCGGCAGGATTTTTTCCCCAATCGTCCACTTGATGAAATTATCCAAGTAATATTGTAAATCGTGTCTGGATTTTCGCACAATTCCGACGCCAACCTGGTATCCTTGAGCGGTTGGGAAAATCCAGCCATAACCGATTTCTTTGAGGTATCCCGCAACGACGTGCACATTAAAATCTTTTTTTTCACAGACAATATCACATTCCAAGCAATAACCAGTCTCGAAATTTTTTCGCACAGGATTGCCCAATAATTTTGAGACTTTGCTATAAACTCCGTCTGCTCCGACAAGATAGGTGGCAAAAATATTTCTCTCTCCATCGGAAATTATGTAGCCGCTTTTTCCTTCAAAAGTAGTTTTTTTGATTTTTTGCAAATCAAATTTCAAAAAAGTCACATTATCCTTTTTGAGTGCCTCCTTGAGGAGCAGATCGTCGAATTCATAACGGCTGATTTGATCGAAAAGGTGTTTGAAGCGTCGGTTGGCGATATATTCGCAATTCCAATAAATCTTAATTGCTTCACAGGAATAGGCAGTCAGCTTGTCTTTAATTTTGGCATAATTTTCCAGCTCTAAATGCCAATCGCGACTGCTCATAAGGCCTCCTCCGCAAGCTTTATGACGGGGAAAATCAGCCTTATCGATAATAAGCACTTTTAGTCCCGAAGTATAATAGGCAGCTGTGCTTCCCGCCGGGCCAGCGCCAACAATAATGACGTCGTATTTTTCCATAGATTTAGCAGTGTATGGTTTTATCTTAGGGGATAGGAATGTTTCGGTCAAACAAAAAACACTCTTGAAAAATCGAGAGTGTTTTTTTGTTTGTAAAACAGAGCCTATGAAACAAAAGTCAAAGCGATTCCAGTTTTGTCCGCGCGACCGGTACGACCGATGCGGTGGATGTAATCCTCATACGTAGCCGGTACATCAAAGTTGATAACGTGACTGACATTGGGAATGTCGAGTCCACGAGCGGCAATGTCGGTAGCGACCAGAATTTCCACACGGTCTTCTTTGAACATCTTGAGCGCTTGTTGGCGCTTTCCGTGGGATTTGTTGCCATGAATTGATTCAGCTTTGAAGCCACGACTGAAGAGAATTTTCGATAGTTTCTCGGTGCTGCTCTTAGTTCTGGCAAAAATGAGCACTTTTTGAAAAGCGGCTTCTTTGAGTAGGCTATGTAAAATTTCAATCTTATCCTCACCTTGCTTCACGCGCACAACATCTTGGTCAATCTGAGCGGGAGTGGCTTGGTTTCTGATAGAGATCCTTACTGGGTTGACAAGAAAATCCTTGATTAGGTGTTCAATGGCAGGCGGCAACGTGGCAGAGAAAAACAAAGTTTGTTTTTTCGCAGTTAAGAATGACAACAAAAATTTAATATCACCGATAAATCCCATGTCGAGCATTTGGTCAGCCTCATCAAGCACTACATTGGAAAAGCGCGACAAGTCTAATTTTTTTTGTTGCACCAAATCTTTCAAGCGTCCGGGTGTGCCGACAACCAAGTTAGGTCGTGATCGCAGCTGCGACACTTGACGGTGCATGTTGGCTCCACCAATGATCACAGTGGAAAAAAGATTTAATCCTCTTGTAAGCGCAATATATTCTTCTTGAATTTGTGTGGCCAACTCGCGTGTCGGCACAACAACTAAAAGTTTTTCATTCTGATTACCGATCATTTTATTGATCATCGGAATGAGAAAGGCGGCAGTTTTGCCGGTACCGGTGTTGGCCAGACCGATAAGATCCTTGCCCTCAAGAATGTGTGGGATGGTTTTGTCTTGAATTGGAGTAGGCAGCTTGTACCCGCGCTGAGCGATGATTGTTTTCAGGCGATCATTGATTTTGAGATCAGAAAAAGATGCCTGCGGAACGTACGCATCCTCAGCGGTTTTCACAACCGGTGCGGCTTTGTTGATAAACTTATCAATGCTGATGAAGCTTCCGCGAAAGCCTCTTTGATTGCCACGATTTGGGCCGGCACTTCGTCCGGTGGGACGGGAAAAATTTCTACGCGAAGAACTAGAAGTCCTGCGACTTGGGTGTCTTTGAAACATATTTATTTGTGGAAGAGTCTTTCGAAAAAAAGAAAGGCTCTAAACATAAAAAATTAAATGTTTTATGTTTAGATACCTCTGCAAGCGGTCACAAACGAAAGTATTAACATAAAAGTCAATTGTAGCACTGATTTGGGAATTTGTCAAATGGTTGACAGAAGGGTCGATTCTTGCTTAAATTACTTATCCAGTAGCAATGAGGCTATTGGCAAACAATTTTAAAAAAAAGGGGGAATAGCGATGGCAAAAAAACCACCAGCTCATGAGTATATTGTCGAAAGTATTAGAAAAGCAGTTGACTCAATCGAGAGACATATGGATCCCAGTGTTGACAACAATACGGAAGTTTGGGTTCTCAAAGCCAATTTTTTGGCAGGAAAACTGTCGGCTCAAATCGAGATGCTGACAGGCTTTTTTATTCCTGAAAAGCATTGCGGCGAAGTCGTTGATGCCTTGCGGGAAATCAAGGAAGGCACATCATTCAAGGGCATCGGCGAATACATTTCCGATGAGGTGTTGCAGGCAATTCTTTCGCCACCCGAGGAAAAAGCCGAAGAAGCAGTTTCCAAAAGATGTTCTATTTGCGGTAGCTTTCTTGCTCCAGATGAGGGAGTTGGAAGTAAACATGGTTTAATTTGCGAAACAGGATGTTTGCAGTGACAAGAGAAGGAGGGATATGCCAAGAGATTTTTTTGAAACCCATTGCTCAGGGGTCATGGTTGACCCCTCGAGAGAGGCCTGTCAGGTGCGTGGTTATGTGCCCAGGCAAATAGTCACCAGAGCCGGTGATATCGGCATTGTAGCCGGTGTTGGTCCCGCCACCATAAACGGGAAAGAGGTAGACGTTGTATGGTGTCTTTTCAACAGAGATAATGGCAAAGTGAGATACTTGCCACCAGTACGATGTTGTCAAAAAAAACGTTTATAAAAAAGAGGAGGTGCTCATGGATGAAAAATATTTTGAGAGTAGGTATATCCAAGGAGTAGTTCACACTAAGGAAAAGTGTCCCGAGTGTGGAACAGGAGGTGTTGTCAAATATGAAAAGTATGTCTGAGGCGGCTGGAAAAAACGTCGCAGTTGCGACAATCCAAACTGCACTTATTATAACTCAGGAGAATAGACGCATAAATTCTTATGCGCTCTATCAGAAAAATGCTCCCCACCTTTCAATTAAGGTGTCCGGGAGCATTTGTTTTTATAAGAATATATCAGTGAGCATAATCACCAAACAACCATTTGACAAAATATCAAAAATAATATACGATAAAAACACTACAAAAAAGCCCCAAAGGGCTTTTAAAAAAGCTTAAAAAATGTTATGAACAAAATTGCTCAATTTTTGAAAGAAGCCAAGGCGGAACTGCAAAAAGTTAATTGGCCCACTAAAAAACAAACTATCAACTATACGCTAACAGTAATTGGAATCAGTATTGTCCTATCCTTTTTTCTGGGAGGTCTCGATTTCATTTTTGAATATTTACTCAAGACATTCATCCTAAAATAGACAATTTTTAATTATTTTTAGTTTCCTAAAACAATGGCAAAACAATCACAACATCACGGAAGATCATGGTATGTGCTGCATACCTATTCCGGCTACGAGGACAACGTGGCGCGTAATTTGAAACAAAGAATCGAGTCGATGGACATGCAGGAATTTATCTTCGACGTGATGGTGCCGATTGAAAAGAAAATTAAGATTAAGGCTGGAAAGCGCACAGTGATTGAAGAACGAATTTATCCCGGCTATGTCCTTGTTGATATGATTGTGACGGATGCTTCTTGGTATGTGGTGCGAAATACACCTAATGTGACCGGTTTTATCGGTCTTGGCACAACACCGACGCCGGTTGATCCAAAAGAGATTGAAATGCTCAAAAAACGCATGGGCGTGGATGAGCCGAAGTATAAGATTGATGTTAAAGTGGGTGATGTAGTTAAGATTATTGATGGACCGTTCAAGGAATTTGATGGCAAGGTTAATGAAGTGGATGAAGAAAGGGGACGAGTGAAAGTGCTAGTTTCCATTTTTGGACGCGAAACACCGGTAGAGTTGGACTTTTTGCAGATACATAAGCTGTAATCTTTACTAATTACGAATTAGTTACTAATATACTAATTCGGGAGTGGAAAGATTATTGCATAATGCAGGATTTGGTTAAATTAATTCGTATATTCGTATTTTATTAGTAATTAGTAAACAATCATTATGGCGAAGAAAATAAAGACAGTCGTTAAGTTGCAACTTCAAGCAGGAAAAGCTAACCCGGCGCCTCCAGTCGGACCGGCTTTGGGACAGCACGGAATCAATATTGGTGATTTTTGTGCGAAGTTTAATGATGCGACCAAAGACAAGATGGGCGATATCATTCCGGCTGAGATTACGATTTATGAAGACAGAAGTTTTGACTTCATTTTGAAAACTCCTCCCGCTTCCGATCTTCTTCGAAAAGCGGCTGGTGTGGAAAAAGGTGCGGGCAATCCCTTGAAGGACAAGGTGGGAAAGATTACTGCCACAAAATTACGGGAGATTGCAGAAAAGAAAATGAGCGATCTTAACGCCAATGATGTGGAAGCGGCGGAGAAAATCATTGCCGGTACCGCACGTTCAATGGGCGTGAAAATTGAAGGATAAATAGAAATTTGCAATTTTAAATTTCAAATTGAAAATTCTAGGCTAAGAATTTAATTAATTTTTTTAATAAGTGGGAGAGTTTTGCTATTAAACAAAGCTTGCTTGAACCACAATATCAATATGGCACACGGAAAAAAGTATCGCGCAGTAGCTGAAAAGCTAGACAGAGAAAAAAGCTATTCCTTGGAAGAAGCTTTGAAACTCGTTCGAGAAAACAGAACCGCTAAATTTGACGAGTCAATCGAGGTGCATATTAAAACCGGAATCGATCCGAAGAAAACTGATCAACAAATCCGCAGCGCTGTTTCTTTGCCACACGGAACCGGAAAAAACAAAAAGGTTGCTGTCATCACTTCCACCAGTCTTGAAGATGCCAAGAAATCCGGTGCTGAAATTGTGGGCGGAGAAGAATTGATTGAGAGAATCAAAAGTGGAAAAATATTTTCTGAAGATGGCGGTTTTGATGTCTTGGTTGCCACACCTGAGATGATGCCAAAGTTGGCAGTTGTGGCAAAAATTCTGGGACCCAAAGGCCTTATGCCAAATCCAAAAACAGAAACAGTCACAACGAAAATTAAAGAAACGGTGGACGCTTTGAAAAAAGGCCGCGCCGCCTACAAGACTGATAACTCCGGGAATATCCACCAAGTAGTCGGAAAACTTTCTTTTACTGATGAAAAACTCTTAGAAAATATTAAAGCTTTCTTGGACAGCGTGGAAAAAGTCAAACCAGCCAGTCTCAAAGGAAAGTTGGTGAAAAATGTTTCTCTTTGTTCGACAATGGGCGTGGGTTTCAAAATCACAGTCTAGCTATTTTTTAACAGAAATCTTTCAGTTTTATGGCTGAAAGTTTTTGTTTTTAGTTCACTCGGGGATATAATGGAGGCTCAACCTCCATTATGGAGGTTGAGCCTCCAGCATAATTGTAAACAAAAAATCTTATGAAAAAAAAGGTAATTATTGGTCTTATTGGAGAAAAGGGTTCCGGCAAGGGGACTGTCTCTGAATATTTGATTGAAAAATACGGTGCGGTGCATTTTGGCACTTCCAAAATTTTGCGTCGCACATTGGAAGATCTGCATCTGCCGGTCACGCGGGACAATTTGGTTAAGCTAGCCCTGGTGCTCAAAGAAGGTTATGGCCCTTCAGTTATTATTGATTCTCTGATTCAGGATATGGAAAAGAGTGATGCGGATGTGATTATCGCTGATGGAATTCGGATGCATGGTGATGTTGAGCCGTTTCAAAATAAGTATGGAGAAAATTTCTGCCTGGCTTATGTGACAGCTGATTTGCGCTTACGCTTTGAGCGGACCAAAATACGCAAGGAAAAAGAAGGTGAGGAGAATGCTACATTTGAAGAGTTTTTAGAAGAAGAAGGGAAATTGACGGAAATTTCTATCCATGAAATTGGTCGCAAGGCGGATTTCAAGATGAACAACAACGGAACAGCCGAAGAACTGAAAAAGCAGACAGATGAAATGATGGACAAAATTTTGAAATAGAATGTTGCTAGGAGAAAATAAAAAAACCGCCAGATATGATTTTGGCGGTTTTTTGATATAGCAAATAACTTTTAATATTTGCAAAAAGGCTCAAATAAAGCAACTTGACAAGAACATATGGTCATATTATAATATGACTATGAAAAGTTATCTCACACAAAAACAAAAAAAAGTTTTGGAGATAGTTTATGACAGTATCCAATCTTCTGGTTTTCCGCCGACACTTGCCGATCTAAAGGATGAATTGGGTGTTTCTTCAAATCAATCGGTGTTGAATTTTTTGGAAATTTTGGAAAAAAAAGAATGTATTAAGCGAGAAGAAGGTCAGGCAAGGGGAATCAAGATTTTACCCTTAGGCTACAAAGAAATAGAAAGAGAACCGTTGCTAAGATTGGCGGGCTATTCTGCAGCCGGACCATATTTGGAATCTTTTGTGGATACTTTTACTTTCTTACCAATAGCGACAAAGGTGCTTGAAAATGAAAAAATAAATGAAGCAAAAGAGCAGGTTTTTATTATTCAAGTTATTGGTGATTCAATGATTAATGCTGGAATTGGCGATGGAGATAAATTGTTGATTAGAGAATCAAAAGAATACAAAAGTGGGGATATTGTGCTTGCTCAAACAGATGCTGGAATGACGGTGAAAAGATTTATTGCCGATGGTGGAAAAAGATATTTGCAACCGGAAAATCCGGCTTATGAAAAAATGATCATTATTCCCGGCGAAGTAAAATTTAAAGGCAAATTCATTCTAAATCTTTCTAAAATAAATCAACAATATGGCGGATAAAAAAAATGCAAGTGAAATTTTGGGAAAAATTTTTCGCAATCCGGATATGCAATATGGCCTTTCCGTTTTTGATGAAATTGATATTAGCCAAGTATTGAATTTTTCGGAAAAAGACGGGAAGTATTATTTAGATTGTCTGAAAAGAAAAAAGAGCATTCAGGCTAAACCCGAAGAAATTGTGCGCCAACTCATGATCTATAAACTAGTTAATTTCTATAAGTATCCGCTGGATCGTATGAATGTGGAGGTGGATGTGCAATTTGGTCGGGAAATTGGATCAAAGCGGGCGGACATTGTCATCTATCGCGAAGATGGAAAAACCCCCTACCTTATGGTTGAAGTGAAAAAGCCCGACGTGAAGGACGGTCTTGGTCAGCTCAAAAGCTATGCCAATGCAAATGGTGCGCCTATCCTTATCTTGACCGACGGAAAAGTTCAAAATAATATTTTGCGAACTGATCCAAATCTTTTTGAAGATCTTCTGGAAATTCCAAAATTTAATGAAACAGTAGATGATGTGCGATCGAAAAAAATTACTTATGCCGACTTGGATGAAATCCCAAATTTAAAGCAGCTTGTTTTTGAATTGCAAGAGGTTGTTTTAACTCATAGTGGAGTAGATTCTTTCGATGAAATTTTTAAGCTCATTTATGCAAAACTCTTTGATGATATTGAAACTCCACGAAATGACAACAGGAGATTCAGGGTTATTGCGGGAGCGACAAACAAGGAAAATCTAAATAATATTATTCGCTTATTTGAAGATGCAAAAGGGCAATGGCGTGATGTTTTTAAGCCGAAAGATGAGATAGAAATTCCGGAAAATGTGATTGTGCCAGCCGTCTCACTTTTGCAAAAGTATCGTCTTTTTGGTTCCAATCTTCAGGTTATCGATGATGCGTTTGAATATCTTATCAATCTGGATGCTAAGGGCGAAAAAGGACAATATTTTACGCCACGCCATGTAATTGATATGGCGGTTAAGATGTTAGCGCCTACTTCCAAAGATTTTATTATTGATACGGCTGCCGGTAGCTGTGGATTTCTTCTGCATGCCATGCAGTATGTCTGGGAAAAAGAAATAAACAAGGAAAAATTTGAAGATGACTATAAATCTAGGCAAAAAAGCTATGCCGAAAAGCATTTATTTGGCATTGATTTCGATCCGCGTTCGGTGAAAATTGGGAAAGCGATGATGCTGATTGCTGGAGATGGCAAAACTAATGTAACCTATGCCGACTCTTTAGATTCGGAAGTTTGGAATGAAGATGCAAAAGTTAAATTCAGACCATTTCTGCGGTCACTTGAAGATGGTGAGGAAAATCGACGCAATCAGGAAAAATTTTCCGAATTTAATTTTGATATTGTCCTCACTAATCCGCCCTTTGCCGGCGAAGTTAAGGGCGTAATGCTTAACAAATATGATCTCGGTTTCAAGTGGGACAAAGATTTTCAAAGAACGTCAAAACATCAAAACAAAGTTTCTCGCGATGTACTTTTTATTGAAAGGGATTTGAATTTTTTGAAACCGGGCGGAAGAATGGCAATTGTTTTGCCTCAAGGCGTGTTGAACAACACGCAGATGGAATACGTCCGCAAATTTATTATGAATAAGGCGAGACTTTTGGCGGTTGTGGGACTCTATGGCAATACTTTTAAACCGCACACGGGCACAAAAACTTCAGTTTTGTTTTTGCAGAAATGGAAAGAAGATGAAAAAATTCCAAAAGATTATCCAATTTTTATGGCGGTTTCCAAGAGGGGCGGAAAGGATAATTCCGGGGATTATATTTACAAAAAAGACGGTGAAGGAAATGTGATGTTTGACGAGAATGGAAAGAAAATGATTGATCATGATTTGGATGAAATCGCGGAGGAGTTTTTGAAGTTTATAAAAAAATAATTTTATGTTAGAAAATTTAAATAAAAAACAATACCAATTCAAATTGTTTATCGATGAACTTGGCGTGGCCAATCCTAGGGCGAAGCAATCAGAGGTTTATATTCTTTCCGGATGTTCAATTGATGATAGTGAAAGATCTAAAATAAAAAATTGGGCTGATCATATAAAGTTCAAATATTGGGGAAAAACAGAGATTGTTTTTCATTCAAAAGAGATTGGAAGAAGAGAAAATGACTTTAAGGCGCTTAAGGACAGAAAAGTATTTGAAAATTTCATTGCTGATTTGGAGAAATTTCTAGAATGCTCAAAGTTTAAAATGTTTTTTGTTATTATTGACAAAGAAAAGGCTGCAAAGGCGGCGTGGAATCAAAATAAAATATTCAAGGAAACATCCGATCATATAGTTAGGAATTTTTTGTTGGCAATGTTGTCCAATGAGTCAAAAGGAAAAATTGTGGTTGAATCTGCGGGAGCGGAAAAGGATTTTTATTTTCATAAAGCCCTTGGTTATTATCTAAGTGGCGGCGTTCCTGAACTAAAAATAGATTATAAAAAAATTCGCGAAACTATCGCATCAATCTCGTTTGTAACAAAAAATAATCACGATATCGAAGAACAAATAGCTGATTTATTTGCTTATGCTGCCAGATGCAAGTTTTTCATGAAAAAGAAGATACTATTTAAAAAGGGGATATATGAAGAAATGATGCTGTCCTTGCTTAACAAAAAGATATTCAAGGTGCCAGCTAAAGCAGGCAATAAAAAGATGAAATATTTCAAAAAAATTGATCCGTTTTTGATTTTACCTGAATAAAAACAAAAAAACTGGCTCGCGGCATCACGCTCGCTCCCCAGCCCTTTATGTAAACATACTAGCAGGCATAGAAGCTATTTGTCAAGTATTTTCATGAATATCCGTTGAACAGGCTAATTTAAGCCAAATATTTCAAGAAATAATATGATCAATTTTTCCATAATCCAAAAATCTCAACTAGAAGGTGCGACAAGAATTGATGCTGAATATTATCAGCCGGAGTATTTGGAAATGCTTAATAAGATTAAAAAATTTAAGTTTGAAAATGCTGGAAGGATTTGTAATATTTTACGAGGCAATACTCCAAAAGAATATGGTGATTACAAAATTCCAATAGTAAGATCTGGGGATTTGTCATATGGATTTATAAGTGACGAAGAAAATTTACTGAAAACAAAAAAAGAAAACGCTTTTTTTCTCAAAAACAAGGACATCTTAATTTCATCAATAGGTTTTGGTTCAATAGGTAAGGTTAATATATTCAATGGGGATAGTAAAAAAATCGGAACAGTTTCCGAGGTGTCGGTGCTACGAGAATGCAAAATAAATTCTTATTTTCTCTGGGCATTTTTAGCAGGCAAATTTGGGCAGTTTCAAATTAATCGTGAAATTACGGGCGCTACAGGTCAGCTTCATTTAAATACTGGAAATATTGAAAACATTTTAGTTCCCATATTAGATTCTCAAAACTTGAAAGAATTGGAAAATGTATATGAAGAAGCTAGAGAAAAATATAAAAGCTCAAAATCATTATATCGGCAAGTAGGAGATTTACTTTTAGAAGAATTAGGATTAAAAGATTTTAACCTTAAAGAAAATTTGTCAACTGTTGTCAATTTTTCTGATGTTTTGGACGCGCGAAGAATTGATGCGGAATATTTTCAAATTAAATATGAAAAGTTAATTGAAAAAATAAGGAAAAAATCAAAAAAATTAGAAGATTTCATTACAAAATATTCCACTGGTTATCCATATAAAAGTGAAAAATATCTAGAAGAAGGGATTCCCTTGATAAGAATAAATAATATAAAATCAGGAGCTATCGACTTGGAGGACACTGCGTATTTGTCAGAAAAGGATTTTTCCATTTCTCCAAGAGATACTGCAAAATCTGGTGATATTGTGTTGTCTATGTCTGGAACGATTGGTGTGACAGCGGAAATTCCGGAAAATATTCCAAAATGTGCCGTGAATCAAAGAATTTTAAAATTCACGGCTAAAAATATAGATAAGCATTATCTGGTTCTATTGCTAAATTCCATTATTGGCAGATATCAATTGGAAAGAATTGGAACCGGAGGAGTCCAAACTAATATTAGCCATAAGGACATAAAAAATATCCTAATCCCTATTCTACCAAAAGAAATTCAACTAAAAATTTCTGAACTTGTCCAAAAATCACATATAGCTCGAAAAAAATCCAAGGAGCTTCTAGAAGAAGCCAAAAGAAAAGTTGAAGAAATGATTGAGAAAGGAGGCGAAATATAATGGCAGTAACGAGCAAAAGAGTCGCAAAGCTTGCCAGTAAGCTTTTGAGAAAAGATTTGCCTAGGAAAAAAGAAAAATCTGTTGCGGGTAGCGCTTTGCGACAAACAAGAAGAAAGGGGAAATAAACAAAAATAAAAAACTCCACAAATAAGCTATTCTGGCTTTTTTTGTTTGACAAAATTTGATTTTAGTGCTATACTATCCAGTTAGTATTATTTTTTGAAAATCAGATTGTTTTTTAGGGTTTCGTGCGTAAGTTTGAAAGCGGAAACACCCTCCTTAGTTTTCGCAAGTAAGTCAAACCGTATTTTTCCGGGATAATTCCCGAAGAGATGCCATTCTTACGTGCGAAACCTTAAAAGACAAGCTTAGCTGATGCTTTTTTTCACTTCCGCCAGGGCATCTTTTTCGATTGCCGCTATTTTTTCCACTTCTTCCGATGATAGTTTTCCCAAAACGAAATCACTGACTTCCATTTGATTTGCGTTATCAATTTCGTTCAATTCTTTTTTGATTCCAATTCGCAGACGGGCGAATTTTTTTGTGCCCAAATCGTCAATGATATTTTGCACACCGTTATGTCCGGCGGAGGATGAATCGGTTGCGAGCTTATATTTTCCGCATGAGATATCCTTGTCGTCATGGATAACTAGCAGATCTTCGGTATTGATTTTATAAAAAGTCATAATTTTCTTCACTGCTTCACCGGATAAGTTCATAAAGCTTTGCGGTTTGGCAAGGATAACTTTTTTGTCATTCAATTCGCCCTGCGAAATTTCAGCGTCGAATTTTTTCTCTAATTTAAATTCAGGCAAAGACCAACTCCCTCGCAATTTATCAAGAAAAACAAAGCCGAGATTGTGTCGGGTGTTTTCGTATTTTTGACCAGGATTGCCTAGTCCGACGATTAGTTTCATAATTTTATTACAGTGACTTAATTAGATTTATCTTGCAGTTTTAGGTAATCTTGATCATCTTGGGCTTTCTTGAAATCTTCAATTGAATCTTCGGGCATATTATATTTCGCAATCAAATCTTTGCCAATCACAAGAACGATATCCGGTGACTGCTTTTCGGTTATCTTCTTGTATTTGTCAGGCAGAGTATAGAGAACTTTGGCAGGGAGGCGAGTGGCAATTTCATCAAGTGTGAAAGGTTTTGTGCCGGAGTTGGAATCATAAACATTTGAAGCGTCTTCCAGGTCTTTGCTCGAGTCCGTGATGACCATTACGTTTTTGTAGACCAAATTTTCGCTGAGCAGCTTTTGGATTTTGGTGACAATAGTATTATCGCCGCTTTTGTTGATAAGTGCAACCGAAGCGTTTTCATTGGCGATTTCTTCTCGGCGCCTTTTGAGCTTATTCAGATCAAAAATATTTTGAGCTAAATCATGAATCTCGCTGAAATTGCCGACACGCGGGATGAGAATAAACGCCGGAGTGTCGCCATAGAAGACATGGGAAACTTTAAGTAAACTGTCCACATTCCATGCGTCTACCGCCGCATTGGTGATATTGGCAGTGTCCAATTTTTTCGAGAGTTCAAAAAAACTTTCCAATTCTTTTGAAGTGATATTGGTTTTGATGTTATCACCCAAGGCATCAAAGAGCTTATTAATGGAAGAAATATTTAGCAGGGTGCTGGAAGAAAATAGGTTATTTTTTGTTGCTTGAAGTATTTGCTGTTGTCTTTTGGCTCTGCCAAAGTCTCCTTCCGGGTCGTCATGGCGTTCCCTGGCATATTTTAGAGCCAGTTCGCCGCTTAGGTGCTGGAAGCCTTTTTTAAGTTCAAATGTTTCATAGCTGTAGTTTGGTCCGGGGTAGCGGGCATCATAGAGGTCTCTGGGGTTAGTAATATTTACTCCCCCCAGTGCATCAATAACTTGCGTGAATCCATCAAAATTAAGAATAGCGTAGTAATGAATATCGAGAGAAGTAACATCCTTGATTGTTTCTAGTAGTGGTTTAATTGCTTCACTTTCACTTTTGGAGTTATTTAATCCAGATTGGTAAACAGCGTTTATTTTTGTCTGCCAGTTTGAGTTGGGAACTGTCACATAGAGATCGCGCGGAAGAGAAAGCAAGGCGACTTGATTCGTCTTGAGGTTGATATTGGCAATCATAATTGTATCAGTCAAATTTTGCCCGGGCTTGCCCTTTCCCGCCACTCCCAGGAATAAAATGTTGATTCTTTCGCCATCAGTACTTTTCAATTCCAGGGGATTTTTTTGGGCGATTTGGGCAATGGAAGCGATTGTGTCGGCCAGATTTTCTGAATTTTGGTGAATATTGATTTTGTTATTAAGCGTGTTTAATTTATATAGAAAAAAAGCTCCATAGGCGATCGCGCCAAGAAGAACAAAGATGATTAACCAAAGAATAAGTTTTATCAGTATTTTTTTTATTTGCATTAATGAAATAGAAATGACTTGCTTAATCATAGCTTGATAATCTCTTGTCGTCAAATTAAGGCTTTATAAAGGGAAAAATTGACCTTGCTAAATCAATAATTTTCTGCTATGATTAAAAACATTGGAAGTTTTATTTTTTAGCTTGGATGATTCATGCCAGTGCTACGAGCGGAGATAATGATGCGGGCATGCAGTATGGTTCGCAAGGAAATAACTATATTTTTATGAAAGACAGGGAGCAAGAAGTCATAAATGAGGTTCTTCGTGAGAAGCAAAAATCTTCTGAAGACTATGTTGGCGTTGGCGGTTTTGTGCTTGAAATAATCAAGATTATCCTGCTTGCTTTTGTAATTATTGTGCCGATCCGGGTTTTTTTGTTTCAGCCATTTTTTGTTCAAGGAGCTTCGATGGAGCCCAATTTTGAAAATGGGCAGTATCTGATTGTGAATGAGCTTGGTTTCAAGAAGACAACGATAGGTTTTAATGATATTAAATTTTTCTCTGTCGGTGCTTTTCGCGAAATTCCCCGACAAAAAGTGGTAGTTTTCCGTTACCCAAAGGATCCAAGTAAATTTTTTATCAAAAGAATCATTGGACTTCCGGGGGAAAAAATTGAAATAAAAAATGGTAGCTATAAAATTTTCAATAAAGAAAATCCGGATGGTTTTTCCCCTGATGAAAGTGCTTACATTCCAAATGGGGTGAAAACAGCAGGAGATTTGGTGATGACTCTTGGGAATAATGAATACTTTGTGATGGGAGATAATCGGCCATTCAGTTCCGATTCTCGTGTTTGGGGGGCGGTTCCTGATGATGATATTATTGGTGAAGTGCTTTTGCGTGCCTGGCCGCTAAATGAAGTATCAGTGTTTTAGGGTCTTTATTTTGTTTTAGTTTAATTTTTTTTATTTTCAAATCTCATATGCCTAAAGTAAAAAATAATACAGCTAAGGAAAAAGGAGCTTCGAAAAAAGTTTCCAAAAAACCAAAAACAGAAAAGCCCAAGGATGAGCCATTGGTTTTGCAGACTTTGCGCGGGATGAAAGATACTTTGCCGGAAGATCAGGCCTATTGGGAGCAGGTCAGAAGAGTATCAGAAAGATTGGCGCGTGACTATGGATTTTCTCGGATCGATGTGCCACTTTTGGAATTTGCCAATTTGTTCACGAGGAACATTGGCGGTGGAACGGATATTGTGGAAAAAGAAATGTACGCATTTACTACTCGCGGTGGGGACAAGGTTGCGCTTCGCCCGGAAATGACAGCCGGAATTTGCCGCAGTTTTATCCAACATGGAATGCACACACTTTCAAAACCGGTGAAGCTTTTTTCCATCGGTCCGGTTTATCGCTATGATCGACCCCAGGAAGGACGCTATCGGGAGCATTATCAAGCTAATTTTGACGCTTTTGGAGAGGACGACCCGATTTTAGATGCGCAAATGATTCAAATGGCGCATCGCTTGGCACATTGCTTGGGCCTCAAAGCTATTCAGATTCAAGTTAATTCTATCGGTTGCGGTGCTTGCAAAAAAGATTATAACAACCTATTGGTGAATTATTTGGAATCAAGGAAATCCAAGCTTTGCCAGGATTGCAAAAGAAGATTGGAAATTAATCCTTTGCGTGTCTTAGATTGCAAGGAGGATAAATGTTCTCAAGTGGCGGCGACTGCTCCGCAAGCAGTTGATCATCTTTGTGAAGATTGTCGCGTACATTTCAAAACTCTTTTGGAATATCTGGATGAGCTTGATTTGCCATATACAATCAACCCCCGACTTGTTCGCGGTTTGGATTATTATACAAAAACCGTTTTTGAAATTTGGTCTGGTTCCGAAGAGGGCAAAAGAGCTTCTTTGGGCGGTGGCGGTCGTTACGACAAATTGGTTAAAATGATGGGCGGAGAGGATACTCCGGCAATCGGTTTTGCGATTGGTCTTGAACGGATGATAGCGGAAATGAAAAGAATACAAGCCAAGTCCTATAAACCAATGAAGCCGCGTATATTTTTGGCGCAACTCGGAGGCTTGGCCAAGAAAAAAAGTTTGCGCTTGTTTTCTGAATTGGAAAAAAATGGCATCCTGACGGCCGAGAGTTTCGGGCGAGGCAGTTTGAAATCGCAACTCAAAATTGCCAATCGCTTGGGAGTTGAATTGACCTTAATCTTAGGCCAGAAAGAAACATTGGACGGAACCGTGATTATTAAAAATATGACAACCGGCGTGCAGGAAACAGTCAGTATGGAAAAATTGGTGGAGATTATTAAGAAAAAATTAAAAACAGACAATGTCGTTGTCTACCATAATCATGATCATGAACACGAGCATGATGATCTGGTCGCAGAATAAAATAAATCTAACATAACATTATTATGGAATGCATATTTTGCAAAATCATTAAAAAAGAAATTCCCGCTGTGGTTGTCTATGAAGACGAGGACATTTTGGCGTTCAATGATGTTCGTCCATTAGCTCCTGTGCACGTTCTGATCATTCCTAAAAAGCACATAGAGAGCCTAAATGATCTTACTGAGAAGGATACTGAATTGGTGGGAAAAATGGTGCTTATTGCAAAGAAAATTGCCGTCGACTTTGACATTTCGCCAAAAGGGTATAAACTACTAACTCGGGTCGGAGAATGGGGTGGACAAGAGGTTCCGCATCTGCATATGCATCTGATCGGCGGAGTTCGGCTCTATGAAAATATTCGGCCTTGGGAGGACATATAATTTAGACGATTTGTTGTTTTGTAATTTTTTGTAAACATAGAAGGGAGGTTTTTTTATGATCGAGGTAAAAAGAAAAGAACGTGAGTCGCCGGAAAGTCTCATTAGACGCTTCAGCCGCCGTATTCAACAGAGTGGAGTTTTGATGCGCGCGCGAAAAGTGCGTTTCAGACAAGATGAAAAAAGCAAAACCGAGATGCGCGCTGGTGCGATGTATAAGGTTAAGGTCCGTAAAGTTGTAAATAAGCTCAAAAAAATGGGCAAATTTGACGATCAAAACTTCAAAAACGTGAAGAAAAAACTAATCAAGTAAACTTTTTAAATTTTATGTTAAAACAAAAAATACTTGATGATTTGAAAGCGGCTATGAAAGCGGGGGACACGGTCAAGCGCGACACACTGCGCATGCTCGACTCAATGGTCAAAAACGTTGAGATCGAAAAGCAAAAACGGGAAATCGGTCTTACTGACGAGGAAGTGTTGGAAGTGATTGGCAAAGCAGTGAAGCAAAGAAAAGATGCCGCCGCTCAATATTTGGCGGGTGGACGCGCTGATCTCGTGGAAAAAGAGAATCAAGAGATTGCGATTCTGGCAGTCTACATGCCAGCCCAGCTCGATGAGACAGCTGTGCGTGAAGCCGTGAAAGCGGTTATCGCTCAAGTTGGCGCAACCGGAATGGCGGATATTGGGAAAGTGATGGGACCTGCGATGGGAAAGCTAAAGGGTCAAGCCGATGGCAATTTAGTCAAAAAGATTGTTGAGGAAGAGCTGGGGAAATAAACTCGACAAGGGGTATTTCAACAAAAAGAGCTTTGCTTCGGTGGAGCTCTTTTTGCATTGACAAATATTATTTTAGGAGTTAGTGTGAAGTGTTAAGTGTGGGTTGGTAATGCTCTAAACAGGGTAATCTAAAAAAAGGAGGGCAGCCTTATGTATAAATCTGGTTTGCATGAAAGTTTAAACACTTATTATCTGGAATTATTAAAACATGGATGTGAGCCGGTCAGGAGGTGGGACAAGATAATGCGGGGAATTAGCGTTAGACTGAAGTTGGGAGTAATCCGGGAGCTTCAGTTGGAAATGAAGGGAAGAGAATTTCCATCTCCACCAACAAACGTTAAAATGGCAATGGAGGAGTATGCAGAGTGTGATTAAATTTAATTGCACTCTTGAGGAAGAAAAAGCGGGAATTCTAAATCATTAGGAATCCCGCTTTTTTATTTGTGCCAAAGGAGAGAATCGAACTCTCATGGGATTACTCCCGCACGATTTTGAGTCGTGTGCGTCTACCAATTCCGCCACTTCGGCAAATTTAACTATTTTGGCAATTTGGAGCTATGCCAAACTTGTAGTATAATTCACTTATTGATTATGGCAAAGATTATCTCATTAGTCAACCAAAAGGGCGGAGTGGGCAAAACCACCTCAGCTATTAACCTTGCGACCTATTTGGCGTCAGCAGGGAAATTTGTTTTGCTTGTTGACCTTGATCCGCAGGGCAATGCTTCGTCGGGACTTGGGTTTGACATCCGCACGATTGACAAGAGTCTCTATCACTCGATGATTTTGGGCGAGCATCCATCAAAGATTATCATGCGAACAGAAACCTTGGGGCACGACCTCATCCCCTCCTCGCAAGATTTAGCCGGAGCGGGGATAGAGCTTGTTCACATGGACAATCGTGAATTTCGCCTCTACAATGTTCTTCGCGAAATTCGCACTAACTATGACTACATCATCATTGATTCTCCGCCATCTTTGGGACTTTTGACAATTAACGGACTTGTCGCCAGCGATGAAATCATTATTCCTGTGCAAACGGAATATTTCGCCCTGGAAGGTTTGAGCCAACTTCTCAACACCATCACGCTAGTGAGAGAAAATTTGCAGCCAAATCTCAAAATTATGGGGGCGCTACTTACGATGTATGACAAGAGAAACCGCTTGGCGCGCCAGGTGGTGAAAGAAGTGCAAGACCATTTTCCCGGGCACGTTTTTGACAGTGTGATTCCTCGCAGTGTGCGTCTCGCGGAAGCGCCGGGTTTTGGAAAATCAATTCTTGGTTTTGATTCTTTTTCGCGCGGCGCGAGATCGTACAAGAATTTTGCCAAAGAAGTGATTGGACTGGAGAAAAAAGATACTAAGAAGTTTTCGGTGTAAGATGAATTCCTCCTCGCCATTAGGGAGAGGATGTCACGTACTCGTGACAGGGGAGGGATCGATGTTAAGTTAAGAATAGCCCAAACAAAAACAACACCTTATGTTTTTTAGGCTCCTCCCTCATCCGCCCTTCGGGCACCTTCTCCCTAATGGAGAAGGGGATATAAATAATAATTTGTGAAAATTACTAAAATAAAAAAATGGCACAAAACTATGGACTGGGTCGGGGATTGTCATCCTTGATTCCCCAAAGAAAATCAGCTGGTAATGCAGACGAGGCGGACAAGAAAATAACCAAACCGGAAGCGGATTTTAACTATTTTGGTTCTCACGGGGAGAAGTTGGATCAGGACGGAGCTGAGCTCCGCCGTGACGGAGCTGAGCTCCGTAACAATACTGTCACCCAAAAACTTTTGGAAGATAATGAAGTTGAAATTCTCAAGATCGTGCCCAATCCGCATCAACCTCGCTTCCATTTTGACGAGATAAAATTGCAGGAACTCTCCAATTCGATCAAAGAGCACGGAATCATTCAGCCAATCGTGGTCAGTCGCAATGGGGAAAAATATGAAATTATTGCCGGTGAGCGTCGTTTTCAGGCTGCGAAATTGGCAGGACTTTTGAAAGTGCCGGTGCTTGTGCGTGATGTAACGGAGCAGCAAAAATTGGAGCTGGCGATTATTGAAAATATTCAAAGACATGACTTGAATCCGGTGGAAGAGGCGCGGTCCTATCAAAAATTGATTGATGAGTTTGACTTGAGTCAGGAAGAGGCAGCGCAAAAGTTAGGCAAAAGCCGCAGTACTGTTGCGAATAAGCTCCGGATATTGACTTTGCCGGTAGAAATTCAAAAAGCCTTGATGGAAAATAAAATTACCGAGGGTCATGCCAAGGCAATTTTGGCAATTTCCAATCCGGAAAAACAAAAAGCGCTGTTTGATTTGATTTTGAAAAGCGGTTTGACAGTGAGACAAACGGAAAACAAGACCAAAGAAGTTTCTGTGCGCACACACAAGCGTCTGGTTAGTGTTGATCCGGAGCAAAAAGCTCTTGAGGATAATTTATCTCAAGCTTTGAACACAAAAGTCAAACTGCAAAAATCCGGCACAGGCGGAAAAATTGTGATTGAATTTTATTCCGAAGAAGAATTGCGAAATATCACGGAGAATATTGAGAGGATTGGGAGGTAGATTTTGAAAATTAGCTAAAAATTGCCGTTTTTTAAATCTTTTGTTACAATATACTCATGACTACATCAACCATCAAAAACCAAATAGTACCCATTTTAAAGCGCCAAGGAGTTCTTAAGGCGGCTATTTTTGGTTCTTTTGCAAGAGGTGAGGAGACAAAAAGAAGCGATGTTGATTTATTGGTAAAATTGCCTAAAAATAAAACATTTCTTGACGTGGCTGGGCTAAGGGTTGAGCTAGAAGATAAGCTCAACAGAACGGTCGATATTGTGGAATATGATGCAATTAGGTCTATCATTAAAAAACAAGTTTTAATGGATAAAAGAGAAATATATGAAAAGAAATCCTAAACTTTTTCTTGTAGATATTATTGAAAGTATTGAACTCATTGAGAAGTATACTAAGGATTCGAATTATAATAATTTCATTGAAAACAATACTATCCAAGATGCTGTTATGCGCAGAATTGAAATTATTGGCGAGGCTACAAAAAATGTGCCACTCAAAATTAGGAAGGAAAACTCTGAAATTCCATGGAAACAAATGGCCGGCATGCGTGATATGTTGGCGCATGAGTATTTCGGAATCGTCATGAAAAGGATATGGGATACAACCCAAAAAGATCTTCCAAAATTAAAAAAACAAATCTTGAAAATAGTCGAGAAACTTTAACCATGCACAGGCGGAAAAATTGTGATTGAATTTTATTCCGAAGAAGAATTGCGAAATATCACGGAGAATATTGAGAGGATTGGGAGGTAGGAGTTTTTGGAGAATGTTCATAAAAATAGCAATATTGCGTACAATATCCGAAAACACTTCGGATATAAACGAGTTGTGGCGAAATGTCACGCGCTTCGCTTGTTCCATTTCACCACAACGCTGAGCTCTGCGAAGGGGCTATCCTTTAAAATAAAGC
>JAYSLY010000020.1:0-9909 GCA_043725085.1 bacterium
GCCAAAGATAAATTATTTGAAAAAATTAGTAAAGATTTAACAAAATAACCAAAAAGTCCGGTTATGAGTTTAGTCACTTCTTAAGATTGGAATATACTATGATTTTAGGGACTTTATAGTGACGCAGCATTGTTGCGTCTCTATTTGATTTCGGAAAAAAGTTTTGGGTCAGTTTGACCGTCAATTTTGAATAGGCTAATACCTTTGAGTCCGAGATTTTTGGCGAGATCAATTTTTTGTCCAACACTCTGCGCATCAGAAAAGGTGACCAAATGTTTTCCATCCGGCGCGGTGTAGGTAAAAAACGGTTCTCCGCCAGCTGAACGCTCAAGTGTCGCGTTATTTTGCATTTTTTCCTCCATCGCTTGCGGATAGGTAACGCTTTTCACTTTCTCATAGTGGTAACCGGAATCAGTTTTTGTGATGCTAAATTCCCAGCCATAAGTCGGCACGCCCATGACTAATTTGGAGGAGCTGATAAATCGCATGGCATAGCGCATCACCTTTTCCACCCAATCAATGTCAGCGTTAGGTGTGGCGGGAGTTTCATTTGAATCATCAAAAATTTTCTTTCCGCCACCCACTTGGAACACTTGGTCATAGGCCATAATTCGGACGCTGTCGCAGAGTCGATTGAGGGCCGGATAATCATTGGCAAAACTCATCGCGCGCGTGCCTGTCCAGTCTGATGGAGGATTGTCTTGGCTTCGCGCTTCAACGGTGCAGCTCATCGTTTTTCCAAGTGGTGCTAATTTTTGATGCAGCGTCTCAAGAAAGACAGTAAAAAGCTCTCGGTCAGCCACATCTTTGCCCTCATAGTCAATATCCACTCCCGGAAAATTATTTTGCGTAAGCATCATCGAGATGGCACTGACGTGTTTTTCCAGCTTTTGTGAATCAGAAAAAGTTGCGTGCATTGCGGGAGCATCAGCCCAGATAATTGTTGGAATGAAGGCGACTTTTTCTTTTTGCGCTTCCTCTTCCAGTTTGGGCCAAGGCGCATTTTTGATGTCTGGCGTATCGCGCAAAGTGCCGTCCTGGTTCACGCCATAGGCGAAGGGATTGATTTCGGAAAACAAAGCTAAATTTCCCAAAAGCGAATCTGCGCCTGCTTTTTTTTGCCAATAAGGCAGCCAGCCGGAAATGAAAAATTTTTTTTCGGCGGGCGTGGCAGCTGCCGGCGCTTCTTTTTTTGTATCATCAATAATATTTATACTCTGCGTGCTATCGGGAGAGAGTGTTTTTTTCTTTTGGTGCGTAAAATAGAAAACGGCGCTTGCAATTGAGAGAGTTAAAACTAAAATAATAAGCGATTTTTTTGACATAGGATTTTATTTTCTAGTTGATGCGGTTATGAGACAAAACGCGTAACTCCTAGTATTATTCAAAATCAACCTCGCTGGAATTTAGCTCGTATAGAAAATTAAAATTTTCAGCATCTTTCATTTCTCGTTCTAGCGCGGCGATTTTTTTGCCGGCAAACCCGGAAAATCCCAAGGCTTTGAGGCCATTCACGGTCATCATTTTCACCACGTCTTTGGTTGAAATTTTGCTCGAATCAAGGCTTGTTCCTTTTTGCAAAAGCGCGGCGAATTTTCCCGCTTCCCAAATGTCGAGCCGATTAGAACTCGCCGCACCATCAGTGCCAAGGCAGACATTGATCCCATTTTCCAGCATTTTGATGATTGGTGCAATTCCCGAGCCAAGCTTTAGGTTGCTCAAGGGACAATGGACAACGTTCACTTTTCTTTTTGCCATAATTTCGATGTCCTCATCAGTCACCCAAACACAGTGGGCCAAAATAGCGCGCTCATTCAGAAGGCCTAATTTATCCAGATAGGCGACCGGTGTTAGCTTATTTTTCTCCAAACATTCATCAAATTCCGTTTTTGTTTCCGCCAAATGAATGTGAAGTGGTGCAAAATATTTTTCCGCAAGCTCTCTCGCTTTGATTAAATTTTTTTCACAAACAGCATAGATTGAATGGGGAGCGACTGCAATTTTCACGAAGGGGTTGTGAGCATATTTGATCAAAAGTTTTTCCGTGATTTCAAATGCCTCCTCGGGAGTTTCGGCAGAAGGCGTGGGAAAATCCAAAATTCCTTTCCCGGCAATAACACGCATTCCCAACTCTTGAGCAGCACGCGCGACTTCCTCTTCAAAAAAATACATATCGCAAAAAACAACAATACCATTTTTTTGCATTTCAAGGATGGCCTCCTTAGTTTTAGCATAGACAAATTCAGCGGTCACGTTCTTTTTTTCCAGCGGCCAAATATATTCCTCGAGCCACTTTTGCAGTGGCATATCCTCAGCCAAGCCGCGAAAAGCCACCATGGCGGCATGAGAATGGGCGTTAACGAGGGGAAACTGAAATTTTTGTGACATAGAATAATATTAAGAATGAATCTGTTTGAAGTCTAGCAAATTTTTTGGGAATTGAAAAAAGGCCCTCAATCATTGACCGAACCCAATTTGCGTGCTATGCTTTGGGAAGTGAAAAGTAGTCGAGTTTCACGCAATACTTGAGGTTATTAATTACAAACGAAAAAAAGTATGATTGGTACAATAAAGAAAAAAACTGAAAAAGGTTTCGGTTTCATCACTTCTCCAGAATTGGGCAAGGACTTATTCTTCCATAGCAATTCTTTGGTTGACGTTACATTTGACGAAATCCAAGAAGGTGACCAAGTTTCCTTTGATTCAGAAGAATCCCCAAAGGGTTTGAACGCAATCAATGTTAAGCGCGCCTAAGTATTTTAGGCGAACTTTGAAAAAACTCCCGGTCCGGGAGTTTTTTGTTTGAAACCAAAACCCCATTTCAGGGGTTTTGGGAGTTGCTAAACTTTGTCTCTTGAGTGTTCCTTAGTCATGTTGGATTGTGACTCTGGAAACACTTTCAAACATATTGTCATGGTTGCTGAAGTTACCGCTCACCTTGACTTTTTCACCGTTTGTGATGTCACTAAGATGTCTAGTGCTGCCATCTGTATCGGTGATGGGGTCGTTTTTGCCCAATGCTACTTTGAACGTTCCCATGTGATCACTCACGAAGGTGAATGTCCTGTTGGCTTGGTTAATATTCATCACGGTTCCCCTGAAAGTACTATCAGCATAAACCGGCATTCCCCAGAGCGAGATGGCACCTACGACAATAGCGACAGAAGCAACAATTTTTGTTAGCTTTGTCATATAATTGCTTTAGATTTGTTAAAAATTGAACGTTCATCCAAATAATCGACCTTTATTTGGCCAACTTAGTTTTCAATTTTTAGGGTACTTAATGCGCGTCACATCCTGTATACTAATGATACGATATGAAGTTCCTTTCTGGCGCAAAAAAATGGTTTTTTCTCAGGCTTTTTAAAAAGCTCAACGCTGACACGAAAAAAACATACCCAAGTGCTCTTGGGGACGAGTTAAAAAAAGCTAAATTAGAACCCAAAGTTTAATTAAGAACCTTATCGGCATAGAGATCGACATCAAAGGCCCATTTGTTGGCGGCTGCTCGTCCGCCTGTTAAGGCGCAGTTTGAACCACATTTCCAAACAAGCATATCCTTGGCTGATTCAACCTCATTTCGCTCAATGATTTCTGCGATTCTTTCGGAAACAACATCAACAGTCTTGTCCAATGCAAGATAAGACTGGTCATTGCATCTGGAACAATTATGGATTATACTCAGGGCATAATTAGAATAAAAAAAATATGAAAATTATCATCCATTGGTTTCTCTCTGCCTTGGCCATAATCATTACCGCTTACCTTTTGCCCACAAAAGCAATCTTTGTGCAGAGTTTTTTTGTGGCGCTGGTTGTGGCGGTTGTTTTGGGATTTCTAAATAGCATAATCAGACCAATCCTAGTCATCCTTACTTTGCCCATTCAAATTTTAACCCTCGGACTTTTCACACTTGTCATCAATGCGGCGCTGGTTATGCTCACAAGCAACATCGTTAGCGGTTTTTATGTGAAAAGTTTTTGGTGGGCGCTACTTTTCAGTCTCGTGCTTTCACTTGTCGGCGCCATCATCAATCGCTTTGAACCAAAAAAAGATTTGGAGCGGGAATAAAAGCAATCGAGAAGCAATCAAGGACCGTCCTCAACAAGACTCAAACAAAAAACACCCGGCTTGGGCGTTTCTGACGTTTTGCTCGCTTGGCAGGACAGCTTTCGAACTTTTGAATGATTAAGAGAGTTAGATCCGATTACAGGTATTGAGCAAACTAAGCAGTTACTGGCACTGGTTTAACTAATTGCTGCAATTATTGAAACTCAGATTTTCTCCGATATTCAATTTGAAGTTGGCAATTTCTGGATGCTGATCCTTGTTGCTATCAATTATTAAAGGATAAGCAGTAGCATTGCCATAGACTTGCTTGGCAATGTTCCAGAGATTGTCTCCACTTTGGACAGTGTAAGAACAAGTGTTAGGTTTGGCGTCTCCGGAATAAGTTTGTGCCGAAGGTTGATTATTATTCAGAGAATTATTATCAATACTATTGCTATTACCATTTTTATCCAAGATAGTATCTAAATCTATCTTATCATCCGCGCTGACTTTGTCGGTATCGGGATTCTGGACATAAATATATTTGGTATGATCGGCTTGGTTGTCAGTCAGTTTGGTGAGGCAGAATTGAACTACCAACTTTTGGCTGGATTTTCGGCTGATATGATAAGCTTCATATTTACCTATATATACATCCGCAGCCTTATTAAATCTATGGCCCTTAATAGCTAGATTGAGCCTTTCTTTGCAATAGGAGTTGTCGGTATATTTGAAAGCGGACCAGGAATCAATTTTGGCTTTTTGAGAAGAATCGTTGTCGCTGCTGGAATTATTATTGGAGTTATTGTTATCATTAGTGGCCGGGCTGTATGAATCCATCATAACAATACGGCTATTGTTATAATCGGATATATAAACCTTATTGTTTATGTTATCAACAAATATACCCCATATACCCCAAAATTGGTCGCTGCCTGTACCGTTAGAGCCGAAAGTTGTGAAATTGTCTCCGATTGTTGTCCCGCCCGTTCCGGAGTCCATTATGACGATAGTGTCATTGCCATTATTGGTTACATATATCTTCTTGTTTGTCGTATCTAAAAATACTCCAAGTGGATTATTAAATTGACCGCTGCCCGAGCCAGAAGTGCCAAATGTTGTGAAATGGTTTCCAAAAGTTGTCCCGCCCGTTCCGGAGTCCATTATTACAATACGGCTGTTACTGGAGTCAGCTATGTATAATCTATTGTTTGGAACATCGACAAACATCCCCTCCGGCCTACTAAAATTACCGCTGCCGGATCCGGAAGTGCCGAACGTTGTGAAGTTGCTTCCCAATGTCGTTCCGCCCGATCCAGAGTCCATCTTTACTATACGATTGTTAGTAAAGTCACTGACATATAATTTATTGTTTGTCGGATCAACAAATACTTGGATGGGGCCAGTAAAATTACCGCTGCCCGAGCCGGAAGTGCCGAACGTTGTGAAGTTGCTTCCCAGTGTCGTTCCACCGGTTCCGGAGTCTATCATTACGATGCGGTTATTACTATAGTCGGCGACATAAATTTTATTGTTTGCCGTATCAACGGATATTCCACGCAGACCGTTAAAATTACCGCTGCCGGATCCGGAAGTGCCAAACGTTGTGAAGTTGCTTCCCAGTGTCGTTCCACCCGATCCGGAATCCATCATCACAACACGACTGTTGACTAGGTCGGCTACATATAGCTTGTTGTGCGTTGTGTCGTGAAAGACTCCCCTAGGAGCACTGAAGTTGCCACTGCCATCGCCCTGAGTGCCAAAAGGAGTGAAATTGTTTCCAAAAGTTGTTGCGCTGCTGGCGTTAGCATTAATAATACCGGAGAAGAAAAATAGGGCTGCCAAAAAAAGGCTGAATATTTTTTTCATTTTTCTGTTTGTTAATTTTTAACGAAAAAGGAATTTTTATGATTAAATTATACCACAAAAGGATTTTGAAATAAAGTTATTGCGAAAAACAAAAAATTCCCCAAAGGGAATTTTTCTTTTTGCTCTCGCTGGTGGATATGTTCAGAACTTTGAATAGTATTCAGATTATGCAGGAATTGGAATTATGCAGTTTTACAGTATACGCGAAAGCTTTATAAAATAAAAAATTGGTGTATACTAAAGTCAATAAGTCATTAAAAATCAAGTATGTCACAAAAAAAGATAACTATTTGCGCAAGTATGGCCTTTTGGGACGATATAAATGTCTGGAAGGAAAAATTAGAAAAGGATAATTACGAAGTTATCCAATATCCCAAACAGTTCACGGGAGAATTCCTGCCAAATTATAAGATTGAGCTTACCGAGCACTACCAGAAAATGGCGCAGTCCGATATCGTGCTTATTTTAAATATGAAAAAAAATGGTGTCGACGGCTACATTGGTGCCGCAGTATTTGCGGAAATTTCTTTTGCGATTGGTCTCAATAGAATATCCCATTCTAACAAAGAAATAGGTGTTTACTGCCTTAACCCATTCTCGACTTCTTTACCATATGCAGAAGAACTGCAACACTGGATAGATTTAGGCTGGTTGAAGTTTTGGAAATAACTCCCTTGGCATAAAATAAAGACCGTTCGTTTGAACGGTCTTTTTTGAATTGTTTATCCGAAACTCGGCTTATCCCCATTTTTCGAAGATAAATTTATCCAGTTGTCGATAAGATTCTTCTACAACCGCAAAATCATCTTTATCTCCCCACCAATGATTTGGATTATGGTGAATATGACAATTATTCCAATTATTTCCTGTGACAAGCAGGCGATTTTCTTTCGCTTGATCATAAACACGACTCCCTGGAAGAGGCACGAAGCGAAATAGCGATACTCGCTCTATCATATCAGATAGATTGTCCAGCATAGCTATTGTTTCTTGTGTTGTTTCCATATTCTCGCCCGGATATCCGTGTATGATAAAAGCTTTCACCTTGATGCCGACGGAATGCGTCATTTTGATTGTGTTGTAAATTTGATTCACGGATATTCCCTTACCCATAGCTTTCAAAATTAACTCACTTCCCGACTCGACACCAAATTTGATTTCGATACAACCGGCATCATGCATAATCTCAAGAGAGTCATAATCCACGGTATCCACACGCGATAAAGTTGACCACTTAAGATTAAGACTGCTGATGGATTCGCATATCTTGCGCACCTTTCTTTTATTAACAAGAAAGTTGTCACCAACAACAGCAAACCCCTCTATTCCATGGCTATTTTTTAAATGTTGCAACTCTTGGCGAATATGCCATTCTGAACGATATTGCATTTGCTTCTGTTGAGAGGCGCAAAAATTGCATGAAAATGGACAACCCTGGCAAATCATAACATGAGTCATTTTCAGATTCGTATTGGAAAGCCTGTTTGTCATTATGAAATCAGGGTCTGGCAATAAATGCCTTGCGGGGATAACGGGCAGATGATCAAGATTTTTCTTTAAGGGACGCTTTTCGGTGAACACGATATTGCTATTATGTAAATAGTAAATACTCTTAATACGGTAAAATTGTCGCGTTTCCTTTTCGCATAATAACTCAAGTATAGCGTCCTCTCCATTGCCGATACACACAGCATGCATTTTTAAGTCACATAATGTTTGTTCAGGGAAGATAGTCGTATGCACACCGCCAGCTATTAGGAGAGCATCATTTGCATATGCGCTATTAAAACGAACGCGCTTGATAATATCATAAGTAACCGAAGATGGTATACTAAACGCCACAACATCAAACTTTGTAAAGTCTAAAAATTCCTGATTAGATTCCACGCTGAAAACCTTTACTTCCATTCCATTTTGAGCACTCACAATTGTCGCCAAATATAGCACGCCAAAGGGAGGAAACTCTTTTCTCTTTTTTCCAAACCGCGCGATATCATACACTTCCGGATATACGATTGCTATTTTCATTTTGACACCTCCGAATTTTTAAGTTACAAGAAATAATATCAGATTTTACTGACATTACAGCTTATGAGAGAAAGGATAATCTGTCAATCTTAAACAGCAAAAAAGGCTTATTAAGCCTTTAAATATACCTAGCTCCGCGACCAGGACTCGAACCTGGAACCAATTGATTAACAGTCAACTGCTCTACCATTGAGCTATCGCGGAATATTTAGTTTATAAAATACAATTTTACAAAACAAAATAATCTTAGCAGGTATTGCTAAATAAATCAATAGTTGGCGCACTAGCTGCCAACTATTGATGTTGGGAGAATATTTGAAAGAATTATTGCGCGTCTTGCATGTCGGTGTTTTGTAGCATTGCGTCGCGTAGCTCTTTGGATTTTTTGTCCCATTCGTCGGATTCCTTGGCGGCCTTGTCTATTTGTTTTTTAAATTCTTCTATCTGAGGGTTTTGTTTTTGCAACTCTTTCTTGGCCATTCTATAGCCCCACCAGCCCAAAGCTCCCATCGCAAGCATAAAAAAGGCGACAATTAAAAGACATCCTCCGATAATCCAGACCCAAGGAGAGGTTTTCTTTTTTGTCTCCGGAGTAGTTGCTTCGCTCACTGGAGCGCTTTGCGTTTCGGCTTCGTTTATTTTTTCATTTTCCATAAAATTAGATAAATAATTAGCTACCTTTATATTGTAAGTGAAAAAACAAAAAAAGAAAATACTTAGTCCGCCTTGGGGTTTGACGAAATCGATTTTTGTGCTAAAATGGCTTAATCCTCCTTCCGTCCCGAGAATACTCGTGACTACGGCGCGACAAAGTGCCAAAATAGAGGGGAAATGGAGTTTATTAAATTTTTTAACACGCTTGAGAGGCTCCGAAACATTTCGGGGGTGGGTAGGGCGAAAACGAGATGGACAAAGTATTATTGGAAGGGACAAAAAGAGAAGTGCTTGGTCGCAAGACTAACAAAGGTCGCAAAGAGGGACTTATCCCGGCTGTGGTTTATGGCAAGGGGATTGAAGGAACGAATATCTGGGTGAAAATGCTTGATTTCAAGCGTTTGATCAAAAAATCCGGAGAGAGCACTATGATTGATCTTAAGATCGATGAGAAGGATAATCGCAACGTGCTTATCTATGAAACGCAAAAAGATCCGGTCAGAGACAACTATGTGCATATTGATTTTTTTCAAGTGAGAATGGATGAAGAAATTGAAACGGAAGTGGAATTGGAATATGTCGGAGAGGCGCCAGCTGTGAAAGAACTGGGAGGCGTTTTGGTGAAAAATATTGATGCGATTGAAGTGAAATGTTTGCCGGCTGATTTGCCATCTAGCATTACTGTGGACATTTCAAGACTCAAAACTTTTGAAGATCGCATTACGCTTGGAGATCTCAATATTTCCAAAAAGATTGAACTGAGCATTGACTTGGAAACTGTGATTGCGTTGGTTTCGGAGCCAAGATCGGATGATGAAATGTCTTCACTTGAAACAAAAGTAGACGCCGATGTGACTAAGGTTGAAGGCGTAGTCAAAGAGACCGCACCGGTTGAAGGAGCCGAGAAGAAAGGGGAGAAGAAGTAGAACTAGGTTTTTCCCAAAACACTCCGTCTAAATGGCGGAGTGTTTTTTGTGCCAATTATCAGCCGCTAGAGCCAAAAGTGCTAAATGTATCTTGGGGGCTTTAGCCACTGCATAAGTTCATTAACACGCCGTCCTATAAGTGGACATTGACAAATATCATATATACAGTATTATGGCTGTATGCAAAAGAAAATATATATAAAAGATGTTGCCGAAGTGATCACTGGCTATACTTTCCGTACTGCCTTGCGAGGGAAAGAAGGCAGCTCTTTATTTGTGCTTCAGGCAAAATGTCCAGTCCTTAATCTTCTAAACCAATTAGTTTAAAATTTAAGAGAGTTTTTTGTAAAAAAATACGGGGTTTGATTTTTGATACTGGTGT
>JAYSLY010000021.1:0-9864 GCA_043725085.1 bacterium
CTAAATTGGGAAGTTATTTTGGATAAAGAAAGTCTATGCGAAAAATGCCAAAAAGCCTATTTCAGATAAATAATAATCATGCTTTCTCTTCGGAGAAAGGCGGTCTGTTTTTTAGTTTTTTCAATTTCAGTCAGCGTTTTTCGGGGGACGGCGAGAGCCGTTCTTTTTTGACCTCTGTCTAATTCTAATTTTTATGCTATAATTTTTATGCAAGAATCGCAAGAACTGCAAGAACTCAGTGAAGAACAACTGCAAGCCGAGGTAAATAAGATTTACACGCCTTTGTCTGTGGCGAAAGAGGAGATTTGGCGTCGCTGGAACGACAAAGCCTTGAGAAAAAAGGTGGAGGATTTTTTGGGTGTTAATCTTCCTGAGCCGTTCAAGAATGAGCCGAGAGCGGTGATGTTGCGTTATATTGCTACTCCAAATTTTGAGGCGAGTTTTTTTATTGGTTGGATTAATTTCTGGTTTTTGCATTTGCATTCTTTACTATTCCCAATTTTTGTTATAAGATAGCATAACGAGAGAAAAATATAAAAAATGAAAGAAATTAGTAAAGAATGCCATTAAAATTAAGCAAATTTATGAAACTTAAAGATAAAGTAGCCATTATTACAGGATCTTCTCGGGGCATAGGAAAAGCAGTGGCAATTCTTTTGGCTAAAGAAGGCGCAAAAGTTGTTATTAATTGTAAAGATCATGTTGAAGAAGCGAAAGAAGTAGTGAACGCTATCGGGGAAGATGAATCTTTTTTTATTCAAGCAGACGTTTCGGCAGAAAATGATGTCAAACGATTAGTTTCAGAAACCATAAAAAAATTTGGCAAAATTGATATTCTCGTGAATAATGCGGGAATTATTTTTAGAGAAGGCGATTGGGAATCAAACAGGGATATTTGGCGTGCAACTCTGGATATTAATTTAACCAGCGCATGGTTAATGATAAGAGAAGTTGCGCCAATAATGTTAAAACAGAAAATCGGATCAATTGTAAACATTTCTTCAATATACGGATTTCTTGGCGCTGCATCAGTGTTAGCTTACTCATCCGCGAAAGGAGGGATAATCACGATGACGAAATCTATGGCAAAGGAATTGGCTCCCACTATTCGTATAAATGCCATTGCTCCAGGCAATGTAATGACAGATATGACCAAGGAAGCCGGAGAGGATGTTATAAATTCTTTTAATGAGCAAACTCCTCTTAAGCGTTCTGCTGAACCAGAAGAGATTGCTAAAGCGGTGTTATTTTTAGCATCGGACGATGCTAGTTTTATAACCGGAGAGATGCTTGTCGTTGATGGAGGGTATAGTCTTAGATAAAAAAAATAATTAAGATAAGTTCTAATACTTTTTCAATAAAATATATGATAAAAAACAAAGGGATTGACAACAAGCGAGATTCTAGTGTAAAATACAGAGTTTCAAAGAATAACTCTTTGAAAGGCACATTTAAAACGAAAAAAGGAGGAAAAGCGATGAACGCAAACCAAGAAGAAGAACCCAAATCGGAGTGGTTTATTGTTTCACCCGATGGGTCAATGGCTAAGGCTGATAAGTTCAATTGGGCCGGGAATGATGATCTCAAGGTGTTTTATTCGTATGAAAGTTCCGGTTCCAGGAAGGTAAAAGAAGCACCAGCTCACGTTAAAATGATGCAGCAAATGGAGCTGGTCGATTACGAACCTGCCGCTGATTCTGGCAATTTCCGTTGGATGCCAAAAGGGCACTTGATCAAGCGCCTCATGGAAAGGCACGCATCGGATATTGTAAAGAACTATGGTGGCATGCAAGTTGAAACTCCGATCATGTACGATCTCAATCATCCTCAACTGGCAAGCTATCTGAAGCGCTTCCCGGCAAGACAGTATCATCTTTTAAGCGGAGATAAGAAGTTTTTTCTTCGCTTCGCTGCTTGCTTCGGTCAGTATCTCATCATGCACGATATGGGAATAAGCTACAGCCACCTGCCGGTAAGGATTTATGAGTTGACTCACTACTCATTTCGCAGGGAGCAAGCCGGGGAATTGGCTGGATTGAGACGTCTAAGGGTGTTTACGATGCCTGATATGCATTCTCTTTGTGTGGATGTGGAACAGGCCAAGGAAGAATTCTATCAGCAATATCTTCTTTGCAAGAAGTGGATGAGTGATCTTGAACTCAACCACGTTATGGCAATAAGAATTGTTGATGATTTCTTCCAGAAAAACCGAGACTTCATTATGGGAATCGTTAAGGATTTCGGACGCCCGGTATTGCTCGAGGTATGGAAAGAAAGGTTCTTTTATTTTGTCCTTAAGTTCGAGTTCAACGTGATCGACGGGCAAAAGAAAGCGGCCGCTCTTTCCACCGTGCAAATCGACGTAGAGAATGCCGAAAGATTTGACATTAACTATGTCGACAAGGATGGTAAGCAGCAACGCCCTCTGCTTTTACATGCATCACTTTCAGGATCGATAGATCGCAATCTGTATGCTCTTCTGGAGCTTCAGGCGAGAAAAATGCAAAAGGGGGATGTTGCCAAATTGCCGTACTGGTTGTGTCCTGCACAGATTCGCTTGATACCTGTAGCCGATAGGCATCTTTCTCGTTGTCAGGAAATAGCATCTAAACTTGGTGCTAGAGTAGAGATTGACGATAGGAAAGAAACTGTCGGACGTAAGATACGGGAGGCGGAAGTTAACTGGATACCATTTGTCGGTATGATCGGAGATAAAGAACTCGAAAACAAGACCATCGCTGTGAGAGAGCGCGGAGTTTCAGGGCAAAAGGAAATGAATGAGTCTGAACTCTCTCAAATACTCCATCAACTTCAGGGAGACAGGCCATACGAATCATTAAGCTGGCCTAGCCTTCTCTCAAAGCAACCCCGTTTTCGCTAATGGGAAAAAGGGGCGAGAGCACAGTGTTGTTCTTTGCCCCTTTTCTTTTGAAAATACTAACTATGCTGGTTTTTGAATTTTTAATATGACCACAAAAAAATCTGACAAGAATTATTATATATTAAATACATCTTCTGCAGTTATACCTGTGGATGATTATAATTTTAATAAAAAAGAAACATGTTTAAAATCACTTGTGAATAGCGAGTGTTTTTTTATAAATCCCGAATCCAAAGATAGAAAAACAAGGCTCAACAAAATGATTAACAAAATAGGTTTCGAATGGGACCCATTGTCCGAGACTGGTCATCTAAGGCAAGTATCACATGCCGTTACTATAATGGAAGCAATTGAGAAATATAGTTGGCTAGTGGCTAAAAATTTTAGTGATGAATATGATATTCCTTTGTACAGAGTCAATGCAGGAGAATTGTTGGATTCCAATATTCCGGAAATAAAAAAGCAAATTTTATTACTCACTAGAGATAGTATATATGGGTCTAATCAATACAGTGTTTTTATAAACAAAAATGAACGAATACTGCGATATAATGCTTGCTTGCAAAAACTTTCAGTAGCAAAAAAAATTAATCTTCATGAAAATAATCTTCCTGTTGGATTTTTTGAAATATCCAAGAGCTACAGATTCGAAGAAGAAAATGAACTGCGACTATGTAAAAGAGCCAGAAGTTTTCATATTCCGGAAATTGATGTGATCAATAAGGATGTGCCGGCTTCATTAAAATTGGCGTTAAATGCACATGCGAGAATATTGGACGAGATAAAGAAGTTTGATACAGAATTTGAACTGTTGTGTAGCGTAACGCAAGATTTTTTTAAAGAAAATATTGATTTTCTAAAAACGATAGTTAAATCTATAAACAAACCGATTTTACTTGCAGTCTATCAGAATGATTGTTGCAAGGATGGTGTAAAAATTGATATTGAGTACAAAGTTTTTGATAGTCTGAAATTGCCAGTGGAAATTGCCACATGTCTTGTAGATGATGGCTCTTCAGAATTTTCGCTGGGCTTAAAATTTAAAAATAATGGCGGAAAGAAAAAATCAGTTTCTATCCTTCATGTTGTTTTTCCATTTTCTTCGATTGAACGCTCCGCTTATTTTTTTATCGACAGAGCGGTTAAAGAAGAAAAGAAAAATGGATTTATGCAGTTTCCTCTTTGGATTTCTCCAACGCAAGTTAGAATAATTCCAAAAAATGATTCTATCGATTGTGCCAAAAAGTTTGCGAAGAAGCTGGAATTGTTAGGGATAAGAGTCGATATAGATGATAGGAAAGTAAGTTATGATGATAAAATGAAAAGGGAGGATTTAAAATGGATACATTATGTTGTTACCATTGATAAAAATTCTCAGAATTTAATTATAGAAAACAGATCAGCGAAAATGAAGAGAAAAATTATCAGACAAAAGGATTTAATCAGAGAATTAAAGTCAAAGCTAGATCGGAATTTGGCTGTTCCAATTTATGTACCAATGCTTTTGTCGAAAAGAATAATTTTTTAGTTATCTATATGGCGCGGTAGTCAAGCGGTTAGACCAGAGTCTGCAGAACTCTGCACGTAGGTTCGAATCCTGCCCGCGCCTCTTAACAATTAACAACTAACAAGTTATGGATAAAAAGTATAAAAAAGTTGTCGTATTGGATTCGGTTATATTTTATCCGGAGCACAAGGACAGACTCAATAAAATTGCGGAAGAAGTGGTGGAATACAACACTTGTGAAACTGAAGAAGAAGTGTTGGAGAGAGTAAAGGGTGCAGACTGCATCATAAGCTGCTGGGTTGATATTCCCAACAGAGTAATTGATGAAAATCCCCAATTAAAAACGATTGCCTTTTGGACGCATGCATTTGAACACAGAATAGACAAGGATTATGCTCTCAAACACAATCTTCATGTTCCCAGTATTCCTGATTATGGAACCGATTCAGTTGCGGAATTAGCTTTTATAGGTTTATTGCAACTTTATAAAAATGAAGAGGTGTTAAGTTTGAATAATCCAAGGCAGCTCCAGGAAGAAATTATGGCTAAAGTTAATGATGATGTAAGGAAATTTAGTAAAAACTGGAGAGATAATTTGAGAGGTTCTTGGGTACATGAATATGTAAAATCCGGAAAATTAAAAATTACAAGCCCCGATGAATTTAAGGAAGAAACACTTAAAGGTTTAACTGTTGGATTATTGGTAAACGATAATCTCAAGGAGGATTTATTTAAAATTGCTAGCAGTGGATTTCATATGAATGCTATATATAGCTTGAGCGACCTACAACATGCTTTGAATATTGCCTTTAGACCCGTAGATAATCTACTGAGGGAGAGTCATGTTATTATTTATGATTCCAGATTTGTGAATGAGGAAATAAAAAATAAGATTAAAGATGGCAATTATTTGTCTGTTGTTGATGTCGCCGAAATTGTTCCTAAGGGCGAATCTTTGATGAATAAAAAAATCGGCATAATTGGACTTGGACGCATCGGAGGAAGGGTTGCTCAAATTGCAAAAGATGGATTTAACATGGATGTTTCTTATTACTCGATAAATCGGAATCAGGATCTCGAAAAGCAATATAATCTAAAATATAAACCATTGGAAAAAATTCTTACTGAATCAGATATAATAACTTTTCATTTGCCTCACGTTGGAGCTGAAAAGTTTATTACGAAAAAGATGATAGGTATGATTCCTAAAAAAACTACGGTAGTAAATGTAAGTGTCGGTAGTATTTTCGAGGATCAGTCACATTTCTTAAATCGTTTTAGTGGGGGTGATTTGAATGGATACATAGATGTGTATGACACCTTACCTCCGAGGGAAGAATTGAGAAATCGTAAAAATTTTTTGGTGGCAACATATCGCCTTGGATGGAGAACTAAGTCTACCATAGGATTAAAGACTCACAAATTACTCACACGTTTAAAAGAGGGTTTATATAGGTAGTTAAAAAATAATTTTCAATTAAAATATGTCGCACGTAAGAAAACAGATGATTTCCTTCTTTTTGACTACGAAGTGTAATTTGAGATGCATCTATTGTTATACTTACAAAAGCCAAAATCTCAAGAAGGAACATCAAACTTTAGATTTTAATTTTGCCAAAAGAGGGATTGATGATTTTTTTAGAGATAACGCCAGTAGGCATATCAGGTTTTACGGTATTGGAGAGCCAACATTGGAATTTGAGCTGATGAAAAAAATAAAGGATTACGCGCAAAAGAAAGCAGGGTGCCCATTGACTGTAGAATTACAAACCAACGGATTTTTTTCTGAAAAAATAGCTAAATGGATTGCTGAGAATGTAAACATCTTATGGGTTTCATGTGACGGACCGGCTAAGGTTCATGATATTCAAAGGCCGACAGCAACAAAAAAACCAACTTCTGCGATCGTAGAAAAAAATCTTAAATACTTTGCCAAACAGAAATCAATGCAGGCTGGCGTAAGAGTCACACTGACGCCACTAATGATGAAAAAACAGTCAGAAATAGTGGATTATTTCCATAGTATAGGCATAAAATATATAAACGTTCTTCCTGCATTTGCTCCAATAGAAGAAGATTCGCCCAGTACTATATTCAAATGGGATCCAATCGAGTTTGCTAAGAATTTTCTTGCTGCTCATAGAAAAGCCAAAAAACTAGGAGTATGGTACAATACGATGTGTATTGTTAACTTTGACGAAAAAACAAGACATGCTTGCAGATCATGTACCCCAAACCCTCATCTTACTACTGATGGGTATGTTTCAAGTTGTGATTTTACTCAATTAGGCCATGAATACACACCAGGCCATCTTCAGCAATTAATTTATGGGAAATATATTCCAAAAGACGATATTATTATTTATGACGAAAAGGCAGTAGCCAATGTCCGATCAAGATGCGTGGAAAACTTAAAGAAAAAAACATGCAAAGACTGCAAATATGTATATAACTGCGCTGGAGGATGTTTGGGACAGGTAGTCAATGAAACAGGAGATATTTTAGGGAAATGCGAAGATAATTGCAAGATTGTACGATATCTAGCTGAGCGCATGGAATTAAATAAGAAATTACATCCAGCATTTCATTCTTAATAGGAATATTATACGTTTTTGCCGGAAGTCAAGAATGATAATTGTGATAAATTTATTAAGTATCTTGATAAAAATGGCATACCTTTTGAGAAGGAGATGATTTGCAATCCGCAATAAAAACAGTCATTAAAGTAATGGCTAGGAAACTTGAAAAAATATGGTATCGCTGTAAAATTTCAGCAGTTGTCAGATATTTTAGTAAAACGTGTTTGGTTCTAGATTTCCATAGAGCAGAAAATGTATTTGCATTTTTTTGTAAGTTATTTCCTCTAAACTTGCCCTCTCCTTGCTTTCTTGCTATACTAAAACTATCAAATCAGCCAAGAATCATATGCCAGCTTTCAGACAAAACACAGATCAAATGGAATTACTCTTTGAGCAGTCGCTTGAGACTGCTTGTGAGTTTTGTGTTTTAAATTGAATAGCTTCCCCAAACGCCAATTGTGGCGTTTTTTTGTCGGTTGAAATTTGGCTAAAAAACTTGACAAAAAGCCTATGGGGGGGGGTATTATTGCGGTAGAACTTTAAAATTATAAATAATAACTCAAATAGAAAAGGATATTGCTAATGGAAGAGCTTGCGAATAAATTTGTATTTCAATGGCATATAACTGATCGATGTGGCAATCGCTGTAAACATTGTTATATTGACGAGTTTGGAAAAAACGATGTGACCATTGAAACGGCTAATGTTATCCTTCAAGATATGAGGGATTGCGCTGATCAACTGGAAGCTAAAGCTTATATTTCATTTACTGGCGGAGATGCTCTGATGCATCCTGGTATTTGGGAAATCATGAAAAAAGCGAAAAAAATGGATTTTCAGATCAGCATGCTCGGAAACCCAGAACTACTGAACGAATCAAACATAAAGAGAATTATTGATACCGGAGTATTTCGATATCAACTTTCTCTTGACGGAATGGAGAAAACTCATGATGAAAATCGTAGCAAAGGAAGCTTTCATCGTACTACAGAAGCGCTATCTCTCGCAACAAAGCTTGGTTTACCAGTTGTCGTAATGTCTACGGTTTCCAACATTAATTATATGGAAATGCCAGACGTCATGAGGCATGTCTATATGACAGGAGGGGAGCGATGGACATTCGCAAGATTTATTCCTGATTTTGGGAATTGCGGTATCTCACCAAAAGATTTTGAGAATTTCCTTAGGCTAATAGTCAGAGAACACGCACCTTTTGAAAAAGAATCCATTGGGCGGTTATTTCCTGGCGGAAAAACAATGCCTAAAAAAGAGCCATTGATTTCTCCTATTATTTCCAAACCTGCAGTAATAGAAGGAAATGAGGATAAAATTCTTGGAGGATGTGGACTGGGAACATCTCTTTTGGTTGTTCTTTCGGATAACACTGTGATGGCATGCCGAAGGCATCGCGGGAGTGTTCTTGGAAAATGGAAAAGATCTGGAGACCTGCTTAATTTTTTTCTGTTTCACCCAAAAATGGATGATTATAGAAATATAAAGCAAATCGATGATTGCAAAGAATGTGGATTTCTAAATCAATGTAGGGGTTGTAGGGCAGCGGCTTTTGCTAACTGTGGTAATAGTTTTGGCAAAGATCCGCAATGTTTTTTTAAGTAATATGAAGCGGGTTGTTAAGCATTAACCTTAACAACGAAAGGAGGGATTTTTCAAAAAGAATTTGGATCATAGATGTCGCCTTACTAATCTAAAATGGAAGGAGGTGTGCCACATGAGTCAAGAAGAAATTCTCAAGAAAAAAGCTGAATTGGAGAAGTTGGGATTTATTGCCAGCGACTGGAATATCCAAAAGGAAAAGACGGGAACTTGCGTTCTTTGTGCGTCCTGCGGAAACGGTTGCGGAGCAGACGGTTAGATGCGAATTTCTCGTGAACTAAGGGAGCAATAGAATCCTATTGCTCCCTTACACTTAAAAATATGAATAAACATTACACATTTCATTTAAAATTTTATAATAAAAAATCTACTCACTATGCAAAAGAATCCGGCATAGTTTTTTCAAAATTACTCGACTTATTTATTTCTAAATTAAAAATCAAAGAAGTGCTGGATCTTGGTTGCGGACCAGGGCATGATTCAAATTATTTTTTTGAAAAAGGCATAAAGGTTGCAGGAATTGATGCATCTTTGTCCATGATAAATTTAGCAAAAAATAAATATGGCGAAAAAATTGATTTTAGAGTTGACAACGCATTGAGTCGAAATTTTTTTAGAAAATACTCCATAAAAAATGTATGGATTTCAGCAATGCTTATGCACCTAGAAAAAAAAGATAGGATGTGTTTTCTAAAAAAACTGAACCGGTTCATGAAAAAGGATAGTATTTTAGGGATAATAATTCCAAGGAAAAAGAGTAGCGATATGAGGAAAATAAAATGGGAAAAATCAGGCGGAGTTTTTGACACTTTTTCTGAAAAAGAAGCGCGTGCCTTGATAGAGATGAATAACTTTAAAATCATTGAAATAAAAAAGTTTAATTTCCATAAGTTTCCCTGGCTGTTTATTTTATCTAAAAAATAAAAAACTTATTTTTTCCCTTGCACTCTCTCCATTTTCTTGCTATACTAAAACTGTCAAATCAGAACAGAAACCTATGCCAGTGCCAGCTTTCATGAAAAACACAGATCAAATGGAATTACTCTTTGAGCAGTCGCTTGAGACTGCTTGTGAGTTTTGTGTTTTAAATTGTATATTGTCCCAAACGCCCATTGTGGCGTTTTTTTGTCGGCTAGGAGTAAAAAGCGGGGGAACGGTGCTATTGACAGACGGATTATTTTGTGCTAAATTGGGAAGTTATTTTGGATAAAGAAAGTCTATGCGAAAAATGCCAAAAAGCCTATTTCAGATAAATAATAATCATGCTTTCTCTTCGGAGAAAG
>JAYSLY010000022.1:0-17176 GCA_043725085.1 bacterium
GCCAAAGATAAATTATTTGAAAAAATTAGTAAAGATTTAACAAAATAACCAAAAAGTCCGGTTATGAGTTTAGTCACTTCTTAAGATTGGAATATACTAGCTTTGCAAAAATCTCATTTTTCGCTATCATTAGGTGGCGTGAGACTAACTAATAATAACAAAGAAAAATATGGCAAATGAAAAGAAACCAAAGTCTGTGGCAATTATCGGTCTGGGTTATGTCGGTTTGCCTTTGGCAATCCGCTGCGCAGAAAAAGACTATACCGTCTATGGGCTTGATCTCGACAAAAAGAAAGTTGATTCGATTAAGCAAGGTCGAAGTCCGTTCAAAGAGGAGTTTATTGAAGAAAGGAAGGCTTTACTCAAAAAAATAGTTGCCTCGACTGATCCAGCCATTCTCAAGAAGGCCGATATTGTGGTTGTTTGCGTGCCAACTCCCGTTGATGAAAAATTCTTTCCTATTCTCACTCCCCTCACTCAAGCGACAGAAATGATTGTTAAAAATCATAAAGTTGGGCAGCTGATTATGATCGAATCGACCATCAACCCGGGAATTTGCGATGATATCATCGCACCAATTCTCATTGGAGCTGGTATGAAAGAAGGAAAAGATTTTTTCCTCGGCCATTGTCCGGAGCGCATCAATCCCGGGGATATCAAATGGAACGTCACTAATATTCCGCGTGTCCTCGGCGCTTCTTCTCCTGCCGGCCTTGAAATTGCCAAAAATTTTTATGAATCAATTATTGACGCCCCAATTAAACTGATGGGCTCAATCAAGGAAGCGGAAGCCTGCAAGGTGGTGGAAAATTCTTTTCGCGATATCAACATCGCTTTTGTGAATGAACTGGCCAAGAGTTTTGACAAACTGGAAATTGACGTCAAAAACGTGATTGACGGCGCCGCTACCAAACCATTTGCCTTCATGGCCCACTACCCGGGCCGCGGGGTTGGCGGACATTGTATTCCGGTTGATCCATACTACTTAATCGAAAAAGCCAAAGCGTCCGGCTTCGACCACAAGTTTTTGCGCGTTGCTCGCGAAATCAATAACTCAATGCCAAGCTACACCGTAGAAGCAATGCAAGATCTCCTAAATGAAATCAAATTGCCCATGAAAGATACAGCCATTGGTGTGATGGGCCTTTCCTATAAGGCCAACGTTGATGATTTGCGCGAGTCTCCCGCCATCAAAATCATCACTGAGCTCGAGAAAAAACAAGCCAAAATCATTCGCTATGATCCGTTCATCAAAGGCATGTCAGATGTGCCTGACCTCAAAGCATTTCTCAAAAAATGCACAGCAATAATTTTAGTCACTAACCACAATGAATTTGCCACGCTTGATCCAAAAGAATTCAAGAAAAATGGCATAAAAGCCATTGTTGACGGAATGAATTGTCTGGACAAAAACAAAATCAAAAAACTGGGAATCAAGTATCGCGGGATTGGGAGAAAATAATTTATCTTGAATTCAAAAAAAGCGTTCCAATTGGAGCGCTTTTTATTTTTCCGAAATAAACTTGATGTGTCATTCCCGCGACCGCGTGCCGCCTTAGCTTTAGCGGTGGCGCAAGGCGGGAATCCAGGCTCCACTAGTTATAAATTATAGATGAGCGAATTATAAATTTACTAGCTTCTATTTTTCTTGTCGGTTCAATTCTCCCGAATTGAACCTTTTATTTCTAATCAACTAACTAAAACTACAACGCTGAACAAGAACTATATGGTTCAGGTCAGGAGACACTGAACCGACAATGTATCAACTATTTTGGCATCGTATGCTATTTTAGTGTACTCTTTTTTAGCATTCAAAAACTTAATGCCGATTTTAAGCCCTATTTTACCATTCCCAAAAGCTCCTCAATTTTCACAATCTGACTGTCTTTTTCATTGCGTTTTTTCAGCTCAACCCCGCCTGCTTGCAAAGATTTTTCACTAATGATGACGCGATATGGCAGGCCCAAGAGATCGGCATCGGCGAATTTTTCTCCGGCCGAAACTTCTCGATCATCAAACAGCACTTCAATGTTTTGCGCGTTTAGTTTTTCATATAATTCTTGCGCTTCCGCGTTCTTTCCCAGGCTAATCAGATGCACGCGAAAAGGCGCGACAGCTTCGGGCCAAATAATACCTTTTTCATCATGTGAAATTTCCACAATTGTACCCATCAGACGTGCCAGACCAATTCCATAACAACCCATAATAATCGCCTGATCAGCGCCATTTTGGTCCTTGTAGGTTAAATTAAACGGCGTGGAATATTTTGTGCCAAGCTTGAAAATATTGCCTACTTCCACCGCTTTTGTTTCACGCAAATTAGCATTGCCGCAAAGCGGGCATTTATGCTCTAGGTCTTCAATAATTTCTTTGTTGATTGCGATGTGACAGGCGTCACAGACATAAATCGTATCCTCGCCCGCTTCGGTTTCCGCCTGAAATTCGTGAGAATATTTGGCAAAAGTTCCGCCGGAAGCATAGGTGAAATATGTCTTATCGCCAATTCCCGCTCTTTGGAAAATATTTTTGTAAGCCTGCGCTACTCGATCATAATATTCATCCAAATCAGCCTGATCGGCGTGAAAAGAATAGAGATCTTTCATAATAAACTCGCGCAAACGCAAGATGCCTGATTTGGCTCTTTTTTCTCCGCGAAATTTATTTTGGAAATGATAGACCGCCCTAGGCAGATCCTTATATGACTCAATAATTTTTTTCGCTAGCGGCGCCACGACTTCTTCGTGTGTTGGAGCGAGCGCCATATTCTGTTCGTCGCCCAAACCGACTTTCATCAAAATATCCAAGCCCTCCCAGCGACCGGTTTTCTCCCAGTTTTCTTTCGGATGCATCGACGGCATATACATTTCCTGACCGGAAACAGCGTTGATTTCTTCGCGAATAATCTCTTCGATTTTTTTGCAGGTTCGCCAGCCCAGCGGCAAATAGGAATAGACCCCTGCCATCAATTTGTCGATATAGCCCCCTCTGATGAGCAGTTGGGCATTGATGCTTTCCTCGTCTTTCGGCGCGACTTTATTGGTTTTGGAAAAAAGCTGTGATTGTTTCATTGTGGTTTTTGATAAATGGTTAATCTTCTCCTCCTAAGTATATTATAGATAGCTCTCTGTCGTCAATTTAGAACTAAGCCAAGAATTTTGTTCCAAAATTTTCCTCATCAGCAACTGAGCGCAGAATAAAATTCCTTTCTTTAGCTGGCGCCAAACACACCCGCATCCCCGCTTTAGCCAGCTCAGCCAGAGATAGTATTTTTGTCCGCATTCCATTCTTGCCATTACCAAGCCGGCTCCCGCCTTTGGCAAATTTCAAAACCGAATCAAGCTCGGAAATTCTAATCTTATGCAAGACGTTTTTCTTGGCGTCCAAAAATCCCGCCTGATCAAAACCAATAATAGCAATTTTGGCGTCAATAAGCTTACACATCAATTTAAATAGTTTGTCGTTATCGGCACAATGGCGTAGCGCTTCAACTTCTTCACTGTCAATCACATCATTGGCATTAATGATTGGCACAACCCCAAGCTCGAGTGCTTCGTGCATAATTTTTTTGGTCAATTTTGTTTTGGCACTTTTTGCATCAACTAGCTGTTCATCCGTAAGTAGTAGCTGCGCACCGTCTAGCCCAAGTTGGGAAAGATTTTTTGTATAAGTTTGCATGATTCTTGGCTGACCAACCGCTGAGCGCAAATTTTTTGAGCGTCCATCATGCGAATCACTTGCCACTGCACCGGACGTAACAATAAAAACGCCATAACCATTTTGGATAAGTTTTGCAATTTGCACGCAAACGCTTTTGATAAATCTTTCTCTAATCCTGCCCAACTCCACCAAAGTTACGGAGCCGAGTTTTATCCCGATAATTTTTTTCTGCATAATATTTTAAAAAATGATTAAAAAAACAGCTTCCCTTGGGCAAGCTGTCTCATGTCTGTTTGCAATAACTCAAGTCCTAATCTCCAATTCCAAACACACAAAAGCAGCCTGCCTTTGCCGGAACCGGTAAACCAACGTTCATTGTTCTTCTGGCGCTGTTCATATGTTTGGAATATTACGCTTTCACTCTAGCAAAAAATGGCTGTTTTTGTCAAATCCGGTCTATTTCTTAAACCTCGCACCGTCATCAAGCACAATCTTTTTCTTAAGCGAGCGAGCGCCGCGTCTTTTTAGGTCCACCATCTTGCTTTTGTCTTTCACAATCTGGCAAGACAACTCCTCGCAAGCAATGTCGGCCGAACCCTCAATGCTCTCGGAAGTCTCCTCGGCGCGATAGAGCGCATAGGGAGTTTTTACCATGAGCTCAACGCGATATTTGCCTTTCTTGTCCAAATCGACTTCCACCTCAAACTCTAAAACATTTTTAATGATTCGATTGACTTTTTGCAAACGTTTTTCGATATATTCTTTCACCTTATCGCTTGGATCAAAACCCCTAAACATCATTCGCATCGCTTGTTGTTTTTTTACCACCATATATTTTTGATCGAGATTATGAGGAAATTGACATTTTCCCTAAAACCCCGACATGTTATTTGCTGTAAAAATTAGAACCCGACATATATTATTTCTTCTTGCAGTTGCACATCAAATTCTTCGCGTAATTTTTGCTTGATCATACTGGAAAGAATTATGACATCCTCAGCTGTAGCCGTCCCATCGTTTATGAAAAAATTGGCATGTTTTTCACTCACCATCACGCCACCGATTTTTTTCCCGCGAAATCCGGCTTCTTCAATCAGCCATCCGGCGGGAATCACGCCATCCTTAGCTTTTGCTCCCGTATCTTTTGCAAATCCTTCCAATAGCTCTTGATTTTCTACGATAGGATTTTTGAAAATACTTCCCGAACTAAAACCCTTTGGCTGATGCTCCGCGCGAATCTTGATAATTTCTTGCATCCTTTTTTCAATTGCTTCTTTATCACCTTTTGTAAATTTCAGTTTAGCCGATAGAACAATCGTCCCGGGATTTTCTTTAAAAAAACTATTTCGATAGGAAAATTTGCAATCCGCTTTTTTGTACTCCACAATATTAGTACGACTGCCAGAAATTTCTAGCGCACGCACGCTTTCGATATTGTTTGCCATCTCTCCACCAAAAGCTCCGGCATTGCCCCGCACCGCTCCACCAACCGTGCCAGGAATTCCCGTCGCCCATTCCATTCCGGTTAGTTCACTCTTCTTGGCAAAATTGACCACGCCCGAAAGACTTTCTCCTGCCCAGTACTCAATAACTTCTCCTGCATTTTTAATCCCCTTCTGTATCTTGTCTCTTGTTTCTTGTACCTTAATAACTAATCCATCAAAACCCTTATCGCTAAAAAGAATATTACTCCCTCCGCCCAGCATAAAAATTTCTAAATTTTCTTTTTTGGCAAAATCCAACGCCTCCAAAAGCTCCTCCTCATTTTTCACCGCGACAAAAAACTTCGCCGGTCCGCCGATTCTAAATGTGGTCAAGGGAGTAAGCGGGATGTTTTTTTGAATATCTAGCATATGCGCCTAAAAACTATTTACACTTCTATTCTAACACAAAAACCACCCACACCCAAACAAACAGAAGCTAAGCTTCGGGAACTCCCGAAGCTTAGCTTCTGTTTGACCGACCTTCTGACCAATAAATTCTCACAACTCCTCTTTGCGCAGTTCTTCCCAGAAAAAGACTGCCAAAAATGATCCTGCAACAACCAGCCAATCTTGCCAATCAATCGGCAGCATTCGCAAATAGGTTTGGCAAAATGGCAGATACATAAACAAAAGCAAAATTGTCAAAGACAGAAAAATCGCACCAATGACATATTTATTTTTGAAAAATCCCAATTGAAATGGCGAGAGTTTTTCACTGCGTGCTTGGAGAAGATTTGCCATCTGCGTCATTGAAAGCACGGCATAGGCCGCTGTGGTCGATTTGAGATAGAGAATACTATCAGCAGAAAAATTGTGGCCAAAATGCCAACCACCACGCAGCATCGACCAAAGAAAAGCCACGACAGCACCTGAGGCCATAATGATCCCCAAATAAATTATCCGGCGAAAACCTCCGAGACTCATCACGCTTCCTCGTGAATTCAATCCTGTCTTCGCGGCGCCCGGTTCTTCCGGTTCGAGACCAAGCGCAAAAGAAGGAAAAATATCCGTGCCCAAGTCGACTGCTAAAATTTGAATAGCGGAAACCGGGGAAGGAATTTGCAAGAGTACCCCGAAAATTACCGTAAAAAGTTCGCTGGCGTTCGATGTGAAAACATAATGTACAAATTTTTTGAGATTTTGAAAAATCGTCCGCCCCTCACGAATACCTTTCACGATCGAAGCAAAATTGTCATCCATTAGAATCATACTCGCCGCTTCTTTGGAAACATCCGTGCCAATGATCCCCATCGCCACACCGATGTCAGCCTTTTTGAGCGCCGGCGCGTCATTCACTCCATCGCCCGTCATAGCAATCACCTCGCCATATTTTTTCAAAACCGTAGCAATGCGCAATTTTTGTTCCGGCGCGATCCGCGCAAAAACACAAGCGCCGTTTTTAATTTTTTGATACAGTGTCTTATCTTTTAGCGTGTCTAATGTTTTTCCGTTAATAACAAGTTCGTCGTAGAGACGAGGCGCTGCCTCGTCTTTGCCAGCAATATTTATTAGTCCCACGTTTTCTGCAATCGCTTTTGCCGTTATTTCATAGTCCCCTGTGATCATCACGACGCTAATGCCAAGATTTCTGCACTCCGCAATTGCATGCCCAACACCGGAGCGTGGCGGATCAATCATCGCCATCATCCCCACCCAAACCAGACCTTTTTCCGCTTCCGCCAGATATTTACTTTCCAAAAAACCACCAAGATCTCGATAGGCAAAAGCCAGCACTCGCAAAGCCTCTTCCGACATTTGATTATAGATTGCCCTAGCTTTATTTTTTTCTTCCTCGTTGAAAGGCAAAATACTTTCGCCAATTTTGATGAAATTGCAAAGATCAATCATGACATCCGGCGAGCCTTTGACATAGGAAACCGTTTTGGCATTACGATAGACCACGCTCATGCGCATCCGTTCTGAAGAAAAAGGATTTTCATTGATTTTTTCCTCTCCCCGCTCATAAAACTTTTTCGCTTTATTATATTTCCGCCCTGCTACGATAATCGCCCCTTCGGTTGGGTCGCCAATTATCTTATAGCTTTTTTTGTCCGCCACAAGACTGGCATTATTGCAAAGTGTCCCGATGCGAAAAAGCAATTCCAAATTAGAAACACTCTTGGGATCAATTTTTTCTTTGTCACGATAAAAATCACCGACTGGCGAGTATCCGGCGCCATCCAGCTCTATTATTTCACTGTTGATCACAATTTTTGTCACTGCCAAAATATTTTGCGTGATCGTGCCGGTTTTGTCTGTACAAATGAGCGAAACGGAACCCAGCGTTTCCACCGCATTGAGCTTTTTGGCCAAAACATTTTCCTTGATAAGGCGCTTCATTCCAAATGACAATGCCACTGAAATCGCCGCGGGCAAACCTTCCGGTACAACCGAAACAGCCAGCGCCAGAGCAAAAAGAAAATTATCATACAGAGACATCTTGAAATACTGTCCAGCAATAAGCACAACGATGCCAATAAAAACCGAGAGGATCGTCACATCCCGTCCCAACGTGCGCATTTGTTTTTGCAAGGGGGTCGGGTCAACTTCCACTTCCTGAGTAAGATGCGCGATGCGTCCAAGCTCAGTGTTCATCCCTGTTCCCGTCGCCACAAATCTCGCTTCCCCTGTCGCCACCGTCTCTCCCATAAACACCATATTATCAATATCCGTAAAAGCGACTTCATTTTCTTCCAGCACCTTCGCTTCTTTTCTTTTTGGTTTTGACTCACCGGTGAAAATGAAACTATTCACCTTAAGGTCGTAGCTTTCCAAAAGATAGCCGTCCGCTGCAATACTATCCCCAGCCGCAATAAAAATCACGTCTCCCGGCACGATCAGTTTGGTGTCGAGTTGTTTTTTTTCGCCCAAGCGATACACTAGCGCGAAACTGGCGGTTAGTTTTTTGATGCTCTCGAGAACTCGATCAGCCCGGAACTCTTGAAAAAAACCCACTGTGGCATTAAGCATGATAATAATACCAATGATTGTCGCGTCGCGAAATTCCGCAAAAATCAAAGCCAATCCTGCCGCAACCAAAAGAATCCAGACCAGCGCGTCATTAAATTGTGTGAGAATCAATTTCAACCATTTCCAATTCTGTTTTTTGGCAATCTTATTTTCACCGAATTCTTTCAGTTTTATACCTGCCTGTTCCGAGCTTAATCCATCTTGATTAGAACCAAACTTTTTTAGAACTTCTTCAGAAGTTAAATTGTAAATATTTTTTTGTTTTGGCATTTTTGTATTTTAAACTACTCTAAGACATACTTCTCTAACTCTTTTTTCTCCCTAAAATAGTTTATATTATTTTGCATAAACTTTTCATATTCCAATGGATTATTATCAAACTGACCAAGGATTGCTCCTTTTGCACAGAGTTTCCCGTACCTCTTTCCAGTATAGTCTAAATAGCTAGAATATGACCATTCTTTTTCTTTGTAATTGTGAATTGTATGATTGGAATTCACATAGACCGATAGATGCAAGAGATATTCATTGGAGTCGATGTGGATAGATTTATATCTGCCTTGGAACAAAGAGCCTGATCGGTTATTTTTTTTATTAAAATACATAGTATAACTCGTACCTAAGCGATGCATAAACATTTCTACTCCCTTTTCTTGTAATTGCCTCAGGATAAAGTGATAATGATTTGGATTAAAGCAGTAACAAATAATTTCCACAAGCTTCTGGGATAAAAATGGAGGCTCAACCTCCATAATGGAGGTTGAGCCTCCATTTTTATGGTTCGCCTTTTTGTCTCTCAGATATTTTTCATATAAACTCCCAATCGCCTCTTTCTGATTAAACTCTCTAACGCTAGTTAGAAATCTCAAGTAATCCTTATTATCCAAAAACACATCCCGCTTATCCACCCCGCGGTTGTAGATATGATAATATTCCCCGATTGCAAATTCTGTTTTGCGCATAATGCTAAACGTTTTTTTCAATAATACCTGTGATTTTTTCTACAGTTTTTGCGATAGTTTCTTTTGAAGTATCAATAAGAAACCATCTTTTTTCATTTAGTCTTTTCGAAAAAAGATCATGCATCCTTAGGGCTCTTTCCCCCATGACCTGTTCTTTGGGCCTAGCGACATCTCTCTTTCGTAATACGTCCTTATCACAGAACAACAAAAAAACAAGAACCTTATAGCCACTCAAGTTTTTTAAATAGTGATCCAGGCTGGATTTTTTTCTTACCACATCATCAATAAACACCCGAAACCCATGTTCAATAAAATTTTTTGCAAGACTGCATGCATTTTTTTGCGATAACAAAATTTGACTTCCTGTTTTTTTGTTATCTTGAAATGGCGCCACATACCCATCAACTACCATTCGCCTGACGTAGTCAACTTCAATTCTAGCTGAATTAGCAAATTTCTTTGCCAGCGCTTTTGTGATTGTTGACTTTCCAACACCTGCCGGGCCCGTTATCAAATAAATTGCTGGTTGTTTCATATTTTAAAAATCTTTATTCAGTTAAGTGATAAAATTTTTCTTGCCAAGTTTTCAGCTCGTCAAATATTTTATCTTCAAAATCGGCTGGCTTAAATTTAAAAATAGCGTTGGTATTTCTCATGCAATACTTAAGTTCGCCCTCATTGTTTTGGCTAGAGTACCACTTGAAACTATCAATGATGTCGGCAGTTTTGACAATAAGAGCGTCTTGCCCATTTTGCACACAACGCTGGATTAATTCATTAGTTTTTTCCATTTTATCCGCAATCGTATCATCTTTTGTATTCGCAAATATTAACCTAACCACATTATCCCCAAACTCAGCTCTCAACAACTGCTCATCAGCGCCAGACCACTCAATCGCATCATGTAAAACTCCCGCCAAAACAACATCTTGCGAATAACCCTTTTCATACAAATACACGCCAACGCGTATATCGTGAAACATAATCGGTTTTCTACTGTTTTCATCTGATGACGGCACGTGCTCGGACAAAATTCGCACAGCCTTTTCAAATTCTACATTGAGTGATTTTGACATAGTTTTCTTTTTATAATCAAGCCAATCATTTAATCATAAAATCATGGTTCGGACAATTTAGCTACCACCTCCCAAACATTTCCGGCGCCAATGGCAATCACCACGTCATCCGCGCCGATTTTACCAGAGAGAAATTCTACCACTTCATCAATTGTCGCGATATGTTCAGCTTTTCCTCGGTCATATTTATTAACCAACTCCACCAGATCCTTTGAATGCACTCCGCCTTGTGCTTCGCGTGCGCTACCGTAGATATCAAGAACAATCACGCGATCGGCGTCATCAAAACTTTGCGAAAATTCGCTGAGCAGTGCTTTGGTGCGAGTGAAAGTATGCGGATGAAAAACGGCCCAAATATTTTTTTCGCCATAGAGTTCGCGCGCGGCTTTCAATGTTGCCCGAATTTCATCTGGGTGATGTCCATAGTCATCAATCAAAATTGCGCCATTGCGCTCACCGATCAGTTCAAATCTTCTTGCGGTTCCTTGAAAATTTTTGAGCGCTGCTTGAATTTTTTCCGCGCCAAAATTAAGCTTATGGCAAACCGCGATAACCGCAAGAGCGTTAAGCGCATTATGTTTTCCAAAAAGGCCGATCTCGAAGTTCCCTAAACTTTTTTCTCCTTGCGTCACTTCAAATGCTTGAGCGGATCTTGCGTTTTCTTTTTTTAACTCCAGATTATAAATTCGATAATCACAATCGACGGAAAAACCATAGGTCAAAACCGTACAAGTCGCCTCTTTGGCGACTTCCAGTGTAGAAGTTGCGTCACCGCACACCACCAGGAAACCGGTTTTGGGAATGCGTGCCACAAAATCCTTGAAGGTTTTTTTGTATGCCCCAAAATCCGGGAAAAAATCCGGATGATCATAGTCACAACTCGTGAGAATAACCCCATTAGGATTATAGCGTGCCAGCTTATTTTGATATTCATCCGCCTCCAGCACAAAAAATTCACCTGCGCCAATCAGCGCATTTCCTTCCCAATTCGTCACCCGACTGCCAATCGCAGCAGTTGGATCCACGCCAAGCTCTTTTAGAGTATTCGCCAGCCAAGCTGACGTGGTTGTTTTGCCATGTGTCCCGCAAATGGCAATGCCATATTTCTCATTGAAAAGTTGCGCCAGTATTTCCGGATAACTAAGCATAGGCACTTTTCTTTTCATCGCCTCTTGAAACTCAATATTATTCCCGACGTTATAGGCAGTAGAATAAATTACCAGATCAACATCATTGGGAATGTTCTCAACCGAAAAATTTTCAAAATATTTAATTTGGTTTTTCTCGAGAACGGCGTCAGTGAAAAACTTCTCTGCCGTGTCAGAGCCGCTTACTTCAATTCCCTTGGATTTCAAGATTTCTACCACCCCCACCACGCCAGAACCCTTGATGCCGATCACATATATTTTTTTCAGTTTATCCCATTCCATAAGTTTGATAGCTAATGATTAGCATTCTTGTATCTTGTATCTTTTCTATTCCTTAATCATTCCCAAAATTCCATCGGCAATTTTTTCCGTTGCGTCCGCATGATAGAATGTTCCGATATTTTCCGCGAGTTTACTGCGCAATGTTTCATTTTCCAAAAGCTCTTCAATTTTTTCCAAAAGCATATGCTCTCCCATATTATTTTCCTCCAGCACCACGCACCCGCCAATCCGCGCCAAAGAATAGGCATTCATTCTTTGATGGTCGCTCGCAGAAGTTTCCAGAGGGATAATAATCGCCGGTTTTTTGTTAGCGGCGATTTCAGCAATCGAAGTGCTTCCGGCCCGTGAAATCACAATGTCTGCTGCGGCCAAAATATCCACCAATTCTTCCTGGAAAAACGGCGCGGCGTAGTATCCGTCATGCCCAACCTTGAAACCAAGTTCCCCCGCCACCCTTCTTACTTCTTCAAAGTTATTTTCTCCGGTCTGATGCACAACTTGAAATTTATGCAAAAGTTGAGGCAAAATGCGCAGAATTTTATCATTAATACTTTTCGCTCCTTGCGACCCGCCCCAAACAAAAATTACTTTTCGCGACTCGGTAAAGTTAAGCAGCTTTCTGGCATTTTCGGCGCTGCCTTTGTTAATATTATCCCGCAAAGGATTGCCGGTCAGCACAACTTGCGCCGCTGGAAAATATTTTTCCGCCTCCGGATATGACACAGCCACTCGCGTAGCAAATTTTCCCAACATTGAATTGGCGAGTCCCGGATTAGAATCGGATTCGTGAATAAGAATCGGAATGCGATAGAGCCATCCCGCCATAACCACAGGAAAAGAAGCCGATCCGCCTTTGGAAAAAATCGCATCGGGCATGTGAACAAGTAAAAGCCACAAAGATTTCAAAACTCCCAAGGGAATGCGAAAAAAATCAACAACATTTTTGAAAGAAAAATAGCGTCTCAATTTTCCAGTCATAATATTTCTAATTGGAATATTTTCCCGCCCCATAATCTCATCTTCCAATTTCCCTTTCGGCCCGATGAACATGAATTCCACATCCGGCACTTTTTCTCTGATTTTTTTGGCAACTGCCACAAGCGGGGTCAGATGCCCGCCGGATTCTCCGCCTGCAAGTACGATACGCATAAAAATGTATTAAATAGATTAAAAAAATAATTTCCCGTGTTTTATTTTTACCATTATTTGTTAATTATCCAAACTCGTCTGGCGAGAAATATTTAATAGCACGCCAATTCCCGCCATGAGAAAGATCAGCGATGTTCCGCCATAACTGATAAACGGCAAAGGGATTCCGGTAAGCGGGATGAGACCTGAAATTGCGGAAATATTAATGAGCGCTTGAAAAGTAATCCAACAAGTAATCCCAACCGCCGTGAGTTGAGAAAAACGATCCGGCGCATTTTTGGCGACACGAAAACCAATCATCGCCAGTGTGAGAAATAATAAAACTAAGGCGACAACGCCAATCATGCCCAACTCTTCTCCGATAATGGCAAAGATGGAATCGCCGACAGGTTCCGGCAAATAGTTAAATTTTTGCAAACTGTGCCCAAGACCCAGTCCGAAAATTCCGCCCGAACCAATCGCCAGAAGCGCTTGATTGATTTGATAGCCGATGCCTCGCGGATCAAGTTCGGGGTGCAAAAAAACCAAGAAACGATCCATGCGATAGGATTCAAATTTAATGAGCAGTCCGAGAGCGGCGAATCCGAGCGTAGCCATGGAAAGCATATGCGAAAGTCGTGCGCCTGAGACAAAAAAAATCGACATGGCAATGAAAATGATCACGCCAAGCGTTCCCATATCCGGTTGTTTTTCCAAAAGAAAACTGACCACGCCGACCACCGCGAGAAAAGGCAAAAGCCCTTCATAGAAATCCTTCACTTTTTCCGCGCGACTTTCAAGCCATGCCGCCAAGTAGATCACGATTGAAAGTTTCAGCATTTCTGATGGCTGGAAAGAGAATGGCCCGAGTTGCAACCAACGACTAGCGCCATAGACGCGCGAACCAACGCCTGGCACAAAAACTAAAATGAGCAAAAGAATGCTCAGGATAAAAAATGGAAAAGCGATTTTTTTCCAAAAGGTATAGTTGATTTTTGAAATCGCAAAAAGAACAGCAAGGCCGGGCAAAACTCCATAAAAAAGCTGATGCTTGAAAAAATAATAGGAATCGCCAAAGCGACTGCGCGAATAAGCAATGCCAGCGGAAGAAATCATCGCCAGACCAAAAATGAGCAACAGAAAAACCACAAACAACAAATTTTTATTCACTCCGTGCTCTTTCTGTTTAGACATTTTTTAAAAAGTATTAATTTTCATCTCGCCACTTTCTAATTTCACCGTGATTACCGCTCATAAGCACTTCCGGAACCTGCCAACCATTAAACTCCGGCGGCTTGCTGTATTGCGGATGTTCCTTGTAATTTTTGTCTTTGTGCGACTCATGTTTCGCACTTTCCTCATTACCCAAAACTCCCGGCAAAAGTCGCGTGACTGAATCAACAACAATCATCGCCGGAAGTTCGCCGCCGGTGAGAACATAATCTCCAATGGAGCTTTCTTCATCAGCAATATGCTCGGCTACGCGCTCATCCACTCCTTCATAGCGCCCGCAAATTAAAATTAAATTGTCATATTTGGAAAGTCTTTCCGCTGTTCTTTGAGTATACTTCTTTCCTTTAGCGGAAAAAAGAATCACGCGCGTCTTGCCCGCTTTGGGCAAATTATTTTTTTCGTTTTTTGCAATCAGCTTTTTAATCTTTTCCACGCAAGCGTGAATCGGTTGAACTTGAAGCACCATTCCCGCTCCGCCGCCATAGGGCGTATCGTCAACTTTTCCATGCTTATCTGTCGTATAATCGCGCAAATTATGCGCAAAAATTTCAATCACCCCACTTTTTTGAGCACGCCCAATAATTGACTCCTTGAGATAGGAGTCTAAAATCCGCGGAAAAATTGTAACAATATGGAATTGCATAAAATTATGCCAGAAATACGTCGATAACGGCGTAGCATTATGTCTTTTGACACTAGAGCGAGGCTTTTCCTTTGATTTTTTGGGCGACAATTTTCATCGCAATCAAATAATCCGGTAATTTATCATATAGCGCATCCGCCATTTCTTCTGAATAAGTACGCACCGATAGATTTCGATCTTCTCCCATATTCAGACACTGCTCAATTGCTGATGCATCAATATCAAGATTAGCACGCATCTCTCTAAAGCATGAACCCGGAGAAAAGCAGTCGACTTTTTCAAATTCTTTTAAATATAATTTAATGCTTTTCCATAGCAACTCAAAAGTAAATTCAAATCTCTTTAATGCGGCATCGCGATTAAGCTCTGTTTTCTCTCCTCGCAAAACTTCGTCAAGCGCAGCAATGCCTTTTTCAAGATCAACAAACTTGTTTTTCAAATAATCCATATTTTTGGACCACTTAGCACACGGGTGCGAAATGGATCTTTAGTTTTATTAATATCAACCACATCAAATTTATAGGGCAAAGTCGATTCTTCCAGGGCGTCTTTGATTTTGTATATTAGTTTATTCGTCTCATCACTCTCACTGACAATCGCCAAATCCACATCGCCAAATTTTTCCTCTTCCACGCTAGAGCCAAACACAAACAACCGATCTTTCGGCTGAAGATATTTTTCAAAAATTTCTCTTATTCTGATGATATATTTTTCTTCGAGCATACATTAGCCTTGCTTTGGCCAAATTATCCTAATTTTTCCCTTGATTATAGTGTACTCGAATTTCCCGAAAATTTCAAACCCCCAAATTATATTCTCTTTATTTTTGTTTTTTACCAGAGTAACTAAAAAAGGCTGACTTTCGCCAGCCTTTTTTCTTTTTCAAATTTATGAGAGGTCTTAGACAATATCACCAACAACATCATCAATACTTTTTCTAACCTCTTCTCTTGGTTCTCGGTCTTCTCGTGGTGGTCTGGTAGATCCTTCTGGTTCGTTAATTTTGAGATTAACTCTCGCATTGTTTCTAGCACCAATCACACGAAGCAAAGTTCGCAAAGCTTTCGCTGTTGCCCCTTCGCGACCAATGATCATTCCCATATCTTCCGGGTTAACATCGAGAGTGATGAGCACGCCCATTTCATCGATTTTTCTTTCAACCTTAACATCGTCCGGTTTGTTAACAATTTGTTTCACAACATATTCAACAAACTCTTTATCCGTTACTTGAATTGTAGTCATATACGCAATTCTAGATTAAAGCTTATTACTTATTCGCAAGAGGGCATCGGGAGATCGACCGGTCCACCATCGCTGTCATCCGCTAAGCTATAAGATAACAATAGCGAAATTCTCTTACTTCCTATACTATACTATTTATTGTTTATCCTGTCAAAAAAAATTAGCCAAAAGTGACACCACGCCCTACTCCTCAATGGCCATTAGAAGTTGCTGCCTATATGAGGCCACTTGCTCCGCCTTTCCATTATATCCCAACGTCTCCAGGGCCACCGCATCAGAGACAATAGATTGCACCCGATCCAATTTCAAAATCAAATCCGTTCTACCGGAAGTTTCCACTTTTGCTTTTAGCCTATCTATTTTTCTAAGAATAATTTCCAGTCCTTGGAGATTTAATTCTTCTTCATCAACTTGAATAATCACAGTCCTTAGTCCAGCCAAAACATTATCCATTTCTTCCTTCAATGCGTCCTTGGTTTTTTCTTTCTCATTTATTCCACCCAAAACAACTTCAAATTTTTTTCCTTCGCTCATAAAAATTGTAGTTTTGCGACAGAGCCAGAATTGATTTGAAAATAAAAAGATTAACTATACGGGAGCTCGTAATAACCTACCGCTTTATTTTTTTGCCTCTCCGGTCGGCCTAGCTACCAAAATTATTTTAGCATCCTTAGTGACACTGTCATAAGTTACCTTAACAGCATCGCCAAGTCGCAAGTCAGCTAGACTGCCAGGGGTGCTTGTATCTAAGCTGAAAAAAATCCCAACCGAAGTATTGCTATCAACATTCACCGTGGTAGTTTCATCCGAGTGCTTGACCACAATCGTTTTTTCGCTGATTTCTGCTATTCGACCCAGAGCATCAATCTTTTTTAAAACTTGGTTTGATCCATTTTGTTGCAGATTATTATTCTCTTTTAGATTTTGATTATTTCCAACGGCGCTCTTTGTGCTAATATTTCTAACGACAAAGAATATGCTAGCAAAGAGCACGACGAGAGCCAGTGTTAGAATTAAAATTTGTTGTCTTTTTTCCATATTTTTTTTATTTTAATTAGCAGGAACTTCTATCCATTTGCCGGAATTGCAAGCCGGGCATTTTGCTGCAGAGCACCTACTGCAAGCGACAGATTGGCCACAACTATCAAGGCAGGTATAAGTCTGATTTTTTCCACAATTACCCGCAATACTACAATCAGTATTCTCTATGCAAGTAGGTGAACCAACACTAGGAATGCAAGCTCTTGTAGCGGTGCAAGGAACGCTAGTACCACCATTCGAGCCAATACAATTCCAAGAAACTGACGAAAGAGACGTTGCACTAGTGCCTAATGTTGGATTAGAATCGACT
>JAYSLY010000023.1:0-3172 GCA_043725085.1 bacterium
ATTGCACACCAGTATCAAAAATCAAACCCCGTATTTTTTTACAAAAAACTCTCTTAAATTTTAAACTAATTGGTTTAGAAGATTAAGGACTGGACATAGGTTGTGCCAGAAACAAGGCCAATGACATAGAATCCGCTCGCCCCTCCCCGAGTGGCATAGGTTTGATAATCCGCTAAAACAAGTGTTGCGCCAACCGTATTGTCACTTTTGACATATTGCGTTGTCGCAAAACTATCCACGCTGATGGCGATGGCAAATTTAGTGTCTGTCGGATTGCCGGAAGAATTGAGAATGATTTGGAGTTTATTATAGTAGTTGCTGGGATTGCTGAAAGTCGGCGCGCCGGGAACATTGGCTTGATTTGTGAAAAGCAACCCCGGACCGAGTTTTACGCTTCCCCCGGACATTTTTCCCCCACTCAATTCTCCAGAAATCGCACTCATTTTATAGCTACCAGCCGAAGAGCTACCAGTTCCGCCAGCACCAAAACCAAAATCCTTCAATTTATAGTTCGTGCTGGCTGGCAAAACCAATAGGAAAACGAATGAAACTGAAATAATACGCTTTTGAAAACGCTTAGAAAATATTACCATTTGAAAATCCTTAATTTTTGCTTTTTACTCTTTTTCTACCCCGGGATCGCACTTCGTTTGTCTTTTCACCATTTTACACATAATAATCACAGCAACTACTGAAAAAAATAACGCGATAAAGCGAGAAATGATAAGCACCCACTTGGCCTGCATGAACGATATCAGCCCAGTATACTTATTCATCTCTAGAAGACTTGCTAAAAGCAACACCGAAAAAGAAGCAAAAAAATATTCAAACGCTCTTTTTAATTCCTTTTTCGTTTTCATCACCACATTAATACAGCAAAAAACTGCTACTAGCGAAAGAACGACATTGCCTGAATCAAAAACAAATTTTAGTTGATTTATCGGCTCCATTTTATTTGCTTAAATTGTTAAAAATTAGCTAGAAAAATAATGCTTGCGCTTCAACTCATCCTCGTCCACCAAATCACATACAGACAATTGCTTATATTCAAAAACCATAAGGACCAAAATAATAACTGCCAACCCCAAAATGAGCCCCATATTCCAAACGACCATCATGCTAAGTTTATTCTCATCTATCTTAGTCGCGCCAACTTGGATAATAGTTTTTGGATTGATTGAAAATTTGACAACCTGAACATATGTGTCCCCGCCAATTATTGCCGATACTTTAATGAAATAATCACCTACCTGCACGTCATTTTTCAGTTTGATTCTTTTCAAATAGGCGCTGTTCTGACTCAAACTCACATCATCTGCAAAGCTGTAAACCGGTACTCCATCGAAAGGGCCGCCCATAATATTATTATAAACTTCATAGTTTATTTTCGCATTATCGTTTGAAATATTTCCCAGCGGATTAAACGTCATCGCAAGATTCATCTCATCACCGGGAGCGTATTCTTTTTTATTAATAAGAGATATATCAAATAAATATGTATTGTCCAACTCTTTTTTTCTAAATCTCTCCCCGGCATCCCCGCTGACGGGATCGACTGTGACAACCGAAAGATTTTCCAAGAGCAGCTCCTCTATCCCGCCGGAATTTTCATTGGCCTCAACTGTAAAAGAATATTTTTGAAAAAACATGTCTCGCTTCCCGGACATATCATATGGAGAAATATTGCTCGCCTCAATGCTATGCAACCCATTTTCCAATGGGTTGCCCATATTCGTCCAAGACCAATCGCCTTGACTATCGCTCATCACAGAGGTAAAAATAGCATTCGATCTAATAACTAAAAAAATTTCCGAATTAGGATAGATCGATTTTCCTCGAAAAGTAACGATTGATTTTTTCACGACTGCTTGCGGTTGAGGACCACCGCTAGCATTCTCGTTTTGACCGGGATTTGGAATGGCCACCATCAAGCGATAATCCGACGTCCGATAGTCTGCCAATGATGCTTGATCGGTTTTTGCTTCCACTTTTATCACTTTTTCCACCGGACTGGTCGGTTCCACAGTTCCACTAATCTTAACGGCATTTTGCGCCTTCGCGAATGAAAAAGAAGATCCTGTTGCCAAATAATAAACAACAAAATTAGCCCAAACGGCGATGAGTAGCCCTACGATGGCAGCTGTTTTTTTGAAAGTTCCTTTTTGCTTAACAAACTTTTTTATTTTTTCCATTTTATAATTGTTTTATAAGACCATTATAACGTTGGATATGATATGGTGCAACTCACATAAAATACCGAGTGGTTTTTGCTTTCTGAATAATTCTATATAACCAATATCTTTTTTGACTAATAATAACATCATAACTTCCCGGGAAAACCGTTGGCAAAGTTTCGGGCGAAAAACCCAACTTAAACTTCGTAATCCCACCCCATGAATTTATTTTGTTTTTTGTTTTTTGTTTTTTGTTTTTTGCAGACACTCCCCCGAAATCATAGCACTCGCATCCCGCTTTTTTCGCGTCCAGAATTTGTTGCCATTGAAGAAGATATGGCGCCATCACATTGCGAAATTCATCATCCGACGCTCCGTGAAGATAGGTACAAGTGTCGCCATAAAAAACCACAAGATTTGCCGCAATAACTTTGCCTTGATACTGGGCAACATATAATCTAAGGACGTCTTTGGGAATATTCTCGAGCATTTTGCGATAATAACTTTCCGGATGCGCTACAATCCCCTGCCTCTTTGCCATCACAGTGGTTAATCTTATAAATTCATCGATGTATTTTTCTGATTCTTTTTTGCTTGCCCCGTTAACGCGAAGCGTTTTTACGGGATCATTTGGATTTTGGATTTGGTCTGAGTTTTGGAATCTGTCATTTGAAATCTGCTTGTATTTTGTAAACACCTCTACTCCACGCTTTTGCGCTACTTTTATGTTATACCGCGTTTTTGGCTTCATCTCGGATAAAAGATCTTCTTCACTTTTCGTAATATCAATCAAAAATATTTCTTTCGGCTGCATATCATGCGGCGCTTTTTGAATTTTGCAATCTATATTTTTCTTAATCCATTCCAACATCTCATCATCTCCCGGCTCAATCCGAATCCACCCGGCTTTGTTATTCTTAGCCAGCGCTATCAACTCTTTAATTTGTTTTGAAATTTTATCATTACAAATTTGATCTTGATTGAAAATTGAAAATTGA
>JAYSLY010000024.1:0-18553 GCA_043725085.1 bacterium
AAGTTATAAGCTCGCTCTTCCAAAATCATACTGAGCGATAAGAACAATACCGCCCCAAGCATAATTCCAAAATATCTGCCTGAAAAATCTCTCCGGAGTTTTGCGCTAAAAGAAAGCATGGTTGCTCCGAATAAAACTACCCCCATTCCCGCGTATTTATATATCGGCAACACTTCACCTAAAATCAAGAAAGATAAAACCGGAACAGCGATGACAGTTAGGTTCCAAAAAATCTGCAGCATTGAAACATCGTTTTTATTGAATAAAGTTTTGAAATAGAAATAGAACGATGAAGAATATAATATTCCACCTAAAAAAGAAAGAGCCAGAGCGCTATCCAATCCCCAGACATTGCCTGAATGAAAATTTATGGCATCCGATAATTTAAAATCAACCACAAAGAATAATATAAACCAGGGGACAATTTGAAAAAGGCCGGAAATAATTGTTCCGTCCAATTCGTCTTTGTAGACTCCGTCTACAAAATAGACATCGATAATATTAACCAGCGCCCAAGACATAGGCGCTAAGAATGAAATAACCAGCCAATGATTTTTGAAAAATTCCCAAAAAATTTCCATTTCACATATTTAATATATATCCTCGACCGGATATTTGGTTCCACGAGTTAAGAAATGCGTCTCAATATCTTGAAGCTCGAATTCTCGAATAAAATAATCAGCGATAAATTTCTGATTCATCCCTGCTTTGCAGGTATAGACATCAATGCTTACGAATCCGCGTTTAGGAAAAGTATGAATACTGATATGCGATTCGGCGATAACTACAAACCCACTCCAGCCACCGCAATCATTTTTTCCGTTACCCGATGCAAAATATACTTCCGGTTCAGCCAGTTTTTTCATCTCGAGTAGCTCGGGAAGTTCATTAAGACATTTTAAAACTAGCTCTTTATCGTTTAATTTTTCCAATCTCCCCTTATATCCATCAAGGGTCAGGTGTTCGCCGAAGTTACAACAATTTTTATTGTTCATATTTCAAAAAAAGAATGCTCCATGCATTCTTAAAAAGATTAATTTCCGGATTCGGAGTTATCTTCGGTTTCTTTTTTATTTTTTAAATACTCCTCGGGATTGCTGCACTCTTCATCCTTAGTTTTAGTCGATTCATCGCACAAGATTTCTTGACAATCTTCTCCGGCTGAACAAACAATCGGTGGACAATCAGGATCGCTGGAATCGCAGATAGCAACAGCGCTAGCTTTTTTATTTACAAGTTTATAATAATTGATTCGTTCGTCCGGGTTTCCTGGACATTGGCTGTCTGAGGACGGGTCACATTCAGTTATGAAACATTTTTCTGTTTTGGGATCGCATGGCACTTCTAGTTTAATATAAAAATCTTTCAACACATAAAACTTAAAAAATGCTACCGCGATTATTATAATCGCGACGGAAAAAAAGATTAATAAAAAAATTTTTGAGTTTCTACCCATGTTTTTTCTTCCCCCGATTGGCTATTTTAAATATAGCACGAATTTCTATTTTTTCAAATGACTTATGCGACTTTAGGCATCAGAAATTTAGTGTTAATAGCTCCTCCGGCTTATCAATCAGATAGTCCGGCTGGAACTTTTCCAGGATTTGTCGCGCATTAAATCCATAGCTCACTGCCACAGAAGAAATCTGACATTTTTTCGCAGCTTCAATATCCCGCGTTTCATCCCCAACACTCAATGCCTTATCTGCATCGCAATTAAATTTCTGCAAAATTTTTCGCATCATTTTACTTTTTTCAAAAAGTCCGCATCCACCATAAACCCAATCAAACATAGTCAAGCCATGTTTTTGCAAAAAATGATCAACGTTATCCTGTGAGTTGGCTGTCAAGAGACAAAAAAGATAGCCCCGCTTTTTTAGCTCCAGAAGAATTGCCTCCACTTTGGGAAAAGGCGCTACTTTGTCTATTTGCTTTCCAAATTCTTTTCTTGCAGCACGAATTACAAAAGGCATTTTCCAAAAAGGCACTTTCCATTCTCCGATAAGCTCACGGGAAGAAAGATTGCGCAAGCGGCTCAATTCATCCATGGACACTTTCTTCAGACCATACTTTTCGGAAATACTATTAAAAGCCGAAATAGCCAATTGGAAAGAATCAGCGATCGTGCCATCAAAATCAAAAATAATTAGTTTCTTTTGGGACATAAATTTATTCCACTAACCTAAGATCAACTAGCTTCATTTGGATTTTTTTTGATCCATTCCACGAGTCCTCCGAAAGATTAAAAACAATATCAATCAAATCATCTTTTTTAAGCTCGGAAAATTCCTCTCCCAGCTTAAAGCCAATCGCATCAAAAATTTTCGGATTGCCATCAGTCGATTTCAGCGCCAGCTTCAAATGTTTGCTGCCATTGCCCACCATTCGCACATCACTCACGCGCATCCGCCTAAGCATAAAAACTGGTTCCTTGTTTCCCATCCCAAATGGCTCCATTTTTTTCAAATCCTCAATAAATTCCCAGTTAATATCTTGAGCTTGCAGCTCCAAATCAATAGCTAATGTGGAGACAATCTCCTTCTCCCCAAGTTCCAATTCGATTAGTTCTGTCATCTTAGCACAAAATTTTGAAACATTTTCCGGCGCAACTCTCACACCAGCCGCTTGAGAATGCCCCCCGAACCTGGAAAGTAAATCCGCGCATTTCTCCAGGAGCTCGATAATATTAACTTCCGGAATGCTTCTGAACGACCCAACATATTCCTTTTCCTGTTTTTGAAAAACAACCACCGGTTTTTTGAATTTGTCCACTATTTTCCCGGCCACAAGTCCTAAAATCCCCACCGGCCAATGTTCATTTGAAACAAAAATAAATTTTTTATGCGCAAATTCACTCATCGCGATTTCTTCAATTTCTTTTACAATCTCTCCGGTCATTTTTTGCCTCTCTTGATTTCGCTCTTCCACTTCAAGCGCCAGCACTCGCGCTTGCACTTGGTCTTGTTCCATTATCAGTTTATAGGACACACCGGCGTGATCCATCCGGCCTGTCGCATTGATTCTTGGGGCAATTTGAAAAGCGATTTTTTGCGTATCCGGAATACTATTTTCCGAGATTTCAATCCGACCAACTTTAAACATCTCCAAAAGTCCCACCCGACGCGTCTTGGAAAGCACGACAAGCCCATATTTTGTAAGCGTCCGATTTTCTCCCAAAATATTCACACAATCCGCCACCGTTCCGATCGCCACGAGATCAAGCATCCATTTGAGCTGGTCGATATTTTTCGGATCAATTTTTTGATACAAAGCTTGCGCCAACTTAAACGCCACGCCCACTCCGGCCAAATCAGAAAAGTTAAAACCGGAATTTTTGAGCTGCGGATTGATGATCGCAACGGCTTTTGGTAAAATTTCCGGCACATGATGATGATCGGTGATAACCACGTCAATCCCTAATTCCCTCGCCTTTTCCACCTCAGAAACATTCGTAATCCCCGAGTCGACGGTTATGATCAGCTTCACGCCCTCGCGCCCCAAAAACTCAATTGCCGAGTCGTTCATGCCATAGCCTTCCAACTGGCGATCAGGAATGTAGTAAGTCAAATCGGAAAAACCCAGATTTTTCAAACATTCATAGAGCAGTGCTGTCGCGGTTACTCCATCCGCATCATAGTCGCCAAAAACAGCAATTTTTTCTTTATGGGCGCGCGCATCAATAATTCGCGAAACGGCATCTGACATTCCCGCTATTTTCAAAAGGTCATCGGAAACAACATAATCAGAACTAAAAAAAGCCTCAATCTCTTTTTGAGACACAATGCCACGATTGGCCAGCAACCTTAAAACGACGGGACTGTATTTTTCCGAACCGGAAAAGCTAATCTCGCCACTTTCTTTTTCTTGAAGCTCCCATTTTTTTCGCATTGCTTGTTTATGCCGATTTCCCGGAATCGCATCTCAGACAAATTATTCTTCCCACAAACTCCTTTCTTTCATTATTGGTCATTTCTATGTTCAAAACCAAATCTTCGCCGCAATTGGCGCAAGAAAAATCATCTTTCAGGCCCAAATCTTGTGTTAACTTGGCAATATCTCCTCCTTTAATGTTTAATTTCAAATTATATTTAACCAAAGTAAACAGTCTTATCACGCGCGCTACGACCTCTTTTGGCGTAACCATGCCGGCCACAAAAAATTCTTTCACCCCGGCTTCCTCGGCCTTCTTGCGATCTTCTTCGCGTCCCATATGCGATGACATCACCACTGGAATGTTGCTCGTGGCTACATTTTTGGAAAGCGCCTCTTTCATACCGAATCCATCCATTTTTGGCATGATAATTCCCGTAAAAATAACATCTGGAACATTGGCAATCGCTTTATTGATTCCGTCCAATCCATCAACCGCTTCCATCACTTTGAAACCTTCAGCTTTGAAAACTTCGCCATAAAGACTTCTTACTTCGGCATCATCATCAACGATGAGTATTTTGTATTTTTTGTCCATATAATAAATTTAAAAAATTACATGACTATTTTAATATCCACCGCCACTGCGGCACTGCCATTATTATAAACCAAAAGTGGATTGATATCAAACTCCCTGACATCTTCTAGCTCCCAAGAAAAATCTCCCAGAGCACAGATAATCCGCGCCAATTCGGACAAATCGTAGACCTTTTGTCCGCGCGTTTCTTGGAAAAGAAAACCTACTTTTCCCTCTCGCAAGGAGTTTTCCACTGCTTCTTTTGAAAATGGCAAAATGAGCATTTCGGCCAATTTGAAAACTTCCGTATAAATTCCACCCAAACCATAGACGACCACCGGTCCAAAATTAGCATCTTTTTTGATCCCCAAAATTATTTCCATGTCCCTCGCAAGCATCGGCTGGACGATCAATTTTGCACCGGAAAAATTCACTCGCATTTTTTGAGCAGCTTCCTCCAACTCTTCCTGATTTTTAATATTAAGCACCACCCCGCCTCGATCGGTTTTGTGCAAAACATCATCGCTATCCACCTTGAGCACGACCGGAAATTCAAAACCGGCTCCAGGCTCCAGGCGCACAACGCCTAAAGAATTAATTTCAAAAGATTTTATCGTATTTATGCCATAAAGCTCCATCAACTCTCGACTCTCCGAAAAATACAGCGCGCGTCGATTTTCTTTTTTTACTGTCGCGATAATCGCTTGGGCCTTGGCCTTTCGCTCTTGGTCAATCACTTTCTCCACATTTTCCACCGGATTTTTCTCCTTGCATCTCCAGCGATAAAAAGCATTAAGCACAGAAACAGCACTTTCCGGAAAAGCAAAGTTGAAGATATTTTCAGTGCGCAATTTTTTGATTCCCTTTTCCACTTTTTTCCCGCCGACAAAAGAAGCCACGATTGTTTTTTGGCTTTTCAGATTAAATTTAGTGATCACGCGAGCAATTTTTTCCACGGGAGTTTGATCCTGGGGAGTAAGTAGACAAACGACCGCACCTATCTCCGGATCCTTATCGATAATTTGCAATACTTTTTTATACCGATCCTCTTTTGCATCACCCAAAAGATCAATGGGATTTTCCACGGAAGATTCTTCCGGCAAAATACGCCGCAAGGCTGTTTTAGTTTTTGCGCCAAGTTCCGCGAGAACTATTTCTTTTTGAAAAAAAGCATCGGTCGTCAGCACGCCTAACCCTCCGGCATTAGTAACAACAGCCACCTTGTTGCATACAAGCGCTTTGTTATGAGAAATAAAGCCAATCAGATTGAAAAATTCCTCCAAATCCTGCGCCCTCAAAATTCCCGCCTTTTCAAACGCCGCGTTTATGATTTCGTCACTGCCGGCCAGTGCTCCGGTGTGAGATGAAATCGCTTTTTGCGCGCGCTCAGTTTTGCCGGCTTTGAGAATTACAATCGGCTTGACTTTTGAAACACGACTGGCGATTTTCAAAAACTCGACGCCATTTTCAATCCCCTCAAGATACATTCCGATCACTGCCGTATCCTCATCTTTTTCCAAATATTCCAGCATTTCCGTTTCCGAAATATTCAATTTATTGCCAATCGAAACAATGGTGGAAAAATAGATTTTTTCCGCCTTGGCCAAATCAGTAAGCGCCACTGCCAGAGCGCCTGATTGAGTCACAAATGCCACGTTACCAGCCTCAGGCAGGCCGCTCGCAAAAGAGGCGTTAAGTTTGAGTTTGGGAATAATAAACCCGAGACAATTTGGTCCTAAGATATTGAGATTGTTTTCTTTGGCTAATTGCAAAAGTTCCGCTTCGCGCGCCTTGCCCTCTTCGCCAATCTCAGAAAAACCGGCTGAAACAATGACAAAATTTTTCAGCCTGCCTGCATTTTCTCGAATTTCCTGCGCCACAAATTTGGCCGGAATAGCGATAATCGCCAAATCAACCTCGCCCTCCGCATCAGCTAGCGTGTGATAGCATTTGACACCAAAAATCTGATCATGTTTTGGATTAACCGGAAAGATTTTTCCCGCGTAGCCCAATTCCAAAATATTTTTAGCAATCACCGTCCCCACCTTCCCCGCTTCTTCGGAAGCGCCAACAATCGCAATTGACTGCGGGTTAAATAGTTTTTCAAGATTCATAAAATTATAGTTTTTTATTTTATTTTTTCAAAATTTCTTCTTCACTCAAAAGACCCTCAATCGCTCCATAAAATTGCACTGAGCTGGAACTATTGGCGATGCCCCAATCTAGACACTCTTTTAGCGTTTTTTCTTTGAGATAAGCTCCCAAAAAACCGCTGGCAAAAGCATCCCCCGCACCGGTGGAATCAACCGCCTCAACTTTTCTTCCGGGCACAAAAAGAGTTTCCACGCCATTGCTCGCCCAAGCACCGCGCACGCCATCTGTCACCACAACAATTTCTGCACCAAGTTTTTTCAGTTCTTTCAAGAGAAAGTTTTCGTCTTCCAATTCTTTTGCGGACAAATTTCCAGCTTGAGAAAGAAGCTCGATCGCTTCATCTTTATTGATGAAAATCAACTCGCACCGACCAAAAGTGGCAACCACTTCTCGAGGATTATCTTTGATATACACCTCTCTGGGATTCATGGCGACACGTTTTTTTTCCTCTTTCGCAAGTCTAAAAAGCTCTTCAACTTGAACCTCCCAATCGCCATGCATATCACTGATAAAAAACCACTTTGCGTCTTTGAATTTTTCACAATCCAGATTTAATTTTCCACTGGAATTCTTATTGGTAAAAATAACCCTATCAGCGCTTTTTTCATCCACGACAATCGCCGAGAGATCACTTTTTTTTCCGGACTCTTTGTTTAGGCAATCGGTTTTGATGCCATTTTTCTCCAATTCGCCCGCTACCCATCCGCCAATCGCATCATCTCCGATGTTTGAGACGCAAGCGGCCCTTATTCCCAATCGAGAAAGGCCAACCGCCACATTAGCAGCGCATCCGCCCAAAGACTCGAACCGCTCTTCAATCCTTATCTTTGCCCCAAGCTCAAAAGCAATTTTTTTCTGACTGGTCAAGTCTTTTGGCGTTTCAATGATACTGCCATTTTTAGTCGGAAAGAAAATATCTTTTCCCGCCGAACCGAAACAAATTATTTCATACATATTTTTTTAATTATTTTAACAATGAATTTTTAGCCATTAACTTTGGTTTTTCAATATCTACGATGTCTAGAATAGTCGGGGCAATATTACCCAAGACTCCGTCGTCACGTAATTTTTTATCTTTGAATTTTTCACTGACAATAAGAAACGGCACCGGATTTTTGGTATGAAACGTGTTGGGCTGGTCGCTGTCAAAATCAATCATATCATCCGCATTGCCGTGGTCGGCGGTGATAATCAAATTTCCCCCTAATTTCAAAACGGCATCGACGAGCCTTTCTATTTGCTTATCCAAAAACTCAACCGCCTTGATTGTCGCCGCCAAATCCCCCGTATGCCCGACCATATCGGCATTGGCATAGTTCATCACAATAATATCATATTTATTTTTTTCCAAAGCTTCCAGCACAGTATCTGTCACAAGCTTGGCTGACATTTCTGGCACTTTAGCATAGGAATCAACTACTGGCGATTTAATCATCACCCTATCCTCACCGTCCACTGGATCGGCGTAGCCTCCGTTGAGAAAGTAGGTCACGTGAGCAAATTTTTCCGACTCGGCGATATAGAGTTGCTTTGACTGCCCAAGCGCCATTGGAAGAGTAGCTAAGATCGTATGCTCAGGAAAAGCGGTGTGCTCGTCTAGTCCCGGACCAAAATCAGTGAGGGTTACAAAGTAGATGTTTTCAATCTTATCAATGACCGGCATATCATCACTCAAGATGCTTTTTTCGTCCACCGCAATAAATAATTTACTAAATTGCCTCGCTCGATCGGAACGGAAATTGTAGAAAATAACTGCGTCATCTTTTTTGATTTGAGTGACTGGTTCGCCATTTTCCAAAATTACAGTCGGTAAAAGATATTCGTCTGTAAGACTATTCGCATAGGCTTTTTCAATTGCTTCTTCGGCGCAGTTGGCTTTTTCGCCACGAGAAAACACAGCGGCGTCATAGGCCAGAGTGAGCCTTTTCCAATTTTTCGCCCGATCCATCGCATAAAACCGACCGCTGAGCGTTGCGATCTTTCCAATTCCCTCTTCCACAATAATACGTCGAAAATATTTCAAATGCGTTTTGGCACTTTTAGGATAAGAATCTCGACCATCCGTGAAAAGATGGCAATAAACTTCTTTGATATTATTTTTCTTTGCCAATTTGAGCACTGCACGAAAATGCTCCGGGTCACTATGCGGACTATCGTCATTCCCCATCAGTCCCATCAGATGCAAATTACCACCCATATCTTTCACGTGCTTGACCGCTCCAATCATAGCCGGATTCATAAAAAAACTGCCATCCTTAATGCTATCGGTAATATATTTTGAATCCTGCACCACGACCCTGCCTGCTCCAATATTCATATGTCCCGCCTCAGATCCGCTCATTTTGTGATCAGGCAGTCCCACGCAAGTTCCTGTCGCGCAAAGCGTTGTTGAGGGATAAACCTCAAACAGCCGATCAATGGTCGGTTTTTTGGCAAGCGTTATTGCATTGCCCTTCCCCGGCGGAGCAATGCCATAGCCGTCTAATATAACTAGTAACGTTGGAGCCTTTTTAATGGCCATCGGAAATAAAATTTAAAAGGCTAAATTTGAAATTTGAAATGAAATCAAAATGATTAAATTTAAAATTCAGATATTTAGTAATTTAAAATTGGTTTAAAATTTTAAATTGAAAATTGAAAATTACCTCAGCTCTTCCTCAATCCTAAGCAGTCGATTATATTTGCAAATTCGTTCACCGCGAGAAAGTGATCCGGATTTCATATAATCCGCTCCGGTACCCACAGCGAGATCGGAAATAAAATCATCGGTTGTTTCTCCTGAGCGATGAGAGACAACGATTTTCATCTTGTTTTTCTTGGCTAGCTTAATGCAATCAATCGTCTCTGAAAGAGTGCCGATTTGGTTAACTTTGATGAGCACGGCGTTGCAGGCTTTTTTGGCAATCGCCATCTTCAGTCGCGCAACATTCGTAACAAGCAAATCATCACCAATGAGAATTATTCTATTTCCCAGCTTTTCATTCATCATATGCCAACCTTCCCAGTCATTTTCATTGAGCCCGTCTTCGACCGAAATTTCATGATATTTAGCAATCCATTCGTTATAGATATTAATGAGCATTTCACGCGTCAAGGTGGAATTTTCCGGTTTGAAAACATAGCGATCCTCTTTTTCGCTGTAAAAAGAATTGGCCGCCGCGTCAATTCCGACATTAACTTGCGTTCCCGCTTGATACCCGGCGTTCCCGATTGCTTGATTGATCAGTTCCAACGCCTGAGCATTGCTCTCCAGATGCGGTGCAAAACCACCCTCATCTCCCACGCCAACCGAATAACCCTCACTAGAAAGAATTTTTTTGAGTTCATGAAAAACTTCACTCCCGGCTCTGAGCTGCTCACGAAAAGTTTTCACACCATTCGGCACTACCTTATATTCTTGGATCGAAAGCCCTGAATCACTGTGCTGTCCGCCATTGATCACATTAAACATCGGGATTGGCAATTTGAATTTTCCACCACGGGCGGATGCCTTCATTTTGAAAGTTTTCGCAATATACGCATATAGCGGAATCTCAGTCTCCATCGCCGCTGCGCGACAGGCTGACAGAGAAACTCCCAAAATCGCGTTTGCTCCCAAGTTAGTCTTATTTTCCGTTCCATCCAGCTCGAGCATTTTTTTGTCAATTTCTTTTTGCTCTGTCACTTCCATGCCCACAATCACCTTGGCGATTTTTTTGTTCACATTCTCAACGGCATCAAGTACTCCGAGTCCGTGATAGCGCTTAGGATCACCATCTCGCAATTCCAGTGCTTCATATGTCCCCGTCGAAGCTCCGGATGGCACTGCGGCCGTTGCCACCACTCCTGACTCCAACGTCAGCTCAACTTCTACTGTCGGATTGCCCCGCGAATCTAGAATTTCCCGCGCATATATTTTTTTGATTTTTGACATAAATTGCAATTTCTTGATTATTATTTTAATAAAAATTTTTAATTTATTGCTTCAAAACTTCTATCCCCGGCATTTTTTCTCCTCCAAGATAATTCAGCATTGCTCCGCCACCGGTGGAAACAAAATCGACTTTTTCCATCGCTCTGCCACGCTCAAGAATTTCCAGCGTCTCTCCTCCGCCAATAAGCACAAACGCACCACTTGCAAGCACCGCCGCAAGGATTTCATTTGAGCTGACGGCATATTTTTCATCTTCAAATTTTCCAATTGGACCATTCCAAACGATTGTTTTGGCAGTTGAAATAATTTCTTTGAACTTGGACAATGTTTTTGGTCCAATATCAAGCCTGTCATCGACAAAATCAAACGGCAAAATCACTTTCTCGCTAAATTCAATTTTTTGATCAATGGCCTCATTGGCAATTTTCCCACCAACCAGAATATAGTCATACTTTTCTTCAAAAAATTTAATCACCGGCAATTTGGTTTCGATTTTCGCGCCACCAATAATCGCCACGGCCGGATGCACGGGATGCTCTTTGATAATTGTCATTTCCGCGATTTCTTCTTGTAAACGGCATCCCGCAGCACTCGGCAAAATCTTAGCAACACCGGTTACGGAAGCATGATCACGATGTGAAGCGCTAAACGCATCGTTGACAAAAAAATCAAAACTCTCCGCCAACTGTGCTGCGAATTCCGCATCATTTTTTTCGTCACCTGCATAAAAACGCACATTTTCCAAAAGTAACACGCCTTCGCTCAAATTTTCCAAAGCCTCTCTCACCTTTTCTCCAACACAATCCGACACAAAAGTTATTTTTTCACCAAGAATTATTTCCACGTCATCCACAATTTGCCTCAAGGAAAATTTTGGGTCAGCCTTTCCATCAGGACGTCCCAAATGCGAGATTAGGGCCACTTTACATTTTTTACTTAGCAAATAATCAATCGACTCTTTAGCTGCTAAAATCTTGAAATTCTCCTTCACTCTCCCTCCTTCAATCGCAACATTAAAATCCACCCGCAATAAGACTTTTTTGCCGGCAATATCGGCGTCTTGAATTTTTCGTAAGTTCATAGGTTTTCCTTGTTTAGTTTTTTTATAGACTAATTATAGCATGAAACACAAACTGCGACCAAAAGTCGCAGCTTGTAAGCTTTCCAGCTGTCAAAGCCTGGCAATTAACTTTCTTTTGTTTCTTGTTTCTTGACGGACTATTTCTTCATCGCCCAACCGAAAACTTTTTGTGTCGCGTTACCTAAAACATCCATGAGAGACACATTTGGTGCTCCGGTATAGAAAACAAACTGATCCGAGCCAATCTTATTCCCATTAGGATCAACAGCATTAATTGAATAACGATAAACCGAATCGGCATCAAGCGATGGGATAATGACCATATGATTTAGACCAAAAAAATCATCCTTCATGGTCTTGGCTGTCTTTTCCCCGCTCTTGAAGTACTCAATTTCTATGGTAGTTTTCTTGCTGGTTTGGCAACTGATAATCGCCTTCACCTCGCTCTTGTCACCATCTTTTACTGAGTATAATTCACTTTTAACATTGCTAATTGCCAAAACACCGCTATCCTCAAAATCCACCAAAGCGTCAGAAAGTCCCACCCCGCCATTCACACTAATTTGTGTGGCATTAAAATTCTCACTGCTTGCCAAGGCCTCATTTTTTGATGTCCCATTATTATTCGTTGAACTCGCATCTTCTTGCCCAAGCACTACCGGGCCAAGGCCGGTTGAAACAGCCAAAGCAAGCTTGGTTCTTTCATTATAATCCAGATAAATTTTTGCCAAAAAAGCAACCACCAAAACGGCAAAAGCCAGTTTGATAAAAAGTTTTTTCTTATTCGTTTTTCTCTTCTCGTTATTATAGTCTGACATATTTTTAAAATATTATTTATACCGCAATGCTTCCAATGGATCAGTCGCACTCGCTTTTCTGGCGGGAATAACTCCGGTAAAAAACCCCACCAAGGTTGCCACCGCCAATATGAAAAGTGAAAACCAGAGAGGAAAGTATAAGAGAGAGGTAGGCGCCCCGCCCAGTCTCTGCGCCAAGAAATTAACCAAAAAATTAAACATCTCCCCTCCGAAAAAACCGATGACCAATCCGGACAACCCTCCCAAGAATCCCATAATCGTTGATTCAAAAACAAACATCCAGAGAATATCATAGTTGGACGCGCCAATTGACTTCATGATGCCAATTTCCTCTGTCCTTTCAAGCAGCGCCACAGTCATCGTGTTAAACATTCCAATAGCGCTAACCATAAGTGCTATCGCGCCAAAAAATCCCAAGATGATCCTAATCACGCCAAAAGCTTGATCGACTTGTCTGATAAGGTCGGTTAAAGCGGAAACAATAAAACCTTCACCGGTAATTTTCTCTCTCACTATTGGCAAAATCGTACTGGAATTACACTTAACTTTTAACCGAGTATACGTAAGATTAGCAACATCCTTATCCAGCGCTTGCGAATTCACATAGATCAGGATGTCTTTTTTTTCAGTAAAGCCGATGATCTTAAACTGCATTTCAATCTTATCGGTTTTCTGTTCACTCCTCTCCGGCAAATAGAGCGTCAAGTTGCTCCCAAGCATTTCCTGCGGCTGTTTTTCGAAAATTTTTGCCAAAGAATCGGAGATAACCACGCCATTTGGCTCATTGCTGTTTATATCATACCCTTGGGATATCTTGATTCCATCCAGTTTGATAAAATCCGTATCAACTGCCAATATCTTTGAGTCTGAAACCAGATTATTATATTTCATTTGACCCATCGTTTCGAAAACAGGACTGATTTTTTCTACCCCGTCCATACTCTTTATCTTCTCAATATCAGCAGAATTAATAACTGTTCTGCCATCCCCGGGATAAACATCCAGTGCCAACAAGGAGTCGGCGGTTGTGATTGTTTCCAGTAGCGTCTTTTGAATTCCATAGCCCAACCCAACAAGAAACAAAATCGCACCAATTCCCACGCCCATACCCAAAATTGTCAGAAGCGTTCTCGTCGTTCTGGCTTTGAACATTCTAGTAGAAAGTTTTAGCAGATCAAATATATTCATGCTTTTTTTAATTAACCAGAATAACGCAAAAGTAAAAGTAACTCCAATTCCCCGGAAATCCTTTTAGCCACCCGCTTGTCAAAACCAAGCCCGCTATGCTTTTCGGAAATATCCATTATTTTTTCGAATTCATCCTTGCCAATATGGTTTTCCAGCCGATCCATAATCACACCGGCCAACAAAATCTTTTTATCATCAGCGAGATTTAGCTTTAACTTGATATTGACATATTCCGCCAAATCTTGAGCGGTTTTATTTTTTTCCGTAAAGCTGATTTTTTTGGCTTGCTCGGTCAATTGCCTAACTTTATCCGCAAAATGCTCCGCGGTTCTCTTGTCCCAGCCGGCGCCGCCTTTTTCCAGTGGCAAGTCCAATTCTTTCAAAAAATCACCAAACCCATTTTTGAGATATAGAAAATCTTCCACCTTTTTGATGGCTTTTTCAATTTGATCGTTGGTCATGGAAAAAAACAGATGCGAAAAAATCTGCTGCGCCTTGAAAGGTACAAGCAAATTACTGATTTGATTGGCAGTAAGACCGCGAAAAGATCGCATCAGGTGACGCAAATCGAGCGGGATATATTCTTCTTTTACTAAATCTTCCCGTACCTTGCCATCCTTAAAGATATAGCTCTCGGCAGAAGTTTTTTTCTTTTTGACAGTTTCTATCTTAGTTATCTTGCCATCACGCATGTGCACGATTTTGTCGCCAAATTCCAAATGCGCCGGATCATGGGTCACGAGGATAATGGTTTTTTTGTCAACTTCGTTCAGATCTTTGAGAATTGACATCACAATATGCGCCGATTTGGAATCGAGATTTCCCACCGGTTCATCGGCCAAGATGATGTCAGGATTATTTACCAAAGCTCTTGCGATTGAAACACGTTGTTTTTGACCACCGGAAAGTTCGGAGGGAAATTTGTCAGACTGATTTGAGATATTGAATCTTTCCAAAAGCTCCATGGCCTTTGTCCTTCGCTCGGAAAGCTTGACTCCGTCAAAAGTTTTTGGCAAACAAACATTATCCAAAATACTAAGCGAGCCAATCAGATAGAAAGCCTGAAAAACCATCCCCATTTTTCGCCGATGGAACCAGGCCATTTTCTTTTTTTTATAAGTGCTGATATCCTCGCCATCAATCATCACCGCCCCGCTGGTCGGTTTTTGCAAGCCCGCAATGGAATATAGCAAAGTAGACTTTCCGCAACCGGAAGGACCAAAAATAATCACATATTCGCGAGGAAATATTTCAAGATTAATCTCCTCCAATGCGCGCATTTCATTTGATTTGCCTCCGTTATAAATCACGTTGACGTCCTTGACGGTGATATTTGGTATTTCATTTTGAGACGCTTGCTCCATTTGTTTTTTATTTTCAAAAATATCAATGACTATATTATAGTACAAGTTGATTAGATTCTTGAATGCAGGGTTTTCGTTTTTTTATTTTGCTCGATATTTCCTCCCCCCGCCCGCATCGTTACGCCTACCGGAAACACCCGCACCATAGACGGACGAAGCGTTGCGGGCGGGAGAGTCCGCCAAAAGCATTTGTCTTTGTTCAATCGCAAAAACTCTTTTTTCCAGTTTTTCAAAGCGCGTAACGTCGGCTTTGGTTTTCAGATCTTTTTTCAAATCTTTTAGCTCGGATTTGATGTCGGCAAGTTCGTCGTCGATGCGGGAGAGATATTCAAAAACTATTTTGAAATTGTCTCTGGTTTCAACATTGAACTCATCCAACTCTTTTCTTGCGTCACTAAAACCTTGGCACATTTCTTGTCGCAAACTCACTTGTCCTTCCGCCAAAAGTTTGATGTTTTCCCGCATATCTTCCAAGACCACTAGCACATGGCTCCCTTTGAAAACTTCATCCGCTTCTTTGTCCAATTGTTCGGTTTTGATTTGCATAATAAAATATTAACATATTTCAACCACTGGAGCAACCGGTCGGGATCACTACTGTTGTGTTGCAACTGCTTACTACCCAGCCCTTGTCTCATTTCAACATCCAAACCGGAACCATACTCAAATCATTGTGAATCGCAAAATCATTTTTTGTGATAACAATTAACTTATTCCCGCTTTTGCTGGAAAATTTTGTTGCAAATTTGAATTTATTGAGTGTGATCTGTTCGCGATATTTCACCTCAACATATTGATATTTTTTAACATTAAGAATATCATCAGTCGCCATAAAATCTATCTCATCTCTGCGCAAACGCCAAAAGGAAACCCGGTCATATTTTTCTTTAAAAAGTGACAAACAATAATTTTCCACTAAAAATCCAACCTTATAATTAACTTGCTCTTCTTTTTTTGACCACACATGAAACGCAGAAAAAAAATTCGGACTGCCTAGATAAACTTTTTTTCCAAGGCGTCTTGATTTTCTAGCCGATTTGGTAAAATTATAGACAATCTGAATTAGAAAACTTTCTTCAAAATAATTAAGATACTTTTTCACGGTTTTTTCGTCGATTCCAATTTCACGTGCAATATTGCCTGTTTCAATAATCGATCCGACCTCACTAGCTAAAACTTGAAATAAGAACTTAAGTTCATCAACCTTTTCTACCCCGAAAATCTTTGGAATATCGTATTCAATAGTTTTTTTATAAATCGCATCTGTCAAATATCTTCTGACTACCTCCTGGCTGTTTTCTCCAACTATTTCCGGAAATTGACCACAGCGAATATAATTTTCAAATTCTTTTTCCATTTCAAGAGAATATTGCTGAAAAAATTTATCTCGCAGCTTCATATCATTCAAAGCATCCCATTGTGGCATCGTCATGTCAACTGTCACAGAACGATATCCTTCCAATATTTCCTTTTTAATGTTTTTCAATTCCAAATATTCCTCGAAACTGAGCACTGGCAAGGAAAATTCATAAATTCTGCCAGCCAAACTTTCCGTAGTCTTTTTGCGCAAAAATAAAGAAGATGAACCACTAATGATAAATTTTATTCTCGCGTCAGTATCGTAATAACGCTTCAAGATGTGTTGCCACTGCGAATTGTATTGTATTTCATCCAAAAAAACATACAGTGGTCCATTTTTTGGCGCAATTTTTTCCAGATATTCATTCAAATAATCAGCAATAGTAATCTTCCCAGGAGTAATCGCTTCGTCAAAAGTTAAAAACAGTACAGCCTCCGGATTTATGGTCCTAAGTATTTTCCTAATCAGTTGTTTAAGCAAAATCGTTTTTCCGGTACGTCTGAGACCAACAATGGAAAGTATTTGTCTTTTGCTCAAATATGGCAAAATCTCACTAAAGAGCTTCCGCTTGAATTTAATGTTTGAGAGTTCCAAAAAAAACTCGTTCGGTGAATCCCAGTGCTTATTCTGTCGATAAATTTCCGCTAAAATAAAGGTCTTTTTCATATTTTTACATTTATTAGTACTAATGTTACTATAAATGTAACATTTATCGGAATATGTGTCAATCTGCTACGCTCAAATTCTAATCTGAATTGCAATTTGACAATCGTCCAATAATCGTCTAATATGTGTCTATAGGAAACTAAATAAAAAAATTATGTTTAACCCGAAATATGCCATATCCAATAAGCTTTTGGGCAATATCAAGCGCATAGCGGAAATCGTGACGGATTTGAACAGTCACAGCTTTCCGAAAGTTGTGCTTTATGAAATGGAACGTCGAGCCAGAGAACTCTCGACTCATTCTTCCACTAGTATTGAAGGCAACCCCTTGCCACTCACCGAAGTAAAAAAGATTCTCAAGAACAAGCCGGAATATGTTCGTGATTCCGAAAAGGAAGTACTAAACTATAACAAGGCCCTGATTGAGCTAAACGAGATAATCAAGGAAGAAAAGCTTGCTCTCGATATCGAAAGGCTCGAGAAAATTCAAAAAATAGTGACCGACGGCCTCATTGAGAAATATCGCTTGGGGCATATTCGAACCGAAACGGTTTTTGTGAATGACCCGAGAACCAGACAGACAATTTATTGGCCTCCGGATCAGCAAGATGTTGAGCCATTACTAAAGGATCTGTTCAATTTTTTGAAAGAAAACTCAAAAAAAATCGACCCGCTAATTTTGGCTGGAATTTTCCACAAACAATTTGTGATTATTCATCCTTTCATCGATGGAAATGGCCGCACAGCACGACTGGCGACTAAAGTGCTTCTCGCCAAAATGGGACTCGACACTTTCAACCTGTTCAGTTTTGAAAATTATCATAACCAGAACGTGACCAAATATTTTCAGAAAGTGGGATTGACCGGGAATTACTATGATATAAAAGACCAAATAGACTTCACTTCTTGGCTGGAATATTTTACGGATGGAATTGTCGATGAACTTCTGCGAGTGAAAAAGGAATTAGAGAAAGAAGCGATCACTCCCGATATGACGCTCAAAGACTATCATCAAAAAATTATCGATTTTATCAAAGAAAAAGGCTTCATCACCGACAAGGATTATTCCAAGCTGACTGATCGAGCCAAGCCAACCAGAAATTTGGATTTTAGAAAACTGATCGATTTGGGAAAAATTTCCAAAATCGGCAAAGGTAAGGCAACTTATTACAAGTTGAAATAACTATTTATTCTGTTTTTTCGATTTATTGATTCGTGGGCATATAATTATATGTTAACTTTTCAAAGCCAAAATCGAGAGAGAGAGAGAGAGAGAGAGAGAGAGAGAGAGAGAGAGAGAGTCCGTCTCGACTTTTTTCACTTTTCAAAATCTCCTAAAGGCCTACTATGACTGTCGCCAAAGAAAAAGAAACACCATCAACGCCGCCAAAATTGAATTTAATTTTGAACGCGAACTGTTGCGGCTGGAACGCGAGCTTAGAAATCGCACATACGCTCCAGGGAAATCCATTTGCTTTGTTTGACCAGTCCGTACTAAACTAAACCAGTACCTAAGAGACCCACATTTTGAAAAAACCGTGATTTGTCGTAAAATACTGGCA
>JAYSLY010000025.1:0-24873 GCA_043725085.1 bacterium
TATGAATAGGACTTGCCTTCTTGCAAAATGGGCCTTCGGGCCTATTTTGTATTGGAATGGGAACTCCGTTTAGTCACTTCTTGTATTGGAGTAGACTAGCTATTCCCAAAATTATTATTTCAAGCTATACTGAAACTATGCAAATAATTCTTCTGCAAAATGTTAAAAATCTGGGCAAAAAAGGCGAGCTTAAGAATGTGTCCGATGGATATGCGCGCAATTTTTTGTTTGCCAAAAAACTTGCCGAAGTTGCAACCAAAGAGGCGGTTGCTCGTGTAGAATTATTGCAGAAAAAAGAAAAAATGACAGAATTGGAAAGTTTAGAAAAAACAAAAAAACTCGCTTTTGAATTGAAGGACAAATTGATTGAGATTAAGGCTAAAGGAAAAGAAGAGGGAAAGTTATTCGGGTCAATTTCAGGGAAAGATATTGCCAAAAAACTTAGTGAAGCAGGATTCGCTGTTTTTGAAAAATCCGTGATAATGCCAGCGCACATCAAAGAAATCGGAGAATATGAAATCAAGATTAGTTTGGCTCAAGGGATTGAGACGAAAATTAAGCTCAAAGTCTCCAAGGAGGCATAAAGCTTAATTCGTCCCATTTTTAAAAAATAAAAAGTCGCGGGGGAAGCGACTTTTTGTCTGTAAAAATATCCGCCTTCCCCCTTTGGAGAAGGGGGATTGAGGGGGATTTGAAAGACTTTTTATTTATTACAAGTTTTTCAAATCCCTCCTGGCCTCCCTTTTCCAAAGGGAGGAATACGAGTTAATTTAATTAAATTTTTTAATAAAAAGTATGAAACAAAACCGTAAGTTCATATTCATCGTCGGGGGAGTGATGAGTGGGGTGGGGAAGGGAATATCAACTTCGTCAATCGGAATCATTTTGAAAGCGCGAGGCCTGAGCGTTACCGCGATTAAGATTGATCCATATATCAACGTCGACGCCGGCACGATGAATCCAACTGAACACGGTGAAGTTTTTGTTTTAAATGATGGCTATGAAACCGATCAGGATATGGGCAACTATGAAAGATTTCTCAATATCACTTTGCCCAGTGACAACTATATGACCACCGGCAGTGTTTATGAATCTGTTATTCACAGGGAGCGTAATTTAGGTTATAACGGAAAATGTGTCGAAGTGGTGCCGCACATCCCGCTGGAAGTGATTGACCGCATTGAAAAAGCTTCGGCAAAAGCCAAGTCAGATGTGACACTGATTGAAATTGGCGGAACAATTGGAGAATATCAAAACATTCTTTTTCTTGAAGCGGCCAGAATGATGAAAATCAAATATCCTGATGATGTGATGTTTGTGATGGTAAGCTATTTGCCGATTCCATCAAAAGTCGGTGAGATGAAAACCAAGCCAACCCAATATGCCGTGCGCACGCTGAATAGCGCCGGCATTCAACCAGATGTGATTATTGCTCGCAGTGAAACTTTTCTTGACCAAAAGCGCAAAGAAAAATTGGGCATGTTTTGCAATATTTCCGAGCGCTATGTCATCTCCGCACCCGATGCGGATAATATCTATGAAATTCCTGTCAATTTCGAGCGGGATGATTTGAGTCGTTTGATTTTGAAAAAATTAAACTTGCCGGAGAATAAAAAATCCAATATGAAAGAATGGTATGATTTCGTGGAAGGCATCAAAAAGTCAAAGGAAAAGATTAAGATCGGTATCGTGGGTAAATATTTTGGCACAGGCGATTTCGTGCTTTCCGATGCCTATATCAGTGTAATTGAAGCCGTCAAACACGCCGCGTATAAAAATAATCTGGTGCCGGAAATCGCCTGGATCAACAGTGAGCTCTATGAAAAAGAACCAAATAAGTTGGAAGATCTCAAAAATTATGACGGCATTATTGTTCCGGGTGGTTTTGGTTCGCGGGGGATTGAAGGCAAAATTAGCGTTATCAAATTTTTGCGAGAAAATAAGATTCCTTTCTTGGGGCTTTGTTATGGAATGCAAATGATGGTGATTGAATATGCGCGCAATATCCTCGGTCTCAAAGACGCAAACTCAACTGAGATTAATCGCAAGACAAAAAACCCGGTGATTGATATTATTCCTGAGCAAAAGAAAAATCTGGAAGACCGCAACTTTGGTGCGACAATGCGTCTCGGCGCCTATCCGGCCATTATCAAAAAAGGCACCGTCGCATACGCTGCCTATAAAAAACCCAAAATTTCCGAGCGACACCGACATCGTTGGGAAGTTAATTTGGAATATGCCCCAAAATTGGAAAAGGCCGGCTTGGTTTTTTCCGGAAAATCTCCAGATGGCAAGCTGATGGAAATCACAGAACTGCCCCAATCTGTGCACCCATTCTTTGTCGGCGTCCAATTCCATCCAGAACTGACATCTAAACCGCTCACTTCACATCCTTTGTTTTTTGAGTTTGTGAAAGCGGCGAAGAAAAATAAGAAAAAATGATTAGTACAAAAAAACCCTCGATTGCTCGAGGGTTTTAGCTATAAAAGATTTGAGATTATTTCTTGGTTTTCACTTTTGGCTTTGTTTGGGCTTTAGTCGCTTTCTTTGGAACAATCTTGTCTGCCACGCTAACGTATCGTCTTTGCACGAGCTTGCCAGTGAAAGCTCTCACTTTTTTGGTGGAGAATTTCACGAATCCATCTGCCAGTGCAAATAGTGTGTCGTCTTCAGCTTGCTTCACATTTTTGCCGGGATGATATTTTGATCCGCGTTGGCGAATGATGATTTGTCCGGTTTTGACTTTTTGATCGCCAAAAATTTTAACGCCCAGGCGTTTTGAAATGGAGTCTCTTCCAAGTTGGGTAGATCCACCTGCTTTACGATGTGCCATAAGTATCCGCGAAAATAAAAGCCGGGAATGAGAAAAATCGTCCCGCACTAATCCGCAATTTATTTAATATAACTAACAAGATGTATTCTAGCGAACTTATGCTATAATGTCAATTGATGGGCAAGATTAAAAAATTCCTAATTGAGCATGAAATGAAACTGGTGCTGGTGACCGGATTTGTGTTGGTGGCACTCATTTCCTTTCAATTTGGCTATGTTGAAGGAAAAAAGGGCCAAACAAAGGCAATTGTGATTGAAAAAACGGCTGAAATGGCCAAAAATGACCCAGGAAACCTCGCTACTGTGGCTGGGGCTGCTTCATCAGAAATAGCCCAAAACCCCGCAGAGGCGAAAAAAATGGCTCAAAACTGTGCCTACGTGGGCAGCAAGAACTCAAACAAAGTCCATTTGCCGAGCTGCAGTTTTGCCAAACGAATCAAGCCGGAAAATTTGGTCTGTTTTTCCAGTCTTGATGATGCGATAAAGCAGGGGAGAGTGGCGGATAAGACGTGTATTAAATAATTTTAAATTTAAAATTTGAAATTTGAAATCAAGGCTAAATGATTAAATGCCTAAATGAATGGTTTTGAAATTAAAAATTAAATAATTTAGATTTGAATTAAAATTTTAAATTTCTAATTTCAAATTTTTCCAAAAGATAGCGCACAAATCGTAATTTAAGTTAACTAATTATTTTTTATATTTATGCAAAAGGACAATATCATTGTCATTTCTCTTGGTGGTTCATTGATTGTGCCGGATGAAATTGACTGGAAATTTGTACGAAGTTTCAAGGAAATCATCAAAAAACAAATCACAAATGGTTCACGTTTTATCATCATCACTGGCGGTGGAAAATTGTCGAGACGCTATCAGCAGGCAGCAATTAAAGTAACAAACAAATTAACAAATGATGATAGTGACTGGCTTGGTATTCACGCCACCAGAATGAACGCGCATTTCATCCGCACAATTTTTCGTGCTAATGCTCATCCGGTGATTAATAAAAATCCGAACGATCTTGAAGATTTTTATAATTTCAAAGAAAATATCCTCGTCGCTGCCGGCTGGCGACCTGGTTTTTCTACTGACTATGACGCTGTACTTTTGGGAAAATATTTCGGCGTGAAAAAGATTATCAATATGAGTAATATTGATTATGTCTGCGACAAGGATCCAAATAAATTCAAAGACGCCAAAAAAATCAAAACCATTACTTGGTCGGACTTTCGTACGATGGTGGGGAACGTCTGGGACCCGGGGATGAACGCGCCCTTTGATCCAATCGCGTCAAAACTAGCCATGGAAGCCAAGATGGAAGTGGTCATTCTCAATGGAAAAAAATTGAAAAATATGGAAAACTGTTTGGAAGGAAAAAAGTTTAATGGAACGGTGATTAACTAATTATTAATTTATTAAGACTTAAATAAAATGGAAAAAATCAAAATCGAACAACATGGCTTCATGGCCTTTTCCTGGTTTGCCGGGTGGCTGTTCACGATTGGATTTTTACACCTGGAATTTTGGCAGGGCGTCATGGCAATCGTACTTTGGCCATATTATATTGGCCTTGCGCTTAGTCAGCTGATTGGACGTTAATGTATTATCTCTACATCATCCAATGCGCCGATCAAACGTTCTATACCGGAATCACAACGGATTTGGAGCGCAGGATAGTTGAGCATAATTCATCAAAACTTGGCGCGAAATATACCGTTGCGAGAAGACCGGTTGAGTTGATTTTTTCGCGAGAGTTTAAAAATAGATCTGCAGCCTCAAAGGAAGAGATGCGAATTAAAAAATTGAAACGGGCAAAAAAATTAGCATTAATCAAAAATTACGATGTTGGAAAAATTTAATGTCGCAGTGATCGGCGGTGGACCAGCAGGAATGTTGGCGGCTGGACGAGTGGCAGAACTTGGCGCAAGAGTTGTTCTGCTTGAAAAAAATTCCGCCTTGGGAAAAAAGCTTTTGCTTACGGGAAATGGCCGTTGCAATATCACGCAAATTGATCATGATGCGAGAGGCTTTGTGGAAAAACTTGGCAAAAATGGCAAGTTTTTCTTCTCGGCTTTTTCCGCTTTTGGACCAAAAGAAGTGGTTGAGTTTTTTGAGCAGAAAAATTTGCCCACAAAAGTCGAAAAAAATGGTCGAGTTTTTCCAGCTTCTGACGATGCGATAGATGTGCTTTCGACACTCACAAAATATCTCAAAGACAATGGAGTTGAAATAGTCACGAACGCCCAAGTAGCTGGTTTTGAATTTGCGGATAACAAAATTAGTGGCGTAAAGTTAAGAGATCAAATAATCAAAGCGGATAAATTCATTCTTTGTGCAGGTGGAAAAGCCTATCCTCGGACTGGCTCGACTGGCGATGGCTATGTTTGGGCAAAAGAATTAGGGCACACAATTATCACTCCGATGCCCGCTCTTTCGCCGGTGAGAATTAAAGAAGATTGGGCTCATGATCTGCAGGGATTAAGTCTGGAAACAGCTAATATCAACCTTTGGCAAAACGAAAAAAAACAAGCCAGTCTTCAAGGCGAGATACTTTTCACGCACTTCGGACTCAGCGGACCGCTAATCATTAATGCGAGCAAAGTTATCGGTGCGCTTTTGCAAAATGGTTCTGTTGTGATTGAATTGGAGCTTTTTCCTGAGCTGACTATTCCTGAATTGGACAAAAAACTAGTATTGGCTTTCGAGGAAAATAATCGGAAAAATATTAAAAATTATTTTAGGGAAATGTTGTCGCGAAAAATGTTAGATTTAATTTTGAAACTCGCCGAGATTGATCCGGATAAAAAATTGAATTTTCTTACCAAAAAAGAACGTCAAAAAATTGTGGCGCTTTTGAAATCTCTTAAGTTTACCGTCTCGGAAGTTATGGGATTTGACCAGGCGATGGTGACAAGTGGGGGAGTGGCACTCAAAGAAATCAACCCAAAAACGATGCAATCTAAAATTATCGAAAATTTATTTTTCGCCGGAGAAATTTTGGATCTCGACGGTCCAACCGGCGGGTATAACCTGCAGATTTGTTGGAGCACGGGGTACCTTGCGGGAACAAATGCTATAAAAAATTAACCCTCCTCTCCCTTAGGGATAGGATGTCACGTACTCGTGACAGGTGAGGGAAAAGGGTGTTGATAAAAAAGAAAATCCGTATAATTAATAATTTGTTATTATTTAACGGCTCCTCCCTCATCCGGCCTTCGGTTTCACCTTGCTGAAGCTTTAGCGTAAGTAGGCCACCTTCTCCCTAATGGAGAAGGGGATATAAGCAACAACGTCCAACGTTGTGAGTATTTTTTATCTGAACCTCATTTTTTTATATTTCAAAAGAAAATAAAGCAAGAGAAAAAAAAGCAGAGAAATTATGACGGCTACCACGAGATAGCCCACCAAAAGGGGAGTGAGCAATCGAAAAATAATTGTGTATTCAAAAAAATGCCAAAAACCCGACCTATAGGTTTCTCCAAAATCAGCAACTAGCTTGCCCTGATCGATGCCAAATAAAAAACTTCCCGTATATGCGGCAAGAGGTAAAACCAAGAGTGTCGTCCACATATTAGAGAGAATGACACCCACAGCGCCAGCCAGACGGTTGAGGCGAAAAATTGTCGTCACAACTAATGTGCTGATCACGCCTTCACCAGGCACAATACCCATAAAAAGTCCCACCGCAGCGCCACCGGCAACTTTTGCCGGGCTATCGTCAATAAGAAAAAAACGTCTAAATTTATCCGCTATTTTTTTACGCATTACTTTTTTTAACAATCAGACTTTTAGTTTCTTTGTCGACTATCTTTGCTTTTTCAATTTCTTTTTTCACTTGTGCCGGCAAAAGATCGGAAATGTTTTTGAGCGCGGTTTTGTCGAGCCTCAAGACTTCTTGCCACCTTCCCAGAGGCGCTAGAATCGCTTGAATCTTTTCTTCGTCATATTTATAGGTAACACGCAGACTTCTTGCTATGACACCTTGACTGCCGAAAACTCGCTCGACACCTTCTTGTCCCATATAGGTCACGATATCCTCCTGAATCTTCATTAGGCGGTCCTTAGTGAGTGATATGGCTGATTTGAGATCAATATATTCATCAATCAGTCCATTGATTTCTTTGGTGTCAATTTTTCTGGCTTCCTTGAATTTATGCTTCCACATCGGACAAATATTTTGATAACCGCACCAGTCGCATAACGGAGAAATAGTTGGCTCAAATTTTCCTTCTTCAATCAATTTGATCGTCTCCAAAAAGACCGCTTCATTTTCTTTCAGTTGTTCCTCTGTTCGCGCCGCAGAAAGCTTCACGCCGTGTTTCAAAAAATAGAGACTAACTTTTAGTTTGTCTAAATTCTTTCGCTCTTCGGGATAGTAGGAAAGAAAAGCCGCGAGATAGACCGAAAGCTGCATGTCACCCTCAACGCGATCTTGCGTTGGCATTTTTTTAGTTGTTTTGTAGTCAATAATTTCAAAGCCATCCGCTGTGCGGTCAATGCGATCAATAATTCCTGAGATGATATGCCGATTATCCTTCTCTCCGATTTCGATTTGAAAACGTGATTCAAGGTTTACAATATTAAAATCAGCCGGGTTATTTTGCCTGAAATAATCCTGAATAATTTTCACTCCCTGTACAAAAGCGGCGCGCTCTTCCTCGGGAGAGTCAAAGACGGCCGGGTTCCAAGAGTTGGAAAAAAATTCCATTGCTTGTTCCAAAGTAGGGGAGAGAATGCCCGGGGTGTGAATGAATTTCATTGTCGAATGTAAAATCGTTCCAAAAACAGCCTCCTTGGATTTGGGTGTCTTGATTTTGTCAATTTGCTGGTATTTATATTTTAACGGACAGCTTTTGTAGGTATCAAGGGCTGAATATGAAATGCGCATAAGGCTTGTTTTTAGGCTGTTTAGCCTCAATATTATAGCATAATTGTCAAAAATTTGACAGAATTGCCAAGGGCGCTATAATAAAAACATAGTAATATAGTAGGAATTAACTTGACTGAGCGCTGGCGCTGTTCCTTGTAAGAGTCGATTTCGCCAAGGCTACGTCGTACCGATGTGCAATTCTCCACTAAAGCTGAATATGGTTTGCGGGCAATGGTTGCTTTGGCGCGCGCGTATCCGGCGCAAAAAAACATCACGGAAATTTCTCAAGAAGAAAATATTTCCGCCAAATATCTGGAAACACTAATCGGAAAACTGAGAAAAAATAATTTGGTCAAAAGCCAGAAAGGAAAAAGCGGGGGATATACTCTCATCAAAAATCCCAAACTTATCTCAGCCGGAGAGGTTATCGAAATCATGGAAGGGCCAATTGTTTCCAAGTGCGATGGGAGTAATTGCCTGAAAGCAAAAATCTGCGCGTCCAGTCTTGTTTGGAATAAGCTCGCGTTTCAGATCAAAAAAACTTTATTTGCAATTAAATTAAGTGAGTTGATATAAAATAATATTATGGACAGTAAAAAAATATATTTGGATTATGCGGCGACAACGCCGGTGGACGCTGAGGTGCTAAAAACAATGTTGCCATATTTCAGCGACGAGTTCGGCAATGCTTCATCTCTCCACTCTTTCGGACGGACTGCGGCTGATGCCGTCTTTGCCGCGAGGGAAAATGCGGCCCGCTTTTTCAAATGCTCGGAAGAAGAAATTATTTTCACCAGCGGCGCCACAGAATCAAATAATCTCGCCATCAAGGGCACTTTGCGCGCGTATCATAAAAATATAAAAAACAAAGGAAAAATTCCTCATATCATCACTTCGGTTTTTGAGCATAGTTGTGTGCTGAAAACTTGCCAAAAGCTAGAAAAAGAGGGGAGCGCTGAGGTGACGTATCTTCCGGTCTATGCTGATGGACTTGTTAAGGCAGCTGATGTGAAAAAAGCCCTCAAGGAAAACACGCTGCTTGTGTCCATTATGTATGTTAACAATGAAATCGGAACAGTGCAGCCAATTTCACAAATTGGAAAAATCATAAGAGAGCATAACTTTAAAATGTCAGATGCTAAATATCCAGTGATATTTCACACTGACGCAACGCAAGCTGTGGCCTATTTCGACACAAACGTTAAAAGATTGGGTGTTGATTTGCTTTCCATGTCGGCGCATAAGATTTATGGGCCAAAAGGCGTGGGTATGCTCTTTGTCAAAAAAGGCACAAAAATCATGCAGGTTCAAGATGGCGGAGCACAAGAGTTTGCCTTGCGCGCCGGAACGCTCAATTCAACCGGTATCGTAGGACTCGGAAAAGCCATTGAAGTTTTGGAAAAAAACAAACAAAAAGAAGCAAAAAAAATCAAAGAATTGCGCGACTATCTGATCAGGAAAGTATTAAAAGAAATTCCCAATGTTTGCTTGAATGGTTCACGCGCAAAAAGATCTCCTAATAATGCCAACTTCAGTTTTTCTGATGTGGAAGGGGAGAGTCTTTTGCTCTATCTTGATGCCGAAGGCATTGCTGTTTCCACGGGATCGGCTTGTTCTTCTGGCTCGCTCAGTCCGTCTCATGTCCTTCTTTCCCTTGGTCTAAAGCCGGAACAAGCCCATGGATCATTGCGTGTCACACTGGGTAAATATACAACCAAAAAAGAATTGGTCGTCTTTGTCGCAAAGCTGAAAAAAGTTTTGGAAAAATTGCGGAAAGTTTCGGGAGAAATTTTGAAAGAATATTATTCTAAGAAAAAATAAATTATTAACTGTAAAAATATATGCAATATTCTAAAGAGGTGATTGATCATTTCACATCTCCCCACAATCAAGGAGTCATCAATAATCCCGACGGTGTCGGTATGGTTGGCAATCCAACTTGCGGAGATCTTATGAAGATTTATATCAAGGTTAAAAAGGATGCCAAAAAAAGAGAAGTGATTTCTGACATTAAATTTGAAACACTTGGTTGTGCCAGTGCGATTGCGACGTCTTCCATGATTACTGATTTGGCTAAGGGAAAAACTATTCAAGAAGCGAGCAAAATTACTCGTGATGATGTGGCTGAAGCGTTAAGTGGTTTGCCGCCAGTCAAGATGCATTGTTCCAATCTGGCCAGCGAAGCTTTGGTCGCTGCGATTGAAGATTATAAGAAAAAGTAATTATTAAAAACAAATGGATATCAAAACTCGTTTAGCCAGACACTTAGATGAACTTATCAAAATTGCCAAAAAACAAGAAATTGCCAGAATTACGTTAACCAGTAATCCAAAAAGAATAGCGGCACGAAATCTTTATTTAAAAAAAGGATTTCATCTGCGAGACACTGGGGTATTTCATTTAGATCTAGGATAAAAAAATCAATAATATTCAAAAATAAAAAACCACCATCCCAAATTTTGTTTTATTAAAGAGGGAAGCGTGGTTTTTTGGTTATTGGCGCTCTCTTGGGAAATATTGAGCGTGTCGCACAATAAAGGTTTTGCGACACTGTAGGTTTTGAAAAATAGGCCACTCGGCCTATGTTCATAAACAACAAATAATTCGTACTACATCTAATATGCATCTATGCCTCCCTATTGAATATACTAACCGCCTAGCTCAATTTTGAGGCTTGTTTTATTTATTTTTTTAGAAAATCATCACCTATTTTATGTTGTACTATCAAAAAGCCACCACTTTCTAATTATAAATAATCATCTGGTTGATTGAGACGCTGCTATTTGCACCTAATTTTCCCACAAGCGATTTTGAGGTGCTCAGATATAGATTTGCACCAAAGTACGGATCGTGCACGATATAATCTTTACTATGGAGTGTATCGCTTAAACTTACTTTTCCGGTGACGACAACATAGTGACCACCACCACGACTTCTGCTGAGATAAACGATCACGGGGTTGCCTTTTTTAATTTGCGCATCAACCGTTGACCAGTTGATATTGCCATGAGAAATTGAAGAAACCAAGCTGATTCCAGGACTCCATGACCCAGGCCATTTGATCAAATCAAAAGAAAAGATTTTTTGCTTGGCAAGTTTTCCAGGATCAGTGTCGGCGCCTTTTTCGCGAAAAACCATCGCGAGTGATGTCACAGCACAACCGTAATCTTCCATGAGAGAATTTGAATTTCCAATCTTCATTTTGCCCCAACGTGAATCGAGTTGTGAAAAATACCAACTAGTAGACGCGAGATTTGATGACGGCTTTGCATAACTTCCTACGCTTTGCTTAACATCATCAATGTTACTAGCGGCACTAAAATCAAATAATTCCGCTTTTTGTGCCTCGGCGTTAGCGAGTAGCTGCTTATACTTCACTTCTTCACCTTGCGTCTGAACCAAGAGATTGGTTTTTTGATTTTCCGTTGATTGAAGATTTTCTTTTTTATCAACTAGATCATTTTTAGCACTATCAATTTCTCCTTTTTTTTGTTTTAGCGCATCTTGATTATTCATCAACTTTTGTCTGGTTTGGATAATTTCCGCCAGAACATCAGAAACCTTGGAACCCGATTGTTCAATGTAGTCAGCTTGGCTTAGCACATCAGAGAAGGCGGCGTTGGTGAGGATTATCGGCAATATCCCCTGCTGAGCATATTCAGAATAGGACTGCATCAGTCCGGCGAGGATTTTTTTTTGATAATCAATCTCCGCCTCGCCGTCTTTGATATTTCCTTCCAGGCTATCAATTTGTTGCTGTAATGTTTGTACCTGTTTTTGAGTTTCTTGCAATTGCGCAGCTGTTTTTACTTGCTCAGTGTTGATGTTGTCTAATTGTCCTGCCAGAGCATCCTGCTGTTTATTTTTTAGTTTTATCAAATCCTCATAAATCTTAGCTTTCTTTTCCAAGTCCTCGCACTGATTTTGAGCATCGCCGGAAAGCGTACTGCAATCATTGGAATCCGCCAGTACATTTTTTCCATACGAAAAAAACAATATGAAAAATAATATTAAAAAAATTTTTAATTTTATTTTTTTTTCGCCAGCGGAATTTTTTATTTGCATAACTTCTTAAGCTAATTTAATCGCTTTTACAATTCTTTCCAGACTTTCAATTTTTCCCAAAACCCAAGCGACCTCAAACGGTGAGGGTGATTTTTGTGCTCCGGTGAGAGATGCACGTAGCGGCCAAAGGAGCTCTCCCCTCTTTTCACCCGCCGCCTCCATCAGTTTTTCTTCTAAACTTTCTCGTGTCCAATTTTCGTCAGTTATATTTTCCAAAACTGTTTTTGATTTTTCCAAGGTTTTTTTCAAATCTTCATCACTCATTTCTTTCCAGCGCAAGAGTGTTTTGTCATATTCAAGCTCACTCGCAAAAAAGAATTGGTTATTTTCTCCCACATCGGATAATTTCACCAAACGATCCAATTCGACAGTTAAAACTTTTTTCAGAAATTCCGGTGATTTTTTTTCAGCACTAGCATTTTTATAGAATTCTTTTTGCTCGAAATGTGGCAAGCTTTTTTCATAGAGTTCGTCAATGGAAAGTTTTTTGATGTATTGCGCATTGATCCAATCCAGTTTTTTCAAATCAAACACTGCGCCTGCTTTGTGCACATGACCCAAGTCAAATCTCTGTATGATTTCATCGATCGAAAAAATTTCTTGCGTCTCCCCTCCTCCTGGATTCCAACCCAAAAGCGCCACAAAATTGATAATTGCTTCTTTGAGGTAGCCTTTTTTGATATAGTCTTCCACGGAAACGTCGCCTTGTCTTTTGGATAGTTTAGTTTTGTCCGGATTGAGCAGTAGTGGCAGATGAACGAAAACTGGTGCTTCCCAGCCAAAATTCTTGTAAAGCTGAATATATTTTGGAGCGCTAGAGACATATTCCTCGCCACGGAAGACATGCGAAATTTCCATCAGATGATCGTCTATCACATTGGCAAAATTATAGGTTGGATATCCATCGGATTTAATTAAAATCTGATCATCTAATAATTCGTTCCTAAATTCAACACGCCCTCTGACTATGTCGTCATAGGTCGTAACTCCTTCTGTGTTAATTTTTTGACGAATAACGTGCGGCACTCCTTCATCCAGTTTTTTTTGAATTTCCTCTGCCGAAAGATTGAGACATGTTCGATCATACATCGGCGGTTTTTTTCCCGCTTCTTGTTTTTTCCGCATTGCTTCCAGCTCTGCTTCAGTGCAAAAACAATAATAAGCACTTCCGTTTTCAATTAGTATGTCCGCATATTTTTTATAGATGGCTAGTCTTTGTGATTGGATATAGGGACCAAAAGCACCCTTTTGCACAATTCCGCCATCTTCTTCGAAAACACCTTCGCCATATTCGAATCCGGCCCAATTCATAATTTCAATAATTTTTTCCAATGCTCCGTCAATGTGCCTTTTTTTGTCTGTATCTTCGATGCGTAAAATGAAATCACCCTGTTCTTTTTTGGCAAAAAGATAGGTATAAAGAGCAGTGCGAAAATTTCCCACATGCATATAGCCGGTCGGGCTGGGCGCGAATCTAACACGAATTTTGTCTGTATTCATAATAAAATTATCATTTTTAACGATTAATCATCACCCGCCAGGGAAAAACTACAGCTGCATTCCAAATTCTTCTCCATCTTTTCGGTTGCAAAATCAACCGCCAAAGCCATTCCAATCCAATTTGACGCAGGAAAATAGGGGCGCGTTTGATTTTTCCAGTCAAAAAATCAAAGGCTCCGCCTACGCCAATCACTAAGCGTATTCTAGCATCTTTTTGAGAATCAAGAAAGATTTCCTGGTGCGGTGCGCCGAAATTGCAAAGCATGATACAATGATCAATGATCAGTGAACAAGAAACGGTATTTTTATCCAATTCATTGCCCCTAACTTTCAAATTGGGATATGCCTTAAGAATAACACCTTTTATTTCTTCAAAAGTACTCAAACCACTCTTGTTTATGACAAGAAAAACAGTTAAATTTTTTTTGTTGGCAATTCTTAGGATTTCTTGCAAAAGATCGGCTCCAGTCATCCTGAATTTTAAATGTTTGCCAAATCGCCAAAAAGCACATCTAATTCCAAAACCATCAGCCACATTCAAAGCACAGTTATTAAGAACGGTTCGGAAGCATAGATTATTTTGCGTCTCAAGGACAAATTCTGGGTTGATGGTTGCAATTTGATGAAATTTTTCCTCATCCAAAAAACGCTCGATTTTTTCCAAAATTTCTTTTCGAGAAAAATTATCCACTCGCACGCCAAGAATTTTATATTTTTTTTTCATACTAAGTACAAGATATAAAGTACTACTTCAGGGGGCAGCTCTCAATCAAAACAAAATTATTCTTCCCTTCGCCGAAATGACTTGCCATAATATCCACCGCCTCAACACCGACCGCAAAAGAAGTTTTTTCGTCAATTTGCGGTTTATTGGCTAGCTCTTCCCATTTTTCCTTTCTAATTTTCCCAAGCGTGATGTGTGGAGAAAAAGTTTTTTTCTCAGACACAAAAATTTCCAATTCTTTTTCGATTGCTTCGCAGAGTGATTTTAGTTTTTCGCTAGCTGCGCCTACCACGCGAAATTCTTGTGGTTTTTCCGCGCTGGGAGCAAGCGCAATTTTTTCAAATTCTAAATCGAATAATTCTATTTCTAAAACTGCTTCACGCACTTTTTGACAAACGTCAGCTACTACAGCATTGTCAATATAGCCCAAAAAAAATAGGCTGATGTTCAAGTTCTCTTCCTTTGTCCACTTCACTGGCAAAGTTTGCCATTTCTCGCCGCTTTTCACAAGCCGACGGCGAATCTGGTTGGGAAGATTTATTGTGATATAAATTTTTCGTTTCATTTGGCGTTATCGGATATGTTTTTCTGCTTACTCCTTCCAGTTTAACCGTTTTTGGAGGATAAATCAAGGCTTTTTTTCGCGCTTTATTTTCGCTCAGGATCTTGCTAGAATAGAGAAAAGCTATGGCAGAAAAAAAGTCCCAATTTATCATAAGTATTACTCCCCTAGTCAGAATTCCTCTCACCAGGGATCAATTTTTCTATTATCTTGCGGACGAGAAATTGCCTGCCGGAACACTTGTCAGTGCCCCGCTTTTTAAAAAAACCGTTCCGGGTGTGGTGGTTGAGAGTAAAAATGATTTTTCGCGTGTCGGCGGGATAACACTTAAAAAAATTGAAAAAGTCTTGGAGAAAAATTTTCTCACTAAGAATCAATTGGAACTGGCAAAATATATTTCTGATTATTATATTATTTCTCTGGGTGTCGTTTTGAAGAATTTTGTGCCGAAAAGAAGCAAAACAAGATACAAGACACAAGAGACAATAAATAAAAATCAAGAAATACGCAGCAATAAAAATTTAATTTTAACCGATGAGCAAGCGCAAGCAGTAAAAAATATTTCCAAAAAAAATAAAAATAAGTTTTTACTTTTTGGTCCCGCCGGCTCCGGCAAAACAGAAGTTTATATCCATTCAATTTTGGAATTGAAAAAACAGAACCCTGATAGTCAATTTCTAATTTTAGTGCCGGAAAAAACGCTCACGCCCCAAGCCCTGGAAAGATATGGTGCTCATTTTCCTGAAAATGAAATTGTGCTTTTGAGTAGCAATCTTTCAAGAGGCGCCTATTTTGCCAACTGGCAACGGATAAAATCAGGCGAAGCTAAGATCATCATCGGCACGCGTATGGCCGTTTTTGCCCCTTTTCAAAGCCTCGCTTTGATTGTGCTTGATGAAGAACAAGATATGTCTTTTAAGTCTTGGGATATGAATCCACGCTATGACGCCAGAACGGTCGCCGAAGAATTGATGAGATTACATCAATGCAAGCTTGTCCGTGGATCAGCCACGCCTGGCATTGAAACCTATTTCAAAACACAAAATAAAGAATACTTGCTGCTGACACTAAGTGATTCTTATCATCCAAAAAATATAATCACTCAAAAGGTTTGCAGCACCACCGAACTGATCGATATGAAAAAAGAACGTTGGGTGAAAAATTATTCTTGTATCAGTAAAAAACTGAAAAGCGAAATCGCCTATGCGCTCAAAAATAATCTGCAAACTATTTTGTTCATAAATCGTCAGGGTATGAGCAATTTCTCAGTCTGCAATAATTGCAAAACAGTACTCCGGTGTCCCAACTGTGATCGCGCACTTATCTATACAAATTCCAGAGAGCACAAGTGTTCGCATTGCTCCTTTGTCGCATCCGTGATTCCTGAATGTTCAAAATGTCGTTGCATTGAATTTCGAAATGTAGGACTGGGTACGCAAAAAGTGGAAAAGGAGATTAGGGATTTTTTTCCTGGAGCCAAAGTTTTGCGTCTTGATTCCCAGAGCTGCAAGGAAAAAGATTTTCAAAAATTAGCCTATGAAGCTTTTTCGCAAGGTAAAATCGATATTATTATTGGCACTCAAATTATCACAAAAGGCTGGGATTTGCTGCGTATGGGACTAATCGGAGTTATTGACGCCGATAATATGCTCACGCTTCCTGATTTTCGCACCGAAGAAAAAGCTTGGCAAGATTTGGTTCAGCTGTCCGGCCGAGTCTCTCGCCCTGGCGCCAGATTTCCTGGACGCATTCTTATTCAAACCTATCACCCGGAGAACAAGATTTTGAACTTAGTTGCTCAAAATAATTATGCGACTTTTTATGCCTACGAACTGCCTGATCGAGAACTCTTGCACTATCCTCCTTTTGGAAAGATTGCTAAACTTGTCTTTGAGGATTATAATCAAAAAAAGGTTGCAAATGAGGCAGAAAGGGTGTATAATATCTTAACGGCCGCAGATTTAGATCTTAACATAAGTCTACCCGCCAATTCATTTTTATCAAAAATACGAAGTAAATATCGTCAACAATTAATCGTTAAATTTCAAAAGCAATTGTCTGCGAAAGTTGAAGCTATTTTGAGAGCATTGCCGACTGGCTGGATTATTGATATCGATCCAATTTCTATTATTTAGTCAATTAGCTAGCTAATTTAGCATAATGCTATGTCACTGCTACCTATTCTAATCTATCCTGATTCGCGCCTCAAAGAGAAAGCGCAGGAGATAGCTGACCCCAAAGATCCTCTGATTCAGGAGTTGATTTTTGATATGCTAGAAACCATGAAAGAAAACAATGGCATGGGCTTGGCGGCAACGCAAGTGGGAAAATCCGTACGCCTCTGCGTTATTAGATTTGAAAGAAAAACCTATATACTAATCAACCCGAAAATCAAATCCAAATCATGGGGAAAGGAAATTGCCGAAGAAGGCTGTCTTTCTTTTCCGGGACAATTCATTCCTATTAAACGTTCCAAGAAAGTAAAAGTTGTTGCTCAAAATAAGGCTGGAAAAATTATCACAATTGACGCGGAGGGACTTTTGGCACGAGCATTGCAACACGAGATAGATCACCTGGACGGAATACTCTACATCGAAAGGGCTAAATAATTTTTTAAAGAAATATAGAAAATGCAAAAAGAAGCTATCAAACTCCGTGTCATTTTTATGGGCACATCGAATTTTGCTGACACAATCCTCGGGGCGCTCATAGCGGAAAGATACAATATTATTAGTGTATACACGCAATCTGATAAAAAGGTTGGCCGAGATCAGTCAATGCAAAAAACAGCCGTTAAGATCACGGCTGAAAATAATAAAATCCCCGTATTTTCTCCGGTAAAATTTACAGAAGAGGAAATTGCCGAATTGAAAAATCAAAAGCCTGATTTGCTTATTGTTGCAGCTTATGGAAAAATTCTTCCCCAAGCTGTTTTGGATTTGCCCGGTTTTGGAGCGCTTAATGTGCATGCGTCGCTCCTCCCGCATTATCGTGGACCATCGCCAATCCAAAATGTCATTTTAGACGGTGAGAAAGAAACAGGCATAACTATTATGCTGATGGATAGCGGAATTGATACGGGAGACATCCTAAGTCAGAAAAAAATTAAAATAAACCCGGATGAAACAGCTGAAGAACTGACTGAAAAACTTGGCAATCTTTCCACTTCGCTTCTCATTGAGACTATTTCACTTTGGGTGGAGAGAAAAATTACACCAAAAGCCCAAAATGCAGAGCTGGCAAGTCTTTGTCAGTTAATCGAAAGGAGTGACGGAAAAGTTATCTGGCTAAACGATGCTCAGGCTATCTATAATCAATATCGTGCTTTTCATGCTTGGCCGGGAGTTTTTACCTATTGGCAGCGTGGAGAGGCAAATATTAGAATTAAAATAAATAAACTTTCTCTTCGAAAGACTTTTTCCCCAAATGAACATCATGTCGGAGAAGTCTTTCAGTCAAATGAAATGATTGCCGTGCAAACCGGAATGGGAGCTATTATCTTGGAAGAATTGCAAATGGAAGGAAGGAATAATCTACAAGTAGCAGATTTTATAAATGGCAACCCAAAATTCATTGGGAGTATTTTAAAATAAGTTTTATGTTTGATCTGGGCAAAAAAAAAGAAACGGACAGTCTAAAGGCTGTTGTCGTCGGCTTATTCCTGATTGTTGTTATCGCGGCGATAACTTTTTTCAATTCGCGAACGAATAGTTCGTCCACCACTATTGCTAAACCTGATTTGGCTCAAGATAGCACTTCCTTTGCGGCAAAAATAATTACGCATGATCAATTGGCAAAAAATAGCCTGAGTAACTCAAATTTTGCGCTACTGGATATTCGCAATGAGAGTCAATATAGAAAAGAACATATTATTGACTCAATTAATGTTAATCCTTCAAAGGTTGCCTCTCCGCTTGAAGCAATTGGGGCGGACAAAAAATATGTCTTGATTGACGACTCAGGAGACATAAATATTCTCAATGCCGCAACAAATAATCTTCTCAATAGCGACTATAAAAATATCTATTATCTCGATGGCGGATTTGCCGCCTGGAAAAGCAACTTTGAGCCAACAATAGGTGACGGTGACCCGAAATCTTTCACTGACCAGGCCAAGGTAAAATACATTACAAGTGATGATTTGAAAAAACAAATGGAAGTGGAAAAATTTATCATGATTGACGTTAGGCAAAATACTGAATTTACTACAGGACACCTAGCGGGAGCGATAAATATTTTTCTTGATGATCTGGAAAAGAAAAGAAGGAGTATTCCTTTGGGAAAAAATATCCTAATCTACGATGATAATTCCCTGGGCGCTTTTAAGGGCGCTGTCAGACTTTTTGATTTAGGATTTTCAAATACCCTTGTGCTTTCTGATGGATTAGATACATGGAAAAACAAGGGGTATGAGTTGGCAAAATAGGCTTTCTGCTTCTATTTTATTCAACTACAGCTAAAATATCTTCCGCTTTGAGGATTAAATGTTCCTCATTTCCCATTTTAATTTCCGTACCGCTATATTTGGCAAAAATCACAGTTTGACCTTTCTTAACTTGAATCTTTTCACTTCCTCCAATAGCAAGCACTTTCCCCTCCTGCGGACGATCTGCTCCGGCCGTCTCCGGGAGAAAAATTCCTGACTTAGTTTTTTGATCAGCCTTCACTATTTTTACGAGAACATTTTCTCCGAGTGGTTTTATGTTTTGCATATATTTATTAACTACAAAAGTGCAAATTTGTAGCATTTAATTAAGTTGTTAGCAATTTTTCCCCTCCTCTTTTGACATATAGATATATAGAAATATCGCTTGAGAAGCAAAAAGTTTCAAAATTTCCATATTTTTTGGCTTCCCCTCTTCACTTTCATCATAGCCATTAATAATCAGGTAGCTTTTGATATCCTTGATTTTTTGCGGAGAAGAAACGATAAGCGTTTCATTTTGTTTTTTAATGTTAATATTATCACCCATATTAATAAGCGCTTCATTAGAAACAAGAACTGTCTCGCCCTGGGTGATAATCTCCTTTTCTGTCTTAATCGTTTTTAGATTCACGAAGCGAATCGCCGTAGAATTTGCTTTGAGCAAAAAATTGGCCGCATTGATGATTGACTCATAGGTTTCCTTTTCTTTTTTTCGATCCAAGATAGAATGATCAGCAAGTCCCAATGCTACCTCCATTAAAATGTCCATCTTTCTATTAACTTCACCAATATAGCTATAGGAATCAACTAAATCCTTCACAGCTTGATCCATTTTCTTTTGGGTTCTCTCTTTTTCCTTTTTTTGTAACACAATCCGTCTTTCGTTTTGGATGAAAGCTAAAAAGGCAATCGATCCCAAGATAAAAATAGCCACTTCTTCCGCTCGCTCTTCTGTCAAAAAAGAAACATTTCCCCTGATGATATCAGGAATCATAACGGCGATGGAAAATAGGATAGCAAAAATCCAATACATAGTAGCTTGTGTCAACTAGCTAATTAATCCTTTAAGGCTTTCACTAAATGTTTTTTTAATTCATCTAATTTATCCTGATCATGAATTGAAACGCTTAGCACTTGTGGATTGATTTTCTGCATTTCTTTGATTTTTTGAGCAATTTGATCTTCGGAAATTAAATCAGTTTTAGTAAATAGAATAATCTCTTTTTTTGCGATCAACCCTTTGGAATATTTTTTTAGCTCTTCTCTGATGATTTCATAATCTTTTTTAAAATCAACTGATTCAAGACTAATGCAATGCACCAAAACTTTTGTTCTCTGGATATGTCGCAAAAATTTCATTCCCAATCCCCTACCTTCAGATGCTCCTTCGATAAGGCCTGGGATATCAGCAAGAATAATTTCGTCCATGACACCCAAATTTGGCTCTAGCGTCGTAAAGTCATAATTTCCCACCTTGGCTTTTGAAGCGGTTAGTTCATTGAGTAGGGAGGATTTCCCGGCACTAGGAAGGCCGATAAGACCAATGTCAGCAATAAAACGTAGCTCCACAAAAAAATCGCGATCTTCCCCCGTCTTTCCCAATTCTCTTTCTTTCGGAGAAGTATTGGAAGGACCGCGAAAGAAAAAGTTTCCTCTTCCGCCAATTCCTCCACTTGCCACCAAAACACGCTGACCAACCTTAACAATTTCCAGCTCCCTTTTATTTCGAAGATCATGTAAAACACTACCGATTGGTACAGTTAAAACCAGTTCTTTTCCGCGATGTCCTTCTGAATTATCCTTTTTCCCATTTTGCCCATCCTCGGCATAGTATTCTTTTTTATGCTTGTATTTATTTAAGGCTGACAAATTGGAGACGCCTTCAAAATAGACACTGCCACCATTGCCTCCTTTTCCGCCAGTCGGACCAAGACTCATTTTGACCTTGTTAAAAGCCACCACGCCATCTCCGCCCCGCCCCGCATAAACCTTTATTTTCACTTCATCAGTAAACAAAATATTTTGATTCTAGATTAATTTTACAACTTTTTTGGTATTGGATCATATCCTCCGCTATTCCAAGGATGGCAACGTACAATCCTTCTTAATCCCAATACTCCTCCGCGGAGGATACCAAAGCGATCAATTGCCTCGTAGGTATATTGGCTGCAAGTCGGATGAAAGCGACAAATTCGTTCGGAAATCAGATAGGAAAAAGGTCCTTGGTCGAGGGAAAGAGTTTTTTGATATAGGCGTATAAGAGCCAAGATAATTCGTTTCATCTATTTTCAGTTAACTCCAAAATAAGGCTTTTGTCAAGCAAATTTAGGCAAAAAATTATTCTATCCCACATCACCAACTTCCTGTAATTTTATTAGTTTTTGGTAGAGCCCACCATCTAATCGTGAAAGTTCCGTATGATTTCCTTCTTCAACAACTTTTCCTCGCTCCAAAACAACAATTTTATCCGCTTTTTTAATTGTACTCAGCCTGTGAGCGATCACAATAACTGTTCTATTGCGACTAATCTTGTCCATGGCATCTTGAATGAGTCTTTCTGAGTATGAGTCCAAGCTAGAGGTTGCTTCGTCAAAAATGAGAATTCGCGGATTAGCTAAAATTGCCCTGGCAATTCCGATGCGTTGTCTTTGCCCGCCAGAAAGTTTTATTCCGCGCTCTCCTACGGTAGTATTATATTTATCCTTAAGTTGCAAGATAAACTCTTCCGCATTAGCAGTGCGGGCGGCCGCAATAATCTCTGCCATGCTAGCAGAAGGCTTCGCGTAGGCGATATTTTCCTTGACGGTTGTGTCAAAAATTTCCACCTCCTGAGGAACGATTGCCATGAATTTACGAAAAGCATAGAGATCATATGCGCGCAAATCTTTACCATCCAGAAGAACTTGTCCTTCTGTTGGGTCATAATGCCGATAGAGCATTCGAACAACTGTTGTCTTCCCTCCTCCCGATGGCCCGACTAAGGCAGTTACGCAACCAGAATTAATTGAAAAATCGACTTTGTCCAAGGCGCGAACGCTGCTATCTTTGTAGTGAAAAGATAATTTCTTGAACTCTATTCTACCTTCAATGTTTTTTGGCTTTAGCCCATTAGGATCATTTTTAATTTCTGATTCTTCTTTCGATAGGACATATAATCTTTCCACGGCCTCACTGGATTCCATGATGCGATCATAGAGACGTGAAATGCGAAATAGCGAAAGCAGTGCTTTTTCCGAAATTGTATAAACAAAAACGACACTTCCAATTGTAATTTGACCATGAATAACAAGATAGATGCCAAACAGCAGAACAAACGCTCGGCCAAGATCGATGACTAGATTTCTTGCAATGTTATATTGAATAATTTTCCCATATTCTCTCAGCACGCTATTTTTCACATTTTCCGTTGCTTTGGAAAATTGAACATATTCTCGCAGTTCTGCTACGAAAGATTTCACTGTGTTGATGTTTACAATTGACTGAGTCATGAGACTGGCTGCTTCTTCTTGTTCATCAAAACGTTTCTTGCGGAAGGGAAAAACTAGTGTGTTAACTCTGAGTGTGAGGAAAATAAAGGCGGGAACAAAAATAAGAATAATGACACCAAAACGCCAATTGACAAAGAAAAGTGTGACGGTTGTGAAAATAATTTGAAAAGTCGTTGGCGCTACCTCCCAAAAAAAATTCCCCAAAAGTGTATCAATCTTGTCCACGCCCCTGTTTATCTTTATCACTTTGCTTCCAGTATTTTCTTTCTCGTGATAGCCTAAGCTCAAAAAAACCATTTTTCTGTGTGCATTATTGGCTAAATAGGCATCGGCGTCAGCGAGGATTTGAAAAATTCTCAAATCAGCGATGTAGTCAATGAAGGAAAGTCCTTGATTGATCAAAAACATCGCTCCAATCAAGAGTAGGATATTGCCTAGTTGAGTTACATCAAAATTAGTCAATCGATCAATTACCAGTTTTAGAATATATGGCCCGGCCAAACGCACAAGTTCCATGGCCACAATCAAAACAAGCAACTTCTTAATTTGCTTTTGACTTGGCCTAAGAAGGATCCAGATAGATTTCCAAAAACTTCCCAGATCAATCTTTAATTTTTTCTCCAGCTGTTTTTTCATTGATTACACAAAAAAATAGAGGGTCGAAACCCTCTACTGATTATACACTAAAAAGCCTATTTTAGCAAATATACCCTATTTCTTCTTGCTCTTGGCTGCTTTTCCGATGAGTAGTGCTACGGCCGCTCCCAATGCTGCCCCAATCCCGGCGGAAATAATTGCCGCTTTCTCTGGATTCTTTTTGGCATAATCTTCAACTAATTTTTCTGCTTTTTTAAGTTCTTGCTTGGCCTTCGCGATTTCTTTTTCGGCCATTTTTTGCGCATCGACTCTTAGGGCATTTACTTTGCTCTTAACCTCTTTTGTGTTCATATTATTTGCTTTTAATAATTAATAATCCAACAAGGATTGAAAAAATTCCTACAATCGCATAACCAACGCCATTGCCCATGACAAGTATTTCGTTGATAAACATGACCAGGCTAATAAGCGCGAAGATTGTCCCGACTATAATCAAAAATGATCCCAATAAACCTTTTTGCAATGCCACCGCCAGTTCTTGAATTCGATGTTTAATCTTGTCTGCTAAATTATCAGCAAAATTCCTAAAGAAACTCACTCCCAGTCCGGAAAGAGTTTCATGCCAATCAAATGAACCACTCCCCTCTTTTTTTGTTTTTGCATTTTTTGCCACCGCCATATTTTTTTATTTTAATATTTACTAATTATAATATAGCACATTTTACGCATGGCAACAACAAATGTTCTCGTCAATGAAGGATTTTTTTCATCACTCCTTTTGAATATAAGAGAGAGATGGCAACCGCCGTCCAGTTGATGGTAAAGATTCCAAACCAGACTCCATCTAATTTCCAACCCAGTAGCTTGCTAAAAACGTAGAAAAAAATAACAGGGGCTAATATTTGACGATACGTTCCAATCCACAAGGCAAAATTCGGCCTTTTTAGGCCTTGCAAGGTAGCAACAACGATGTAGAGAATCATATAGGCCCAATAAACAAAAATTGAAATATGTAAATAATGCACACCGATTCCTATCACTTCTGCGTCACGTGTGAAAAAGGCGATGAAGCGTTCAGCAAAAACATAAGCTACGAGCATGCCAGTAACTGCCAAAAAAAATCCGTAACGCATTACCGTCTTGAATATCAAAAGGCACCGATCGAATTTTTTTGCTCCATTATTTTGTCCGATTAGGGTTAGTGCTGCAATAGTAAGCCCGATTGAAGGAAGCAGGGCGATCTGATCCATTTTTGTCATTATGCCATAGGCTGCTACCGCCGCTTTTCCAAAGGGAGCGACAAAATAGGTAATGATAAAAATTCCTACTGCAATAGTTAGCATATTGAGACTCGCCGGGAAACTCTGTGCAAAAAGTTCTCTAAAATATTGTGCCTTGGGATATAGGAGTCCCCAGCATTCTTTGCAAAGCACCCCTTCTTTCACAAGCACTCCTCCCATATAGGCAACACCGATAACTTGGATAACAACAGTTGCCCAAGCCACGCCCGGGAGCCCCATAGCAGGAAAGCCAAGCCAGCCAAACATAAATGCCGGATCTAAAAAGCAGTTTAGAAAAAAGCCGACTACTAAAAAATTGCGAAATGTCTTCGTGTCACCGCGTGAATTAAGAATTCCATTCATCACAAACGTTAATCCAAAAAATACTGAACCCAAAAGAATGACATTGATGTATCCAACAGCGATTGCGAGATATGACCAGTCCGTACTAAACTAAACCAGTACCTAAGAGACCCACATTTTGAAAAAACCGTGATTTGTCGTAAAATACTGGCACAGTAATCTAAAA
>JAYSLY010000026.1:0-2900 GCA_043725085.1 bacterium
TATGAATAGGACTTGCCTTCTTGCAAAATGGGCCTTCGGGCCTATTTTGTATTGGAATGGGAACTCCGTTTAGTCACTTCTTGTATTGGAGTAGACTAAGCTTGCGTTTAATTTGAAGATTTATTATAATATTAGAAGTATTGGAAATAATCCAATAATATAATAAATAATAATAAACTATGGAAACAGAAAAAAAAGAATCCCATGAGGCGGATTGCTGTGAGAAAAGTCAGTGTGGTTGTGATAAGTACAAGAAATGCATGCCTAAAGTAATCGCGATAGTGCTTTTGGTAGTTGCCTTGGGAGGTTTTGCTTACTATAAATTAGTTTGGCAAAAACATAATTTGACCGATGATCAAGCCAAAACAAAAGTGGCCGATTTCATTAATAATAATTTAATGCAAGGAGGAGCTAAGGCCGATATCACTTCTGTCGCAAAAGAGAATGGAATGTTTAAGGTAGTAGTGTCGATTGGAACAGGCGCACAAAAACAAGAGATTACTTCATATCTATCTTCTGACGGATCAAAGTTTTTTCCTAGCGTGATGGACATTGCCAAAATAGAAGCGGACAAAACTAATACTCCAACAGATAAAGCTTCAGCTGATGCAAAACCTCAGGCAGAAATTCCCAAAACAGACAAGCCGACGGTGGAATTGTTTGTGATGAGTTATTGCCCATATGGAACGCAAATTGAAAAAGGTATTCTCCCTGTAATAACAACACTCGGATCCAAAATAAACTATACCTTGAAATTTGTCAGCTATGCGATGCATGACAAGAAGGAGTTGGATGAAAACTTGAGACAATATTGTATCCAAAAAAATCAACCGGCAAAATTGAACGCTTATCTGGTTTGCTTTTTGAAAAAAGGCCAAGGAACGGAAGCGGATTGCATGAAAACGACTGGTATTGCTGCCGCAACAGTCACGACTTGCATGACTCAAGCCGATAAGCAATTCAATGTGACGAAGAATTATGAAGATAAGAGTACCTATCAAGGAAACTTCCCATTGTTTGAAGTTAACAAAGCGGATAATGATAAGTATGGCGTGAAGGGCTCTCCAGCACTTGTGATTAATGGCGTGGAAGCCTCTGCTGCCGGACGGGATTCAGCCAGTCTTTTGAAAACGATTTGTTCCGGTTTCAAAACCGCTCCAAAAGAATGTTCAACAACACTTTCTGCGACTGCTCCCGCTCCGGGATTTGGCGAGGGCGCTGCGCCAGCCAGTGGTGCGGCTAGCGGCGCTGCTTGCGGAAACTAGTTTGAAACTTAGTTAGATTAAAAAAGTCCTGAATATTCAGGACTTTTTTGCTGTTTTGAAAATACTTGACAGTGTTAGCGTATCAATGATAAAATAACACTGTAATTATTAAGCGCAGAATTTGCAAATTTATTGAAATATAAATTTGCAAGTCTAAAAATAAAACTATGATTCTGACAGCCAAGCAACAAAGTATTCTCGAATCGATTCGAGAACTAATTAGCCAGATGAAGGAAAATCCTACCAGTTACCGCTTGCAAAAATTTCTGGAATCGCAAGGCGGGAGGGACAGTTTGAAATCAGTCATGCAAGTGATTGAATCTTTGGAGAAAAAAGATCTTATCAAACGTGATAAAAATAAAAAAATCTATCTTGTGGAAAATGAAAATTATACCAACTTTAAAAATATTTTTTCTGTACCGGTCTATGGTTTGGCTTCTTGTGGAGAAGCCTTGGCCTATGCGCAGGATAATGTTGACGGATTTTTGCAGATTTCCAAAGCACTTTTTCGCGATAAAGACGAATCTTTGCTTTTTGCCGTGAAAGCCCTTGGTGACTCGATGGACAAGGAGAAAATCAACGACGGTGACTATGTCATTTTTGAAAAATATGAAAACAATGAAGATTTGGAGGGCAAGATTGTTGTGGCAGTGGTGAACGGGATGGCGACAATCAAGCGCTACAAAAAAGTTAGTGAAGATGTGATTGGCCTTTTTCCCAAATCCACCAATCCAATCCACCAGCCAATCTTCATTCACAAGTCTGATTCGTTCATTTTTGCCGGCATTTTCAGGAAAGTTCTGCCGGTGAAATATGTGAGTTTGTAGAATTTTTTCACGCTTGACAAAAGCTTGTTTTTGGGCTTATTATGTCGGTAGGTCGGGGTTTTTAGCTGTTTATCAATTAGACGAAAAAAAGGGGGGAATATGAGTATTTTTCCTAGTCGTGTTTTGCCACGAGTAGTTGCCCGGAAATCAAAAAATTTATTGGAGCTACTGGAGAAAAATGGCATATCTTCGGATAATGTTCGAAGAGTTGTTATCGGTCCAGTTGAGTACCCGATTATTTCCAAGGAAATTGCCCAAAATGCCTTGTTAATATCTGGGCAGTTTGTAGAAATTTCTATTGACAGCCGTGTGTATTTTTCTGGCCAACCTTCTGATTCATGATTTTTTCCGGCAGGAGGCCAGAAAAGCTTTTGAAACTTTTATATGAAGACGGGGGGGGTATGGGAGAAAAAATTGAGGGCGTAGTTCGTGCGTCTTGCACGGTGGGGGCAATTTTAGAGAAATTTGAAAAAAATAATCCTGATGATTTCTCGAAAATCGGTTCAGTAGAAATCGGCATGGATGGGGAAAAAATATAGCGCTTATTTCCATGAGCAGCGTTATATTAGTAGGTAATCGGGTAGTTTTTTATCCGATACCTGGTGAGCTTTTTTCCTCAAGTTTTTTTGTCGATAGATAAGCGACTTTGCCGCAGACTCAAAAGCCAGCTTCAGATCTTGTGAAGCTGGCTTGGATTATTTATAGTAAGCGTGATACATCATTTAAAAACCTAAGGATGAACGATTCGATTTATCAAATAAAAACCTAAGGATACTAACTGCTAAAATTATCAAAATAGTTAAAAATT
>JAYSLY010000027.1:0-2443 GCA_043725085.1 bacterium
CGGTCTTGGCCTCTATGTGGTCAAGATGATCACCGAAGCTAACGGCGGCAAAGTCTGGATTGAATCCCCCGGAGCCAACATGGGCACCAAATTCATCCTTGAACTCCCCCTCGAACAAGAAAAAGAGACTTTGGAGAGGAATGGGTAATGCACTTTCTTCAAATTTTTTTATGAGTTTTAAAATCAGCTAAAAATAGCTGGTTTTTGATTTTTGCTTGAATTATCACTTATGTAATGATATGATAAAAATAGACAAGGAACTTCTGGGTCGCGAGATGGATTAATGAATTCGAGCTTAATTTTATGCAAGAAGGGGGTGGAAAATCGCAAATAATTATCTACAAGACAGAAAAGGGCGAGACTAAGATCGATGTCCGTTTTGATGGTGAAACAGTTTGGCTTTCACAAAAACAAATGGCAGAACTTTTTGATTGCAGTGTGGACAATATTAGTTTGCATCTTAAAAATATCTTCAAAGAGGCTGAATTAGGGGAAAAAGCAGTTGTCGAGGAATCCTCGGTAACTGCAGGGGACAGTAAAAATTATAGCGTTAAGCAGTATAATCTCGATGCAATTATTTCGGTCGGTTATCGAATAAACTCCAAGCGTGGTACGCAATTTCGTATTTGGGCAACGCAAAAATTGAAAGAATATATCGTCAAAGGTTTTGTGTTGGATGATGAGCGACTGAAAAATCCCGATCTGCCCTTTGATTATTTTGAAGAGCTTGCTCGTCGTATCGCAGACATCCGTACTTCGGAAAAAAGATTCTATCGCAAAATCACCGACATTTACGCTACTAGCGTTGATTATGATCCAACCGATGAAAAGAGCATCCTTTTTTTTAAAACAGTGCAAAATAAAGTTCATTGGGCGGTCACAGGCAACACGGCGGCTGAGATTATTGCCAACAGAGTAGATAGTAAAAAACCCAATGTGGGCTTAACAAATTTCAGGGGTGCCAGGCCAACCATAGAAGAAGTAGCAATCGCAAAGAATTATTTGAGCAAGCAAGAGCTTTTAGTTTTAAATAATCTTGTTGAACAATATCTGGTTTTTGCCGAAGGGCAGGCGATGCAACGGATACCAATGCGCATGCAAGACTGGATAGAAAAACTGCATGCCTTTTTGCAAATCAATAATAAGAAAATTTTGCAAGATGCTGGAAAAATATCGCATGTATTAGCAGTGGAAATAGCCGAAAAGAATTTTTTTGAGTATAAAAAAAATGAAGCAAAAAGTATGGACAATAATTTTGATGCGGTAGCCTTACAGGCACTTGAGATGGTAAGAAAAAAGACGAGAAGCAGCAAGTAGCTTAAGCCAACGGCGGCAAAGTCCTCCTCGAATCCCTCGGAGCCAACATGGGCACCAAATTCATCCTTGAGCTTCCCCTCGAACAAGAAAAAGAGACTTTGGAGAGGAATGTGTTTGAGTGGTTATGTTGTGTTGGAATATACTTAGGGTTGTAATAATGGCTAACTTGAGATATAATGCAAATATGGGCAAATATGAAGCACGAATTCCTGAGATTCGGGAAAAAATAGTAAGAGAAATAGGCCCGGAGAAAATTATCCTGTTTGGTTCTTATGCGTGGGGAAACCCAACCGAAGACAGTGACATTGACTTATTTATTATTCAAAAATCTTCGCAGTCACGTTTAGATCGTCAAGCGGAATTACGCAGAAAATTATGGGGTAGCGGTGTGCCAATGGATTTACTTGTGTATACTCCGGCAGAAATAGAAAAAAGACTTGAAATTGATGACCCGTTTATTTCCCATATATTAAACAAGGGAAAGATAATTTATCAAGCGTAAAACTATGGATGAAAAAGAAAAGGCAGCAAAGCGTTTTGCGGAATGGGAAAAATATGCCCTGGAAGATGAGCAAATCATTGTACTCGCCTTGAAAGAAAATGGCCCTCCCAATCAAATATGCTTGCATTCTCAACAGATGGCAGAAAAATATCTTAAAGGTTATTTAGCGTTTCACAAAAGTATTCCACTAAAAACTCACCAAATGGAACAATTGATCATTGAATGCGAAAAATTTGACATTACCTTTTCAGAATTAAAAGAAGATGCAATTAAATTAGATGGTTTCTACATCGAGGCACGTTATCCGGGGGACATTATCGAATTTATTATGCAAGAAGCTATCGATGGCTATGAATCGGCAAAAAGACTGAAAGAGTTTGTGTTGTCTCGGATAAAACTCTAAAACAAACAATTTAAAATGGAGAAGAGGAGTGATGAGCTTTGGCACAACAACCAAAGCCCATTTTATTAGCACCCGCAGTCTTTTACTGTCAAATAGGCAATAAGGTTTATTGGTTTATTCTAAAATTTTCTCGTGGCAAAGACATCACAAGACTCAACACCGGCGGAACCGGTCTTGGCCTCTATGTGGTCAGAATGATCACGCAGGCCAACGGCGGCAAA
>JAYSLY010000028.1:0-3526 GCA_043725085.1 bacterium
AGATTGCACACCAGTATCAAAAATCAAACCCCGTATTTTTTTACAAAAAACTCTCTTAAATTTTAAACTAATTGGTTTAGAAGATTAAGGACTGGACAGACATCCTTCTCATATTTAGCCACACTGCTATGGTTCTTTCGGACATTTTCTAGATACGTAACGACTTCCTTTCTGTGCGTATTCTCTTCATCACCATCCTCGTGCTCATCAGAAATCACAATGGCAGTTCGCACTTTTGAACGGCTCTCAAAAAACTTCTGAAACAAAACAGCTGAGAATTTGGATGGTGCAACAATCTGCGCCTTGAGTCCTGTGTTTTGAAAGTTTTCGCAATAATGTTTTTCAATATCATATGAAATCTCAACAATACGCTGTGGATTGTCTTTGATAATTTTTGTCCCGATGAATTTTTGCAAGTCTTTCTTTTGTTTATCATTCAAACCTTCTGTGATTCGCTCAACATGGCGATCAATCTGCTTAGCGTTCTGAACCAAATCAACATAGCGACCCTCATAAATAAGTGGCAGAATGATTTTATCTTCCAATGCGTCATCAATTGTATATTTATCAATATACCCCCCGAATTTTCGCCAACTTTCTTTTTCATTTTTCATAAGAGGCGTGCCGGTGAATCCGATATAGCAAGCGTTCGGAATAATGCGATTCATTTCAAGATTGGCAATACCATTCTGACTACGATGAGCCTCATCAACCAACACAAAAATATTCTTGTCAGGATCAACAAGCCCAAAATTCTTTTTACGAGCTGATTCAAATTTGTGCACCAAGGTGGTAACAACAGCCAAGTTTTTATCCTTGAGCAAATCAAGCAAATGCTGACCACTCGTAGCCTGGACGACTTCCTTTTTCAGATTGCAATTTTTGAAGGTATCTTTGATCTGTTTATCTAGGTCTTTGCGATCAGTCACGATGATTATCCGAGGGTTGCTGATGTGAGGACTTTCAATCAAGGCTTTCACAAACATAACCATAGTCAATGACTTGCCTGAGCCCTGCGTGTGCCACACAAGCCCGCCCTTGCGACGAGTTATCCCTCTTCCAGTTGTTTCCTCCTCATCGATTCGCTTAAGCATTTTATGGATAGCAAAATACTGTTGATATCGGGAAAGCTTCTTTACTCCAGCATCAAACAAGATATAGTTTTTTGTCAGATCCAAAAGGCGCTTGGGTTCAAAAAGAGAAACAACGCCTCTGTCTTGTTCTGTAGGCAATCGATCAAGCTTTTGCGCGTGTCCGTCCGTGGCACCATTTAGATCGGTCAGGACTTGGGCATACACTTCAATTGGAATCTGCTTTTTGATAAGCTTCAACACTCGCTCATCAACCTCTTCCTTGGAAGCCTCCTTTTCCTTCCAAACCGCATAGAATTTGCTCAGTGTGCCAGTCGTTCCATACTGTAATTCTTTGTTATTTGTACCAACCAAAAGCTGTGTATACGCATAAAGCCTTGGGCAAAATTCCGGTCCTTGATTGCGATTCATTTGGTTGATGGCCTCTAGCGCAGCCACACTAGACTTCTTGTTCTCAATAACAGCAAAAGGGATACCATTCACAAAACAGACAATATCTGGGCGTATATTTTGCTTGCCGGTAGCTTCGAACTCAGCCGTCACATGAAAGTCATTATTTTCAGGATTTGCAAAATCAATAAAGCGAAAGTTTTTTGACATTGATTTTCCGCCTTGGTTTATCTTAATTGTCTTGCCTCCGCTAGTTGGCATAATGATATTGTATATTTTCTGCGCGGTATCAATGAGCCCTTCATATTGAATATTTCCAAGCTCATCAATAGCATCGCGGACATCCTTCTCACTGAATTTATACTCCACTCCATCAATTTCATAGCTGTTTATTTCCATGAGCTTTTTGGCAGCAACATCTGAAAGGATAAAGTTTGTTGCGTCACTGCCACGCTCACGCATCGCATCTTCAGCAGAAATATATTTATAGCCCATGTTTAACAGGATCTCAATAAAAGGAAGTTGTGATTGTCTTGCTTCGTCAAAATGGACAGTTTTTAATAATTCAGCCATATATTATTTTAATAATTGGGTTACCAACGCCACCATTTGTTCTTTTTTCTTGGGATCACTTTCTGCAATAAGCAATGTTAACACCGTGAGTGTTGCTGGATTGATATTTTTTCCGCCCTTCGCGTTTACTTTGCGCAAAAACCAAACAAAAGCAAACGCGCCACTGCGTTTGTTTCCGTCAACAAAAGGATGGTTTTTCACCATAAAATATAGCAAATGAGCGGCTTTTTCTTCAATAGTGGGATATAGTGATTTTCCATTAAATGATTGCATCACATTTCCGACTATGCCTTCGATACTCCCGAATTTTCTTTCTTGTGCGAATAAATCGGTCGCTTCTTTTTTTCGATTCAATTCAGTACGCAAATTTTTAATTGCATCAACCAGTCCTACGCCGGTCAGCTTCACAGATTTTTTTGTAACTCCGATAGTTTTCAAATCTTCTTTATCATACGCCTCCAGAGAAACCCATGTATCAGCAAATTCTTTGATGAGTTCCGAAATCATTTCAGGATCTAGAGTGATATGCCGCGGTAAAAGTTGTTGGATATCTTCCACGGCTTTCATAAAAGCATTATAGTTTTTTCCGATTATATTTCGATTAATAGCATAGCCTTGGATCAAATATTGTTTTAGCATTTTATTTGCCCACTTTCTAAATTCAATCGCTTTCAATGAGTTCGTTCGATAACCAACGCTAAGAATAACATCCAGCGCATAAAATTCCATCTCTCTTGTTTGGGTTTTTCCTTTGATTGCACCATGTTCAGTGGTATGTGCAAATTTTGCACATACCTTTTTTCGATCAAGTTCCTTGTCAGAAAATATTTTGTTGATATGTTTTGTTGCAACCGTTCTATCAATTCCAAAAATTTCCGCGATTTGTTTTTGTGTTGCCCAAATATTTTCATGTTTAAAATCCCCCCGCAACTCAATCGCTCCGTTTTTAGATTGATAGATAACAACCTCATTAAATTTATTTATTTTTTTCATATTTTTATGCTTTAGTTCTTATGGTTCCAGTGATTAAATTATTCAACAAATATTTTTTCTGATCTTTTAGCATTGATAATTTCTTCTCCAAATCAAAAATTTCTTTGTCGGCAACTCTCAAAATATCAGCGATAGAATTTTGCTCGGTTATACTGTTTGGAATTTTAATAGCAGTATCTAAAAAATACTTTTTGGAAAGATTATAACGACTTGCTCCCTGAGCAATTCTGGTCATTTGTTTACGAAAAGTGTGACCTCTAAAATAAAATTGGGAAAATTCTGGTGATAGCACCTTAAAATCATTCAACCTGAACCCAAAACAAAAACTGTTCAAATATAATTCCTTAATATTTTTATCCAATAAGACAGAGCTAATACCAACTGACCAGTCCGTACTAAACTAAACCAGTACCTAAGAGACCCACATTTTGAAAAAACCGTGATTTGTCGTAAAATACTGGCACAGTAATCTAAAAAAA
>JAYSLY010000029.1:0-14534 GCA_043725085.1 bacterium
CGACTGTCTCCACATGGGACTCGGCGAAATTGCAAGTGGGGTGAAGATGCCCTGTACGCGCAGTCAGACGAAAAGACCCCGTGAAGCTTTACTATAGCTTGATATTGGGTCGCTGTTTTTCATGTTCAGCGTAGGTGGGAGCCTTCGGGCGCCAATGAGACACCACTCTTGAACTATAGCGATTCTTATTCCTGACCGTGAATCCGGCTGGGGAGACAGTATCTGGTGGGTAGTTTAACTGGGGCGGTTGCCTCCTAAAAGGTAACGGAGGCGTTCACAAAGGTCAGCTAGGTGCGGATGGAAATCGCACCGGTTCCGCAATGGGACAAGCTGGCTTAACTGCAAGACCAACAAGTCGAGCAGATGCGAAAGCAGGACATAGTGATCCGACCGTACGATATCGGACGGCGGAAGCTCAACGGATAAAAGCTACTCCGGGGATAACAGGCTGATCGCGCCCAAGCGTCCACAGCGACGGCGCGGTTTGGCACCTCGATGTCGGCTCATCGCATCCTGGGGCTGTAGAAGGTCCCAAGGGTTTGGCTGTTCGCCAATTAAAGCGGTACGCGAGCTGGGTTCAAACCGTCGTGAGACAGGTTGGTCTCCTATCTGCTGTAGGCGTTGTTGATTGAGAGATCTCTTTCCTAGTAAGAAAATTGCTACTTTGTCGAGTAATCGACATTGACAATCCGACTAATAACGGTGAAACCTTCATTATTATTTTGGTTATAATGAGTGTAGAAGCATTGCGGTCCTTTGCTTCTATGGTATAATATTCTTGAGGACCATAATAATATTAAGGCAATACCGTGGGAAGTTGTTCTAAAACTCAATTGGCGTATATTGCTGGTTTTCTCGATGGCGACGGAAGCTTGATGATGCAAATCAAAAGAAGAAGCGATAATGAAAAATGTCGTTTTATGCTGACGATTTGTCTCTATCAAGACACGCGCCACGAAAAAACTTTGCTTTGGATTAGAAGAAAATTTGGTATTGGTTATATCAGCAGGCGTAATGACAATATTACGGAGCTGAGGATTAATGGCTTTAAACAAGTCGAAAAAATTCTCAAACTGCTAAAGCCATATATTAAATTTAAGAAAATTCAGGCAGATTCAATTTTGAAATCGGCAAAAATACTCCAAAAGAAAAAAATCTCTGAAAATAGTTACAGAAAGCTGGTTGATTATGTAATTCGTATTCAATCGGAAAATTATGCAACTAAGAGTAAGAGAACCAAAGAAGAATTGTTGAGAGTTTTAGGATTAACCCCGTAACGACTTTTCCGCCTCATCGGCGGAAAGATAGCGACTGATAGAATGCGGAAATGTGTCGCTATAATATGTAGGCCCCCGCTCAAGGGTGGGGTGAAGATATAGTCTGCACCCTTAGAAATAAGGGAATGAATGTGACGAGAGGACCGGAAAGAACGAACCTCTGGTGTACGAGCTGTGGAGCCATCCGCATTGCTCGGTAGCTACGTCCGGACGAGATAATCGCTGAAAGCATATAAGCGAGAAGCTCCGCTCAAGATTAATCAACTACCTCGACTTGTCGAGGTACAATTCCCTGGAAGATTACCAGGTTGATAGGTCTCAGGTGTAAGTCCAGTGATGGATTAAGCCAAGAGATACTAATGAATTGAATTATTATCTCTCTTAAGTTTTTCGTAACATGCAGCGCAAAATATGTAACTCATGTTTTTAAGGACATGTCTCGTTTCATATTGCGTGTTATATGTTACATATCGGTCAGTAGTTAGCAGTTTCTAAATTTCTAAAACTAAGATATACTGTAGTTATGGATAATTATAGAAAGAGTTTTGCATTGACATTTACCGTGTTTTCCATAGTTATGCTCACGATTGCCTCATTCCTGTTTTTCTCTCCCGTGATCAAAGCTTTTTAAAACATTTTTTGAATATATTGTTCCCAGTGTTTCTAGCGACAAGGATACACCTGATCCCTTCCCGAACTCAGCAGTTAAGCTTGTCAGCCCCGATGGTATCCACTCTGTGGAAAGAGTAGGGCAATGCTGGGTACAATGTATTCAATAAAGACCCAGATTATATTAAACGCCTAAGCGGGGCGTTTTTTGTTTGGCGCTTATGGTATTTTTTGCTATAATTAGAGAAGTAATATTAAAATAACTCAAACGATATGGAACAAAGCACGAAAAAAAGGCTGATTATCGGCCTGGTTTATCTGGTATTTTTTGCCTCAATTTTTTGGTTTTTGCATTCTATTTTTGCTCCAAAGCCAACTTGCACTGATGGGATAAAAAATCAAAATGAGCAGGGTGTTGATTGCGGAGGAGTTTGTTCTGTTGGATGTCAAAAAATTGAGGCAAAAGATTTGACGGCGGGAGAGACGGGAATTGTCGAAACTTCTGTTGCAGGAGAATATGATTTCTATGGCATGGTGATTAATCCGAATAACGTTTATGGTGGCAAATTTTTTTCCTATGATATTAAATTTAAGGATGAAACCGGAGCAATCCTGGCTGAAAAACAAGGAGAGAATTTTATTTTACCAGGAGATAGGAAATATGTCATTGAAAATAATATTAAGCTGAGCAAGCTTCCAACAAGTATTGATTTTTCAGTTTCCAATCCGGTTTGGGTTGAGTTGGATGATCTTTATGAAAAACCGGATCTTAAGATTGTAAATAAGAAGTATGCTGAAATTGGTTCCGGCATCGGTTTTTCTGAAGCAAAAGGGCTATTGCAAAATAACAGTCCGTTTGATTTTGCATTGATACAGATAAAGATAATCTTGCGTGATGCCGCTGGCAAAATTATTGCGCTTAACGCAACTGAAATGCGAACGGTTAAATCGAAAGAGGATAGGGATTTTCGTGTTTTTTGGCCAAATCGTTTTTTGGGCGTCGTGAGTAATGTTGAAACTCAAGTTGATGTGAACATTTTTGATTCCGAGTCTTTTGCGAGGCAATATTTCAAATCGGAGCAATTTCAAGCGCGCTAAATATTTGTCCTAAGACAAGAAATATTTTATGCAGAAATTTCTAAAACTAGACTGGGTGATTTTAGTTACGGTAGTCCTTCTGCTGGCGATTGGTTTTTTGGCTCTCTATAGTGTTTCTCGAGGGGATTCGGGGACAGATTTGGGAAATTTCAAAAAGCAGTTGATTTCAGCGGTGGTGGGAATTGTGCTAATGTTTTCGATCGCTTTTTTCGATTATCGTTCTTTGAGCTTTTTTAGCACTAAGTTGTATTTCATAACGCTGTTAGTGCTTTTTTTGGTGTTGTTTCTTGGCACAACCATTCGAGGCACAACCGGCTGGATTGGCTTTGGAACTTTCCATATTCAGCCGGTGGAGACCGCGAAATTGGCAATGGTAATTTTTTTGGCGAGTTTTTTTAGCAAGAAAAAGAGTCAGCTCAGTATCATAGTTAGAATCACGGCCTCTGTCGTCTTGGTTTTTATTCCCATCTTCCTGATTATCAAGCAGCCCGATTTTGGTTCTTCAATTATTATTATGCTTTCTTGGGCGGTGATGCTTTCCCTTTCAGGAATTAGTAGTAAGAATCTGGTGATTTTGTTTCTCATGGGCGTGGTCATTTCCTATTCTAGCTGGTTTGTTATGCGGCCATATCAAAAAGAGCGTTTGGTTAACTTTGTTAACCCCTATAACGATCCTCGCGGTAGCGGGTATAATGTGATTCAATCGATAGTAGCAGTCGGTTCTGGCAGTTTTTTCGGCAAGGGATTGGGACATGGTTCACAATCGCAGCTAAACTTTTTGCCAGAAAAGCATACTGATTTTATTTTTGCTGTTATTGCTGAAGAAATGGGATTTTTAGGCGCGGCCAGTGTTATTTTTCTCTTGGGACTTTTAATGTATCGTATCAAGGAAGTGGCGCGTTCGGCTGGGGATAATTTTGGCTACCTTCTGGCAGTGGGGATTCTGGTGATGCTTTTTTCGCAAATTTTGGTCAATATTGGGATGAATATCGGAGTGATGCCCGTGGCCGGGGTGCCGTTGCCGTTTCTTAGTTATGGAGGCAGCTCTCTTGTGGCTGTTTTTGCTTCCATTGGAATCGTGCAGAGTATTTATTTGCACAAAGTGAAGATTTTATAGCTTAATAGCGCCTATTTTAGACAAATTATGAAAGCACCTGATTTTGGGTGTTTTTGATCTTAGCCATTGACAAAATCCATAGTTGTGCTAGACTGTTTTGTTAATATAATAATTTAAGAATGTACGAAAAGTATGTATAATACGAGCAAAATTGACTTGAAAAGGGTGTTTTTAGCCTTTTTGGTATTGGCAGTAATTGTGCCATTTTTGACGTTTGCGGGGCATGATAAAAAGATTTTTGTAGATGCCAGCGCTAATGGCACGCAAGATGGATCATCCTCTCATCCCTATAAAACCATCTCTCAAGCCTTAAAAAACGCCGACAAAAACACAAAAGTTTTTGTGAGCAATGGAATGTACAAGGAGAATATCGTTGTGCCAAAAGGAGTGGAGATCTATGGTCACAATCGAGAAAAAACAGTTATCGAAGCCGATAACGATAACGAATCAGTCGTCTATCTTAATGGTGGATCAACATTGAATAAGTTGACAATTAAAAAAGGGAAAAATGGTGTGAAGGTTTCTGATGGCGGGAGAGTAAAAATCATCAAATGCACAATTGAAAAAAATGATAAAGATGGCGTGATTGTTTATGCCGGAAAGCTGAATGATGATAATAAGGTGACGATCAGTGAGACGAATATTGAAAACAATGGTCGCAATGGAGTTTATTCTGAAAAAAGAAACCTAATCATTTATGAAAGCGACATCAGTGGCAATGACAGTGACGGGGTGTCTTTTGAGTCTGGCGCTAAAGCCTGGATTCAAGGCACTAACTTCCGAAAAAATTCTGGCAGTGGCCTCAAGGTTCGACTTGACGAGGCGCAAATCTTTACTAAAAGCAATACCTATTTCAACAATAAAAGAGAGGGTATCGAAGTTAATGCCACTGGCACGGCCGGTAGAGTTGATATTAACAAATCAATATTTAGCGATAATGCCAACTATGGGATTGCTCGTGTGCAGAAAAAAGCTTTTTCGGGAAATATCTGGGGTGGTTTGACTGTGGAAAATGCTACTTTTGTCAAAACAGAAAAAGGTGAAATTTCTCCAATATTCAGACTGTTCAACTAAGTAGGACGGGGGCGAGCGTAAGGCTATTTCTATGAACAATGAAACTTGGTTTAAAAAAAAAATAGGCACGTTGGCGGTAGTATTTCTAGTAGTGCTTTTTTTCAACTTGAATAAAAGTGGCAGTTACGAAGCCGAAACGGATATTTTACTATTGCCAAAGAACGAAACTGTTAGTCGCAGTCTTGATTCAATTATGGAAAATTTTAAAGAAGTTCTTTCGTCCTTAGCTTTTAATGACCGACTGAGTGATGGAAGTGAAGCGCTTGCTCCCGGTGTTGAATTGCCAAATGCTAAACGAAAAGAATTTTGGAATTCCAAGCTTTCTGTTGAGAGAGTGGGTGGAAGCGGAGTAATTAGAATTAAGAATTTTGATGCTGATGGTGTTTTGGCACAAGAATTAAACAATGATACGGTTGATAGCTTGATTGCCATTGCTGGTAATTATTATAATATCAAAACAGAGCTGGAAATCAGAATTATTGATGGTCCGATTGTTAAAAAAACGCTTTCTCAAAATTTGCCGTTAGCTGTCGGCGAAAGTGTCATGTGGTCACTGGTAATTTATGTCGTTCTGTTTTTTATCTTCCCCTTTATTTTCATTAAAAAAGAAACAGAAATGCGAGAGATTCCCGGACGCGATTTTTCTCGCAATATTCCGTCACTAAAAAAACCTATTCCAACTATCTTACCGGAAGAAGAAAACTATTTTGCCACGAAGAATTTTTTTGAGTCTGTGCCAAAAGCAGAAAAAGTGAAAGAAGCATTACCGCAAAAAAATAATTTTTCCTTTCCAAGCTTTCCCAGTTTTGGGAAAAAAGCGCCGACCCCGGCTAATTTGCCAGTGAGCGAAGAGGAAGTACCGGATATTTTTCGTCAAAAAGAACCTCTCACTGAAATTAAGGAAGAAGCGCCAAAACCAACCGAAAGCGCTAATGTGGTCGAAGAAGAAAATGTTTCTCGCGAAGCGACACCGGAAGAAGTGAAGGCACGCCTGAATCGTTTGCTTGGCGGAGGAAAATAATATCAGCGACAATTGGAAAAAGCCGTTCTCATTTTATGGGAGCGGTTTTTTTTGTTGTTATCTTAAAACTAAGTATATAATAATATGCTAATTAGGTAATGGTATTGAAAAAAACCGAGAAGTAGGTTAAAGTTAGGATATTAGTGAAATAACCGACTAAACGGTGACTTTATGGAAAAATACAACCCGCAAGAGATTGAAAAGAGAGTGCAAGATAAATGGAAGAATAACCCTGATTTGGTGCGGGCAAAAGATGATTCCAAGAAAGAAAAACGCTTTATCTTGGACATGTTTCCCTATCCTTCCGGCTCAGGACTTCATGTGGGACACGTAGAAAGCTATACTGCGACGGATATCTATTCCAGGTATCTGCGCATGCGCGGATTTGAAGTCCTTCACCCGCAAGGTTTTGATGCTTTTGGGCTGCCGGCGGAAAATTATGCGATCAAAACCGGCGTGCATCCCAAGGCGACAATTGAAGAGGCGATTCGCGTTTTCAAAAAACAAATTGATTCGCTTGGTTTTTCCTATGACTGGAGTCGAGAAGTTAATTCTTCGCTGCCAGAGTATTATAAATGGACGCAGTGGCTTTTTTTGCTTTTCTACAAAAATGGATTGGCCTACAAGAAAAAAGCCAAAGTGAATTGGTGTCCGAAATGCCAGACGGTACTTGCCAACGAGCAGGCGGAAAATGGTAAGTGCGAACGCTGTGAAAGTGAAGTCATTCAAAAGGATCTTGAACAATGGTTTTTCAAAATTACGGATTTTGTCGAAGACAAAGATAAGACCGCCGGACTTCTGACCGGTTTGGAAAAAGTGGATTGGCCGGAGTCGACTAAAAACTTGCAAAAAAATTGGATCGGGAAATCTTTTGGCTCTGAAGTGGATTTTGCAATTGAAAACAGTCAGGAGAAAATAACTGTCTATACTACACGCATCGACACACTTTTCTCTGGTACCTATCTTCTTTTAGCGCCAGAACATCCGCTGGTTTCTGTCATAACAGATGAGGGGCATAAAAAAGAAGTGGAGGTGTATCTGTCTGAAACGGCTAAAAAAACAGAGATGGAAAGGTTGGAATTGCAAAAAGAAAAAACCGGAGCTTTCACGGGAGCCTATGCAATCAATCCGGCAACCGGAAATCAAATACCGATTTGGATTTCTGATTTTATTTTGGTAAATTATGGAACCGGAGCGGTTTTCGCTGATGCGCATGATGCGCGTGATTTTGAGTTGGCGAAAAAATATTACATTTCACTTCAAGTTTCCATTAGGCCAAAGGACGACGATCTTTGGGAGAAAGTTAAAAACCTGGAAGTTTGTTTCGAGGAGGACGGTACGCTGATTAACTCTGCTCAATTTGATGGATTAACTTCCCAGGAGGCTAGAATAAAAATCACCGAGTGGCTGGAAGAAAAAGGAGCGGCTCATTTCAAGGTGAATTATAAGCTGCGTGATTGGCTGGTGAGTCGTCAGCGCTATTGGGGTGCGCCGATTCCCATTATCTATTGTGAACATTGTGGCGAGGTTCCCGTGCCAGAGGCTGATTTGCCGGTCGAGTTGCCTAATGATGTTGATTTCAAACCGACTGGTGAGTCGCCTTTGAAATATTCCCAAAAATTTCAAAACGTGGTTTGTCCAAAATGCGGCGCAAAAGCGCGCAGAGAATCCGATACGATGGACACCTTTGTTTGTTCTTCTTGGTATTATTTGCGCTATGCTGATCCAAAAAATGCTCAAGAATTTGCTTCAAAAGAATTGCTCAAAAAATGGCTACCGGTCGATCTCTATGTTGGCGGGGCGGAACATTCGGTTTTGCATCTTTTATATGCCAGATTTTTCACGAAAGTTTTGCATAATTTAGGTTATCTTGAATTTGACGAACCATTTTTGAAGTTGAGGCATCAAGGGACGATTTTGGCGGAAGACGGAACAAAGATGTCAAAATCCAAAGGCAATGTGGTTAATCCGGATGATGTCGTGGCACAGTTTGGAGCGGACGCTTTGCGGATATTTGAGATGTTTATGGGACCGCTTGAAGACATGAAACCGTGGCAGACGAGAGGGATTGTCGGGGTTAGCCGCTTTTTGGAGAAAATCTGGAAAATGCAATCAAGAATCAATGGACAAGAATTAATAAACAGTAAATCGAATAATTTATTACACAAAACCATCAAGAAAGTTACCAAGGACATTGAAAATATGAAATTTAATACAGCGATTAGTCAGTTGATGATTTTGGTAAATGCACTGGAAAAAGAAGAAAAAATATCAACACAGAGCTATCAATCATTCCTAATACTTCTTGCTCCTTTTGCTCCGCATTTAGCAGAAGAAATATGGCACAAGGTGCGGACTAACTCGGACGTTACACGGACTGATACAGAAAAGATTAGCGCAGATTACGAGTCGATATTTTCGCAGAAGTGGCCGGAATATAACTCTGATTTTATCCATGACGAAGAGATTGATTTAGTAGTGCAGATCAATGGAAAAGTGCGTGATACGATCAAAACTTCCGCGGATATTTCGGAAGAAACCGCAAAACAGCTGGCGCTGGAAAGCGAAAAAGTTAGGAATTATACCGAAGGAAAAGAAATTAAAAAAATTGTTTTCGTGAAAGGCAAGCTTATTAGTATCGTAATTTAATGCAGTGAACAGTGAGCAGTGAACAGCGAACAAGAAAATAATTCTTACTCGCTGACTCCTGATTGCTGATTCCTGATCACTGATTATGCAAGCAGTATTCTTGGCAGCCGGCAGGGGGAAGCGGATGAAAAATTTGACGGATGAAATTCCTAAACCAATGCTCAAGTTAAAGGGCAAGCCGATTTTGGAGCACAAAATCAATATGCTTCCAAAAGAGATTACCGAGATTATCATGGTGATTGGTTATTGCGGAGACTATATCATCCGTCATTTCAAAAGATATTTTGCCGGGCGGCGCATTATCTATGTCTATCAGGACAAAATGACAGGTACTGGCGGTGCCTTGCATTTGGCGAAAAGTGTGCTTAAGGATAAATTTTTGGTCATTATGGGCGATGATCTGTATCACAAAAAAGACTTAAAGCGGATGCTCAAGTATGATTTAGCAATCTTGGGGCATGAAGTTGAAGATGTGACTAAATTCGGAATCATAAAAACAAACCAAAAAGGTCATATGGTTGATGTAATCGAAAATCCGTTGCGATCGAAAGATAAGCTCGCCAATGCCGGTGCATACGTTTTGAATAAAAAATTCTTTGATTATGAGTTGATTCCCAAAAAGGCCGGGGATATTGAATTTGGTTTGCCACAAACGCTTGCGATAATGGCTCGCGATTATGATGTAAAGGTTGAAAAGGCCACCGCTTGGCATGCCATCGGTAGCCCGGAGGATTTGAAGGCGGCGGAAAAGGTTTTGCATCAATTTATTTAAACTTATGGCAGAAAAAATCAAAAAAGTGGTGACGATTGGCGGCGGGACGGGCAGCTTTATGCTTCTTAGCGGTCTTAAGAATTATCCAATCGAGTTGTCAGCGATTGTTTCTATGGCGGATGATGGCGGTTCAACGGGAATTTTGCGTGATGAGCTTGGTGTGCTTCCGCCGGGTGATGTGCGGCAATGTTTGGCAGCGCTTAGCGGCGAGAAGGATATTATGCGTCGACTGATGACGTATCGTTTCGAAGAAGGCGGACTCAAAGGGCATAATTTTGGTAATTTGCTTCTCAGTGCTTTGGAAAAAATCACCGGGAATTTCTCGGCCGGAGTCGAGGAAGCGGCCAAAATTCTCAACATTAAAGGCGAGGTTATCCCCGTGGCAGACAAGGAAGTGAATCTTTTTATTGAACTTAAAAATGGAAAATTGATCAAGGGGGAGGATGAGGTGAGGCATAATGTGGAAATTAAAAAAGCGGGGGTTAGAAAAAGTTATCTTAGTCCAAAAGTACGAGCCAACAAAAAAGCAATTCAAAAAATTTTGGAAGCGGACCTTGTGGTGATTGGTCCCGGGGATTATTATGGCAGCATTATGCCGAATTTTTTGGTGCAAGGAATTTCCGAGGCGCTTAGAAAAACGAAAGCCATCGTAGTTTTTAATTGCAATCTGGTTAATCGAAAGGGCCAAACTGATAATTTTACCCTGGATGATTATGTCGGCTTGATTAATTCGCAGATCGGAAAAGAGCGCATTGACTTTGCGACATTTAACACAAAAGAGCCAGGCAGGAATTTAATTAAAAAATATGAAGAAGAAAGTCTGCTGGTCGAGTTTGGAGAAAACAATGGCCAAAAAAGAACTTACCGCATAATCAAAACCGATCTATTGAGTGATAAAAAATCAAATTATAGCAAAGCGGACGCCATTGCCTCCACAAGGGCGTTTATCCGCCACGATAGCGAAAAATTGGCCAGAGTGCTTATGGTAATTTTGGAGTTGGGAAAGTATGAGGGAATTATTAAGGAAATAATCTAGGCTTCACTTTCAAAATGAAAACATTTATCGATTTTGACGACGTGCTGTTTAATACAAAAAAATTTCGCCAAGATTTTGTCGCTATATTTTTACGCCAGGGTATTAGCCAAAAAGATTTTGATTCTTCCTATGCGCTTACAGTCGGTAAAAATGACGGTTGCAAAGTGTGCTATGACCCCCAAAAACAAATTACTCGTCTAAAAAAATACCTCATATTCAATGATGAGGAGCTAGCGCATAATCTGAAAATATTTTTGGCCGATTTGAAGCGCTATGTTTTCAAAGACGTTTGTGTTTTTTTGGAAAAATTTCAGAAAAAGGAGCTTTTTCTTGTGACTTACGGCGATGCCACGTTTCAAAAAACAAAGGTTAGTGGTTCAGGAGTTGAAAAATATTTCAAGAAGGTTATCATAGCAAGCGGTGAAAAATCTAACGGTATCTCAAAATTTATCAGTGCTAAGGAAAAAATGTATTTCGTTGACGATCGTGTTAGGTATATCTCCGAGGTTAAAAAAGTATTTCCAGAAATAAAAACCTTTTTGCTGAAAAGAAAAGCTGGTCGCTATACAGACGAAAAAAATAAATATTGTGATTTTGAGTGCAATAGACTAAGCCAGGTCGAAAAAATTATCGAAACGAAAAATGGAAAATAAAAATCAAGTAGTTGCTGAAAATCAAGAAAAAGTTTTTACCCTTTCGGAATTTCGCCACGAACTGGGCATCCCGCTTCTTTTGGCGCGAAAACTGGTGCTATGGGGTGAGGTTAAAGCTGTGAAGGCAGTTGATGGAACATTGCGGATTACGCGCACAGAGGTTGAAATGGCAAAAAAAATGCTGGCTACGCCGTGGCAAAAGGTGCAATATTTTTTACGCGCGCTGGGCCCCGGTCTCATCACCGGCGCGTCGGATGATGATCCGTCAGGGATTGGTACCTATTCTTCCGTAGGTGCCAAATTCGGCTTTTCCATTCTTTGGATGGCCGCCTGGCTCCTTCCTGTGATGCTCGCCGTGCAAGAAGCTTGCGCGCGCATCGGGATTGTGACCAATCAAGGGCTTGCCGGAGTCTTGCAAAAGCACTATCGCCGAAAAATCGTCTTTGCGGCAGTCGCTTTACTTATTCTGGCTAATATCGCCAATATTGGCGCGGACTTGGGGGCGATGGCGGCATCCCTTTCGATGCTTACCGGTTTTAATTTCTATCTCGGAGCACTTTTTTTTGCGATGATATCAATCGCGATGGAAGTATTTGTCGGTTACCATTTTTATGTTAAATTTTTAAAATGGCTGGCGATTTCTGTTTTAGCCTATGTCGTAACAGGCATTATTATTCATCCTGATTGGCTCACGGTTTTTCATTGGACTTTTTTGCCAAGATTTAATTATAGCGAGGAATATGTCTTTGCGATGGTGGCGGTTTTTGGCACTACCATCACGCCCTATCTTTTTTTCTGGCAAGCTTCGGAGGAAGTGGAGGAAAATAAATTGCATAAAAGCTTGCACAAATTATTGGGCGATAAGCCGGACGATTTGCATACGCGTATCGGGCGGATGCACACCGATGTTGGCATGGGAATGATTTTAGCAAACGTGGTTTTTTTCTTCATTGTTCTCACAGCGGCGCAGACCTTTTTTGCCCACGGCATTACCAACATTGAATCGGCTGAACAAGCTGCGCTGGCTTTGCGGCCGCTTGCCGGAAATTATGCCTATCTTTTGTTTGCGATCGGGATTATTGGCACCGGACTTTTAGCGGTGCCGGTGCTCGCTGGTTCTGGCGCCTATGCACTGGCAGAGATGATGAAATGGCACGAAGGGCTGGAGTTGAAATTTACGCGTGCCAAAGGTTTTTATGCGGTGATCGCGCTTTCGATTTTGGTCGGTTTGGCTTTGAATTTTTTTCACATCAACCCGATTTTGGCGCTCTATTATTCCGCTTTTCTTAATGGTGTGATTGCTTTTCCATTGCTCATTGTCATTATGGTCGTGGGGGATGACAAAAAAATTATGGGCAAAGAAACTCATCCCGTTTGGGTGAAATTTTTTGGTTGGCTTGCGGTATTATTTATGCTTTGCTTGTTTTTAATCTCAGTTGCCCTGTATTTTACCTAAAAAAATTAAAAGAGAGCAGAGCGGCGCCCTGTTTCTATGTGCGAAGCAAAGTAAGACCTAAATTTGCAAAAATAGTGATACTTTGCTAGTATAATAAACCGCTTAAATAAGTGGTATTTTACCTTAAAAAATGAATATTGAATAAAATATATAAATCTGAAAAATCAATCAGTTTTTGAAAGGAGGGATTTAAATGTCGAGAGATTCACTTGATATGGCCGGCTTTGCCGGTTCGTCACGACGGATGTATAAAACGCTGTATTTCACGTCAGTTTATTGCCCGATTTTTAGAGGCGAAGTTGATTTGCTCACTTGCAGGGAATCAGCGTTTGACAAGGTTGACATTAAACAATGTATTTCGTCTCGTTGTCAGTCTGTTATCCGTCCTTGTCCAGCCTGCCTTAGTCAAGGAGAATTTGATCGTATCGGTATCTGCGAAGGAACATTTCGCAAACCGGGGAAAGAATTTTGCGATCTTCATCTTGAAAAAGGGTCGGACTATGTGCGGACTAAAGTAGAAGTGGCTAAAATAAAGACGGAAGCTATCTTTATTTTTAAGCCACAAAAGCAATCAGAGGCAAAGACAGTTGAGCTTGAAACGCAATCTCAACCTCAAGGATTATCACTAAAAAGTATCGAACCTGTGGAAAAACCAACCAAAGTAATTTCAATTCAGCAGAAAAAAGTCGAACATGAGATTGAAAAGCCTTTAGTGATCGTGGCGATGTATCCCGTGGAACAAGTTATTCCGGAAATTCCGATGGAACAACTTTCGGGTCAGCAGTCTGGAAAAGTTAATGAAACAGATCAGGCTCCCGTTGTAGTTGAAAGGAAAATGTCGACCCGATATGAAGGAGTGAATACATGGAATCTTTTTGGTGACAAAATTATCGACCCTTCTTCGGGCGATAAAGAAAACCCGGCGCTTGCACGGATGATGCGGGAACGCGGAATGGATAGAGGTATAACCCAAGAAGATTGTCTAGCGGAATTTGTTCAAGAACCGAGTTTGCTAGAAGCATCTGGCGAGGAGATAGAATCCAAAGATGCTCAAGTTGTTCAGCTAGAGGGGCAAAAAGATAAAGTGCTTCCTGATGATATTAAGGAAAAAAATTGTCTTCAACCGGAAAGCGAACGCTTGGAAAGTGCGCCGAAGCATCAGGCTGATGAGGAAGATGATTTTGTGAAAACTGTCGTGGATGGGGTTCGCCAAAAATCATTTACCTTCATGGAAAAAGCTCGTGTGATTGATCAACTTAAGGGTGAATACAAACTAACTTTCACTAAGATTGCGAAAATGTTTGGTGAATCCATTTGTGCGACAATTCAGTGTCATCTCTGTCTCGGACTTCATTTGAAAATTCAAAAAATGTTAGATCCGAAGAGTTCGGAACAACAGTGGCTTTCTCAATCTAGTGCAATATTTATCGCAACACATGAAAAAGATCAAGAAAAGCAATTGCACTTGGTCGAAGAGATAAAAAAGCGTGGCCTGAAAACGCTAAGATCTAAGGAATATATCTTAACTCAAGTTGGAAAAAAACCCGACAGGAGCAAAAGGCAAAAAGCTATCATTGATCAACAGGCTGATGCGGTGGTTAGGAAGCCGGTTTTGGCTCAGGCTGAAGAATTGCCCAGTGTAAGTGTGCAACAAGCTATTGCTTTCAATGATCACTGACCAGTCCGTACTAAACTAAACCAGTACCTAAGAGACCCACATTTTGAAAAAACCGTGATTTGTCGTAAAATACTGGCACAGTAATCTAAAAAAA
>JAYSLY010000030.1:0-6981 GCA_043725085.1 bacterium
GATTGCACACCAGTATCAAAAATCAAACCCCGTATTTTTTTACAAAAAACTCTCTTAAATTTTAAACTAATTGGTTTAGAAGATTAAGGACTGGACAAACTTCATCGGGAGTTTCTGATGATGTAGTAAAAAATATATCTCCATATTTAGCTTTATTTTGTTTTTCTCCATTGTCAATTTTAACAAAGCCGCAATTTCCAGAATTTATTTCTGATGAGGAATAAATATTCATGTAAGTAATAAAGGGTTTTCCATATCCAAAGTCGTCTTTGTCTTTACCTGCAATACCTGCATAAGTTTTTCCAAGTTCATTGAGTTTTACTGTTTGCCATTTTTCATCAAAACCAGCTAGGCGAACTTTCCCAGTCAAAAGATTTTGCATCAATCCTTTCTTGATATTTTTTTTGATCTTAATTTTCTTCGCCAATTTATTGATCATTTTATCCCAGGACTCCAAAACAACTACAATACTCTTCTGTTCTTCAATAGGCGGTAAACTCAAAACAAGTTTGGCAAGATTTGTTTTTGAAACACCATACACAGACACACCATTGGCGATTTTTTTCAGTTTGTTTCTGACCTCTGGATTGCAAAATATGTATTGTCTGTACCGTTCTTCTGTTTTCTTCTTAGTATCTCTCAGCACAAAAGTATGGAGGCCTCCTACAACTTTTTTATTTTCTAACCCATGAACTGAAACAGTTGTTCCAATGCCCTCATAATCCTCGGAAACATCCGCCATAACTAAATCTCCATCCCTCAAGAAATCCTCTTTTTTTGGTAAAAAAGTTTTATCCTTAACTAGCGGTACTGATACATTCTCCAAATCTATGCTTGATGCTTTATATGTAGCATGAATATCTCCATAGTGGATGTTTCCAATTCCAGAAGTGTTATCTGTGCCGCTGATCAGATTTTCACGTGAAATAGCATAAGTTCTCAAAAAACTAAAGATGTTTCCAACTTCTGTTTTTTGCCATCCTTCAGGAATATTTTTTTGTGGGTTATTCTTTTTCATAGTTTAGATAAAATACTAACATTTAAAAAAGAAATATCTTCTTTACGTGCTTCTTCCAGAAAACTTATAGATAGAGTTTTATTTTCTAATCTAGAAAATTCATATACAAATAACCACATCTCTGTATAATCACCTTTCTTTCCGTTGCCTAAAAATTTAGACGCTTTATTCTCAATATTTACAAAATAATTTTCAAAATATAAAATATTCAACTTGTTAATTTTTGAATATAAATATAACATCAAGATGCCCACACAATCATCTTCAGTTTTCTTATTTTTCTGTGATATATTCTCAATCTTAAGATCAAACACGATCGCATTATATAAAGACCAAGCAATTGCATCTGTCCGCTTATAGGAAACATGTTCATTGAAAAATTTATTTAAAAATAAAGTAGCCTCCTCTAAAATTTCCTTTTTTCTGGATGGAAAACTTTTTAGTCCAATATTTATAAAATAATGGCAAACATCGATAATATAAGGATACAGATAACACAAGTTAAAATAATATTGCAAAATTAAATGAAATGTTTCATAATCCGTGTATTTCTTTTTTCTAATTACCTGAATCGCATACCTAATTGGGGACTCGCCTGGATTTTCAATAAATAATTCGCTCGACAAATCCAAAAAAGAGATAGCTGCATCCTTTTCCTCCTTGCCGATTTCTTTCCAAACAATTACTGCTTTTAATTTTCTTACCCATGATTCATTTAAAGCCTTTGGTAGCGGTGATATTTTTGTTTTTCTAGTATTTAAAGCTAACTTATAAACTTCAAGCTCGGAAGATAAATCTTTTATAAACTGCTCGGCTTTTTCTCTTGTTTCACAAAAACAATAATAATCATCAATAAATCTATTGTATTCATATTTTTTTACAAGTTTGCCATCAATGCACGAAAGAATTAACTCAGCCATTATTCCGGAGGTATCTGGGCCTATTGGAACTCCTTTCGTTTCTCTATTTTGCGCATTTTGGAACGACTGATCTATTTCGTTATACCAGGTCCTACTTTTTTTATTTGCTTTTGCTTTATTTTTTCCAACAAGTGCCCATGGAATGCTGTGGGTGTAAATACTAGGATAAAAACTTGCAATATCCGCATGAACAAAATATTTTTTTCCAAATTGTTTTTTTGTTTCAATAAATTCCTTATCCCTATTTCTATCATATGAATCAAGCGAAATAAGCCGCTCGTTTTTATTATTATCCTTTGGAATAATCATGGATATATCTGAGCGGTTATTAACTTTATCACAAATTTTGCTAATCTTATCCCAATTATTACATATCAACTTGCTAGTATTTATATGCGCAGCTGGATTTGGAATACCAAAAATGCGGGGTGCATTATCATTCCTAGTAGCTTTGTAGGTCACCAAATTGAAGTCACCATTTTTAGGAGATTGTTTACCATTATCAATAACCCATTCGCCAAATACTTTAGAAGAAAATATACCCTCTAGTCTTTCGGGAAATAGACCATGACATATTAATTTTTTATAAACTAAATTAGAATTCATTTACTTAATTCCCAGCTCCTTTAAATAATTAGCCATTTGTTTTTCCAGCTTTTCAATCTCAGTCTCAAGCTCAGCCAGCTTAGCTTAATAATTTTTGAATATCTTCCTGGCTAAACTCTTTTCTATAGTCAATCAATTTCGGATGTTTTATTTTTCGCAATTCCTCGTCATAGGTTGCCATAATATTTCTGGCTCTTTTTTGATATACCAGCCAATTTCTCTGAGATGAAAACTCCACAAAAATCTTTTCAAACTCTTTCTGCGTCAACAGCCTGCCAAGTTTTTTGAATTCTTTTTCAACTTCACCAGCAAGTCCGGTTTCAAATGCTCCAATAATCAAAACAATTTCTTCATACATGGAATTCCTGGTTAGATCTTTTTTCACAAGATTCAAAAGTTTGCGATATTCTTTAGCTCTTTCCAGAAATAGAAAATTATAGAGCATATCCGTATAAGTGCCATAATTTTTCACCACCACAAAATCTTTTATACAATCCGTGAAATCTCGGCGATATTCTTTTGTTTCTTCCCGAGTTTCAAAAAACTGACTCGACAACTGATTAATAAATTTTGGATCCATCGTGGCGATTTGCATCACTTTTTTGAAATCACCTTCTACACGAATAAAATATTTTCTAACTTTTTTGCCTATTTCACTGTTTTCAATCATGGCTAATTCTTTTGCCATATCGACAGAAATAATATAGTCTTTTGGCACAACTTTTCCTGTTTTTGGGTCTCTGATTTTTCCCTTATTAGAGCCAAATTTTCCATTCCCAGAAATGGGAATGGATGTGAAATAGTCCAGATTTTCGACAAAATCATATTTTTTTATCCTGTCTGTAATCCATGTTGCAAATCTTTTACCAACACCCAGCCAAGTATGCAATTCTCTGGCATTTACAAATCTTTTCTTTTCTCCATTAAAATCTTTTTGAATTACTTTGATGTTTATAAGCTCATTCATATATTTATTTTTATTTCTTAATTTTCAACTCTTTTAGATACTTAGTCATCTGTTTTTCCAGCTTTTCAATCTCAGGCTCAAGCTCAGCTGGATTATTTTTTCAATTTCTTCACCTCCAGCCTCTCAATCCCATATTCTTCCAATTCATCTTCCCACGCAATGATGCACTCTTGCATTTTCAAAAAATGCTCCTCCTGTGTCATTTTTCCCCGTTCTTCTTTTGAATATTTTTCAAAAAAATCCCGCTCGCCCAATCTGTCAGGCAATTCATTCCAAAAAGTATCGTCGTCGTATTCGTGATGCAAATCATGCACATCAGTTTCTTCCACGAAAGACATGGTCGGATAGAACTTTCCATCGCCGACTTTCTCATCATCGGCATACTTTTCCAATCCAAAATCCTTGGCAAAGGAAAAAATATAGCTTTCTAGATCCTCATATTTTTCAATGCGGTCATCCATGCGATGCGCGTTGGCCATCCAGTTGCCCAAATAGACCAGTTTCATCAAATTTTCAAATTGTTCTTTTGTGAATTCAATTTTCATAATATTTTACCAAAATTACTTCAATTTTTTCTTACTGCTTAGGCCAAGGAAATTCTTTTTAGTGGAAATTTTCTTGCCTGTCCTTTTTTCAATATCCTTTCTGGTTCGACCCGCCACTTGTCCGCCTTCCTTGGCATCGCCTTTCAATTTTTCAAATCCTTCTAAATCTCGGTCTTTGTGAATTCGAGTAGTTGTTGCCTCGCCCAACATGGTCAAAATCAATTCCAGGTCGTCCATGTGATCACGCAGATTTTCTTTTCGAAGCCCTTTGAATTTTTTGTAATCCTCGGCCGACATATCAAAAGTTCCTCCCAAAATTTCATTAGTCAAAATCGCATATTCGATGCCTTCTTTGGCGCCTCGATTTTTCCATTCATTGGTCAATGTTTCACGCACTTCAATTCCACGCATCCGTTTTTCAATCCAGCCTTCCGGATAACCTTTGGCGCGATAAATTTCTCTGGCGCGATTGGCAGCCAGTTCCGGATTTTCAATTTCCTTGATGCGCTCATATCCGACTTTGGCCAACCAACGCTTGAACGGTTCGGCTTTCGGAGATGAGATTGATTGAATGATACGAAAAGCACCTTCGGTATTCATACAATTCATTTTTTGTCGCCCACCCTCAGTTTCAATCAAAAGGGTATGGACAATTTGTCCCCACCCTTTGCCTAATTCCGCATCTCTAAGCCTCATTTTGCGAATATAGTCCTTAGGATTCACAGAGTTCGTAAGTATTTGCACGATATCCTCAATCACAAACCACCATTCATCCTTATGCCAAATTCTTCGCACTTTTTTACCTTCAAATATAGCTATTTTTGCATTCTTCATTTGATTTTACTTAATGTTCAACTCTTTTAGATACTTAGCCATCTGTTTCTCCAGCTTTTCAATCTCAGGCTCAAGCTCAGCAAGCTCTTTCAAATTAGCCTTAATATCCACCGGCGCCTCCTCTTCAAATGTATCCACATAGCGGGTAATATTGAGATTGAAATCATTCTCTTCAATTTCTTTGAAACTTACTTTGCGAGAAAACTTCTCGATTTCTTTGCGCTTCGCATAGGTATCGTAAATTTTTTCAATGTTCTCTTCAGTAAGGGTATTTTGTGCTTTTCCTGATTTAAATTCTTTTGACGCTTCAATGAAAAGAACGTCTTTTTTCTTTTCATTTGCTCCGCCTTTCTCTCGTGAGCGATCAAAAATGATTATTGCAACCGGAATGCCGGTTGTTTGAAAAAGTCCCGCTGGAAGTCCAATAACTGCATCAATAATATTTTCCTTGATCAATTGCTCGCGAATCTTTCCCTCTGCTCCACCACGAAACAAGACGCCATGAGGAGCAATAGCTGCAACACGTCCAGTCTTTGGTTTCGCCGTTTCTATCATGTGTGTAAGAAAAGCAAAGTCTCCCTTGTCTTTTGGCGGCACACCTCGCCAAAAACGCTTATATTTGTCAGCCTCAGCATGCTCGGCGCCCCATTTCTTCAAACTAAATGGCATATTACAGACTTGAGTGTCATATTTCATCAGCTGATCATTTTCAACAAGCAGTGGGTTGTTTAATGTATCACCCCATTCAAGACGAGCCGAGTCTTTTCCGTGAAGAAAAATATTCATTCGAGCCAGCTGATAGGTTGAACCTGTTGATTCCTGACCATAAAGCGCATAATTCTTTGATCCATTCTTTTCAATTTCTTCACCGGCCAACAAAAGCAGACCTCCAGAACCACACGCAGGATCCGCGATTCTGTCTCCCTCTTTTGGCTCAGCAAGTTTTGCAAGAAGCTTGGCGACGTTACGAACTGTAAAAAACTCTCCCGCTTTTTTGCCAGCACCAGCACCAAATCGCTCAATCATATACATATAAGAGTTTCCAATGACATCCTCACCAACATCAGAGAGGTCTATCTTGTAAAAATCCTGAATCAGATGTCGAAGCATCTTATTACGCTGGTCTAGTTTTCCAAGAACCGATTCGGAATTAAAGTCGACACTAAAAACACCCTCCAGCTTTTCCTTGTTTGCATCTTCAATTTTATGTAGTGCTTTGTTAATTTCTTCACCAATATTGTCCTGCTCGATGATACTGTAAATGTTATCGAAAGAAGCCTTGGGTGGTAAATAAAAACGATCGAGTTTCATTTTTTCCTCAATACGTTTTTCATCATTGCCAAAACGCTCAGCGTACTGGGCTCGGCGCTTTTTTGAAAGATCACTAAGATACTTAAAGAAAAGCATAGGCAAAACATATTTCATGTAATCATCTGCCGCCAAAGAGCTGCGAGATGAATCAGCTGCCGACCATAGGGTTTTATTAAGCTCTTCTTGCGTGTATTTTCTTACTGCGTTCATAATTTTAGTTATTTTAATAATTTATTTATGGCTACCTCATTGATGCTAGTTACCAGCTTTATTTTTTTCATCAGAGCTTTTCGCAGTTTATTGTTTGTTTGATATAACTCAATAATCTTTTTTTGTGTTTCCATGTCTGGTAGGGTAACCTCGATGTTCTCCAGGTCTTTCCTGAGAATCGTATTGATTACCGCACCCGTCGATTTTTCACTGATCTGCTTCTGTCCACTTTGAGAGTTAAGGAAAATCGCAAGATATTCTGCCAAGACATTGTCGGACTTCGGTCGTAAAATATAGACAGATGAAGCAGCTATCATGTTTTTGGAACCCAGGCTGATCACCCCAGCTCGGAAGCTGCCTTTTGACGATATAACCACGTCATTCTTTTTCACGGTAGCTTTTGACCAGTAGTTTTGAAAATCTATCCCATCAAGACCATTTTCATCAACACTTGAATCGTCAGAAATGTTTTTTGACCAGTCCGTACTAAACTAAACCAGTACCTAAGAGACCCACATTTTGAAAAAACCGTGATTTGTCGTAAAATACTGGCACAGTAATCTAAAAAAA
>JAYSLY010000031.1:0-2419 GCA_043725085.1 bacterium
AAACCCCGTATTTTTTTACAAAAAACTCTCTTAAATTTTAAACTAATTGGTTTAGAAGATTAAGGACTGGACAATATGCATTGAGGGAGGTGACTGATATGGAAAATTTCAGAAAGACTAAGGAAGTTCTTGATTATGTTAGGCAATTTCGAAAAAAAATCATTGTTATCAAAGTAAGCAAAGTTGTCCTGGCAAATAGCAAAAAACTGGCCAATGTTGTCAGAGATATAATTCTGCTGAAAAGTGCTGGAATTGAAATCGTCGTGACACATTCAAATACTCAATTCGTGCGCGATCCATGGCTTAGCCTCGAACCCGTGACATTTCTAGATATTTCAACGGTATCAAATATTACGGGTCAAATAGCGCTAGGAATAACTCCTGTGGTTTTTTTTGGAGAAACTCCAGCGTTATCGAGCGAGAAAGCAATAGCCAGCTTAGCTATAAGGCTTAACGCGGTGAAACTCGTGTACATTACAAACTATGACGGCATATTCCAGTCTGGAAAATTTCTAATCCATGAGATGGATATAGAACAGGCCAGAAGAATGCTCGCCACGCCGGGCGCTATCACCAAGGAAATGAGAAGACGAGTTGAGGTTACTCTAATCGCTTGTGCGCAAGGAATTACACGTGTGCATATTATCGGTTCCAGAGAAGGAAGTTTATTGAAAGAAATCTTAACATGCCATGGTTCGGGAACAATGATCTATGAAAATCTCTATCAGGAAATCAGGGAGGCTAGAAAGACTGATGTCGCGGAAATATTCGAGGTTATCAAAGAATCAATCAAGACGACCTCGGTATCATTCGAGTTTATCGAAAAAAATCTCAGCAATTTCTGGGTTTTTGCGATAGACCAACAGATCTATGGATGTATGCTGATTAGGAAAGATGCTCGTGACTTAGTGGGAGAAATCGCCTATCTGGGCATGTTGCCTGCGCAAGAAGATCCGCTGATTTTTGAGCGGCTTATCAAGTATGCGCTAAAAATAATCACGCTGGAGGTCAAGTGTATATTTTTGGATCCAGAGAAAAATACTAATTTGCTGGGCATGTATCCATGGTTTAAGCGGCTAGGGTTTGCCAAATGCTCCTTGCGCGAATGCGGAATTGCGAATGGCAAAAATACTAAAATGTGGATAAGAAAGAACATATAGCGCTATGGCTAAAAATTGTCTACGACCCGAGATTTGGAAAACCAATCTCGGGTTTTTTTATTTTAGTGCTACCGGCACTCACCTCGAGGATATTCTTAAGTTGACTTTTTACGAGACTGACTATTGCTACATCAGCATATTTATGCTAAATTGTAGCAGTAATAATCTAGCTAAAAGAAATGTAGGAGTAGCGGTGAAAAATAAGACTTGTCGGAATCATCAAAAATGATCATAACGTGATATTCTGAATTTAAAATTGACAACAATTATTTTTTACTGTATTCTGTTGTAGCATTTTTTAATTAGTTAAATTGTTTAATCGAAATGAGTGAGAACAAAACATGCAACTTCGGAGAGCATTTTATGCTTGACGGATATCAGGGAGATCCTGAGAAATTAAATAACAAAGAGCTAGTACTAAAAAGTCTTACGGAACTTCCCGAACTCTTAGGAATGCATAATTTATCAGATCCAGAGGTTTATTTTGCTGAGTCAAATGATCTCAAGGATCCCGGCGGCTGGAGTGGTTTCGTAGTAATAGTAGAAAGTCATATCAGCATACACACATTTCCTGCTCGTGGTTTTGCCAGCATCGATGCCTTTACTTGTAAAAGCGGGATGGATATTGCTTTTATTGAAAATTATTTCAAAAAAATGTTTAGCTTTAAAGATACTGAAACTAACTTCGTCAAGAGGGGTACGAAATACCCGCTAGAAGATATCTGCAAAGCTTAGTAGTAGAACATAAGGAAAGCTGTCTCTAAAGAAGGGGCGGCTTTTTTTATTTTCCCTTGCCCTCTCTCCAATTTTTTGCTATAGTGAAACTACCAAATCAGAAAAGAATCATATGCAAGTTTTCAGACAAAACATATACCAAATAGAAATACTCTTTGAGCAGTCGCTTGAGACTGCTTGTGAGTTTTGTGTTTTAAATTGATATTTCCCCAAACGCCCATTGTGGCGTTTTTTTGTCGGCTAGATTAATTTCTGGTTTTTTGTATTTACATTTGACAAAAAAGAGCCGGGGGGGGTATGATGACGGCAAAGCTGGGTTGCCAGTTTTGCGCATTGAACCTAATGCGGTGGTCGTTTCAAAAATGGAGGTAAGTCCATAAATGAGAGGAGGTGAAACATAATATGTCCGATGAATATGACCGAGGATTGTCCAGTCCTTAATCTTCTAAACCAATTAGTTTAAAATTTAAGAGAGTTTTTTGTAAAAAAATACGGGGTTTGATTTTTGATACTGGTGTGCAATC
>JAYSLY010000032.1:0-34257 GCA_043725085.1 bacterium
GTCAGTCAAATAGGTCATCAGTTTATTCATTAATAAAAAATAACTATGTTAGAAAAAAATATCTCGTCTCATTTTCACAACATTCCTCAGGACAAAGCGCCTAAAATTTTAAATTTAATAGTTGAAATTCAAAAAGGCGATATTAATAAGTATGAGTACAATAAAGAGCTAGGGGTTTTGGAGCTTGACAGAGTTCTTTATGGACCGACTTTTTATCCTGTAAATTATTGCGATGTTCCTAATACTTGGAATACCGGAGATGAAGATCCATTAGATGCAGTGGTTTTTAGTTCTATGCCAATAATTCCAGGAGTACTCGTAAAAGGACGTGTAGTGGGGATGATGGAAATGGAAGACAATGGAGATATTGACCATAAGATTGTTTGTGTAAATGATAAAGATCCTCGATATGAGCACATTGGACATGTTGATCAACTTACCCCGTATGAAAGGAAAGACTTAAAAACTTTTATGGAGATATATAAAATTCCTCAAACAGGGAAAGACAGTGTAAAGGTCGGACAGTTTTTAGGGCCAGAATACGCTTATGAAGTCATTAGGGCTGCTCAAGATGAGTACAAGAAAAAATTTTTATAATACTAGCGAAGAAGCTATATGCAGTTATCTCAAAAAAGAAAAAATCGTTTTTTCTGATGACTGTGTGGTATCTAGGAGAACGGAAGGTTTAGCGAACGAAGTCTTTTTTGTTGTTGCAGGATCTAGCAAATATATATTAAAGATATATTCTAAAGAGAAATACTTTTATTCCGACTATAATGTGCTTATTTCTAGTTTTTTGTTTAAGCCAATTTTTCAAAGGAAGCTTAAAATATTAGGAAAATCTTCAGTACTAATGGATTATGTTGGTTGTGAGGCAAATGAAAAAAACATTTCATTGGGTAATCTTCTTAGCTCTATTATCTCCTTGCATGAGACAAATAAGGTTTCAGGCGTTAAAAAGAATTATAATTTAACCTCAAAACAAAAAGTGGAGATGCGTAGTGTTTTTGGGTCGAGTTTTGATAAGATTTTCAAATCTGTTTTTAGTATTCCATTCAGAAAAGATATCTTGGTACATGGCGATATCAATTTTTCCAATCTGAGAATAGCTGGCGAAAAGGTGATTATTATTGATTTTGATGAAGCAGGATTTTCCGATCCTGTTTTTGAATTTGCTGCTTTGTATTGGTCAGATATTAAGGAGTGCAATAAAATAAGTAGGTTAGAAGAGCTAATTGTTTTATATAACAGACTTTGCGATGTTAAAATTGATAGCAAATGGCTTAATCCCGCAATAATGATTGCCGGGATTCATTTTTATTTGTGGCGTATAGAAAATATAACTAATCAAAAATTAATCGAAGATGCGCGAAGTTCTTTAAGAAAATATTATAAAACCGTATATGGGAAAATCGGACATATTTAAAACATTTTCTGGAAAAAAAATCGGGTTTGAGTTTGGCATTGAGCAGGAGATGCTGCTTACTGCAATAAGAAAAAAAGATAAGAAACATTATAATTTAAATGTAGCTTATCTTATTGTTGCTAAGTTTAATTTTTTTACTAGCCGTGATGGCAAGTTGAAAAAATTATTCTCTTCGGGGTGGTCCATAAGTGAGGAATATAGTAAATGTCTTCTGGAAATTATATCTCCTCCATATGGAAAAGATTCAATAAATTTATTCATGGAAGAGATTGATTATATTGATAAAAAATTAAACGAGTATCTTTCGGAGTTTTTGCTTGAATTTTATCCTCAAATTTACAAATCTTTTTATTGCAAGCTTGTTATGAATGGCACATCAGAAACTAATATGTATGTAGATGAAAATTTACAAGAGTTTGATGATGAGACATTTCCAGAATGCAATGTACTTTCAAAAAATGTCGATTTCGTCTTAAAAAATAAACATATTTTAGTTAATATGAATGGATATAAAGAACCAGCAATTGGAATATATAGCCATCTTTCGTCCTTGCATATTACTTTTCATCCAACCTATGATAATGATAAAAATAATAATATAAAAAAATATTTGAATTTTTTAAGTCATTTGCCACAAGTAATAGAAATTTTCAAATTTTTGGATAATGGGAATAAAAGGGTAACTCGTGGCAGAAGAACAATTGTCTTGAAAGAAAATTTGAGAGATTTGTTTTTGAAGATATTGGCAAAGAAAATTTACAAACAGCCACAGCGAATCGAATTGGTGGGAACATCTTATATTCAAAAAAGAGCTTCCCTCTCGAATATTATTAGCATATTAGAAAAAAATAGTCTCCAGAAAGTTAATACTGTTGACAAAATATTCAAGAGCTGGAATTGTGCTGATTTTAGGCCAAGAGTCATTGGTAATAAATTGCCCGGGTTTGAAATAAGATATTTCGGATCAAATTTTTCCCAAAAAAATATTAGGTTGATATTGGATTACTTGGTATCTTTAGATGCTACTTATAAATTTAAATAAAATGAACAAATTAATTGATTTAAATAAGGATTGTGATGAAAGAAAAAAGATAAAGAAGTTTCTTTATGATTATAATAATATACATGATCCATCATGGGAGATTGCTTTTCTGAATGGAGCTGATGCGATTATACATTTTCTTTTGGCTACTTTTTTTCGAAATAAAAGAATTTTATACTTTCAATTAAACTATTCTTATGCTACTAAGTTAATTAAGTTATTATCTAAAGATAATAAAGAACAGGAAATATCCTGGAATAATGACGGAATAAGGGGATTAAAGATAGATGAATCAATGATAGAAGTTAGTGATGTTATTTATATTACCAATCCGGATAATAGATTTGGAACAATCATCTTAAAAAATAAACTTGTAGAGTTATTTTCCTTATTTCCCAATAAAATATTCATAATTGATGAGGCATATGGAGACTATTGTTTAGAAAATTCAATCTTAAATGGCGAGACATTTAAAAATATCTTTGTAATAAAAACATTTTCTAAATTTTTCGAGTTGGAGCTCGAGAGAATAGCTTATTTAGTTTTTCCCTCAAGCTGGTATGAAAAAGTTAGTCATTTTATTCCCCAATATCCAATTTCTCACCATTCAATATTACAAACAATGAAGACAATATCTAATTTTGACTACTTGGATAAAATGCAAAGAGCTAAAGATGATAAATTAAAAATAGAAAAAATATTACGAAATAAAAATATTCCATTTACCAAATCTCATGCCAATTTTGTTGCCATAAATAATTACGATTTTGATATTTCGGAAACAGAAAAAATACTAAAAAAGATTTTTTACTTCAAAAATAAGTTATTATACAGAGTTAGTTGCAACCGTAAAAATATTGATATTATTAGTCAAAAACTTAAGTATTTTCCTGGATTAAAGCCGTGGTAACTATTGCGTCATCGGCAAAGTGTACGTCGGGATTATCTCTTATTACTATATGAGCAGAAGAGAGATGAAAGCTATTATCATAGAAAAAATAATAGGGTGTTAACCTTGCTTTGCCCGTAATCGAAAGAATCTTTTTCTTGTCAAAATCAAAATATCTTGCGCTTATTGCCTTCGACTCGATTTTTTCCTGCAGTATAAAGTGTTCTTTAAATTTGTCTGTCCAATTAAGCTTAGCTGAAATATTTTTAGTATTTTTGCTAGACAGGTCAATTATCCCCTTGGATGTGGAATGGCAGTCAGAAAAGCCACTTGTCTTTAAAATAAAATTGAATTTATTATTTCTGGAATAGCTGATAATATCATCCAGCGTGGTTAGCATTGTATTATTTAATTCTATTGGATTTGGAAAAATTGTTTTCGTCCTTTTGTTTATAAGATAAGTTTTTGGAGTATATTTTTTTAATATATCAAGTTCATCTTTGCTCATATGGCATAGTAAATATTTTTCATATTCGATACAGTGAATTACGGATAAAGATAATTTTTCTTCTATGAAATGATTTAGCGCCGGATAAAGATAGGAACTTGTTTTGTGGACATTCCTGAGGATTTTTTTAATGGTAGATTGGTTATTATGGGCCATATCAAAAAAACGATAAACAAAAGTATGGTTTTTTGATGGTCCATTATATTTATCAATGGAATAAATGGAAAAATCTATACCGTATTCTTTCAAAAGTTTTCCAAGGTATTGATATTCAAGTATGTATTCTTCTTCGGAATCAATTTTGTCTATAATAAAGTCGATCTTATTTTGGATATTAAACTCAGAAAGAATATTTCTAATCGAATTAATCGTTGCATCGGCATAGGTAGGATTATAGTTTTTTGCTAAAAAGGTATCTACGCCTAGTTCTCCTGGCAAGGCATCAATTTCAGCAATTTTGAAGCTATCATCAGATGATAATACGATATCTGGTCTGAAAAGAATGTTAAATGTATTTGATTTTTTTGAAAGTGTATAGTTTTCAAGAAAAGAAGCGGATCTGTATTTATTACAGCAATTTCTATAAATGATGTCGTTTTCGTATATGTCGCAAAGAGACTTCTGGTACTTGTGAAGGACATTTCCTAAATTTGCCAATTGAATGGTTTCGTTTGGAGTTAGACTCACACTGTATTTATCAACGGCAATTTTCCAGAATAAATTCTGGCCAGGAATATTCATGGAAGCAGGCGTGATATTTTCGCTACCCGCGTTTTCATTTATTTGGTGGGCTAAATTTATTGGTGGCATATAGAAATTAAATAGTCTTGATAGGTAGAATTAAAAATCTATTCTTTGAATTAATTTTTCAATTAAACTGCAGGCAAGATCAATTTCCTTTCTTGTAATAAGAAGTGAAGGTGCTAACGTTATTATATTTTTATAATAACCACCAATATCCAGTATAAGTCCCAATTTTTCACTATCATGTGAAATATCAGCTTTCAGTCCTTCATTGAATAAAAAATCGGCGCGTTTTCGACTTGGTGTAAATTTATCATTCTCGCAAAGTTCCATTCTGAGTGCTAGTCCTAATCCTCCCACGTCACCTATGATAGATGGGTATTTCTTCTGCAAACTTTTCAGTTTGGATAAAAAATATTTTCCCTTATTCTCAATATCTTTTTCTACATTATTCCATTGTTCGAAATATTCCAAAGTCGCTAAGCCTAAAGACGTTCCTAATGGGTTGGAAGCAAATGTAGAATGAGTAGAGCCCGGGCCGAATTTATCAGGAGATATTAATTCCTCCTTGGCCCAAATTCCAGATAGTGGGTTGAGTCCGTTGGTTAGCGCTTTTCCGAAAATAATTATGTCAGGCGTTACTCCGAAATGTTCGATGCTCCATAATTTCCCAGTTCTGTAGAAACCCATTTGAATTTCGTCAACAACTAGAAGTATGCCATATTTGTCTAGCACCTTCTTCAATTCTATAAAGTAGTTTTTTGGTGGTATTATATATCCTCCCGTTCCTTGGATTGGCTCAATGAAGAATGCTTTATATTCACATGTTTTATCTTTAGGATCTGCGATTGAGTAATATTCCGATTCGAACAATCGTCTGAATCGATCAATAAAATATTTAGTGTAGTCTTTTACATTTTTGTCAGGACAACGGAATGTATAAGGATACTCTACAAAAAAAGCTCGATCGCCAAAATGTCCAAATCTTTTTCTATAGCGGTAACTAGAAGTTATTGATGATGCTCCAATTGTTCTCCCGTGGTAACCGCCCATGAATGCAAAAACATTGTTACTTTGCGTGTTCACTCGTATTAACTTTAGGGCATCTTCTACTGCTTGAGCCCCGCCAACATTAAAGTGTACGCGCCCTTTTACTCCGAATCTTTTCTCATTCATTTTGCAGATCTTTTCTGCTAATTGAATCTTGGTGGGGTGCAAATATTGAGAGGCTATTTGAGGAAGAGTTTCTATTTGGCTTATTAATGCTTTACTAATTTGAGGATTTTTATATCCAAGGTTTACTGCGGAGTACCACATTTGCAAATCAAAGTATTTATTATCTTGCATATCATACATGTAAGATCCGTCTGCATTGGTAAAAATCGGTGGATTTTCTGAATAATGAACGGTGTCTCCGTAGGAACAATATTTTTTCTCCGATTCAAGATATTGTTTTCTAAGCTTTTCTGATTTCATAAGTTTAAAATAATTTTTAGTGAATTAATAATGTCATAAAAGGATTTAAAATCAAAAAAAGAAATATTATTTTCTTTGCAATGTTTTTTTAAAGAGGATCGTGCAAATATAACATCAGCATATCTAATTGCTCTAATATCAGAAATTCCATCGCCAATATAAACTAATTTTTTGGAAGTTTCTTTGAATTTTTTAACAATATCATCTTTGTGAATATAAATCAATTTTCCATTATTATTGATCAATCTTTTTTGTGGGTCAAAAATTATTTTATTTTCTGACACAAATTTAATATCATTCGCAATCGAGGTTGCCTCGATGTCATTTAATTTTAATATTTTCGTTATTATTGTTTCAAAGCCATCGCTGACAATTATTGTGGGAATAAAGTTGATTTTACAAAAATTGATAAATTGGGAAAATCCACTTCGCAGATTCAGCTTTAATAAAAAAAGATGGAGATCAATTTGATTGATTCGGACTGAGTTCATCTGATTTTTCAAACAAGCATACTCATCGATGGCTCCATTCTTCCAAAGTTTTTCGTAATTCGCCCATTTATTGTCAATCGAGTGGTGCTTAAGGAGTTCATCTATCGAATCTGTATATAAAATAGTGCCATCGAAATCACAAACGATTGTTATATTTGATATTTTGGGTTTATTCATTATGGATTTTACCGTACTGATTATTTAACTAATGTTATTTGAATCAACACTTTTTGTCAATTTTCCTTGCCTACCATATTCAAACAAATAAATAACGCAACACCCGTTTCTTTACAAAATGTTTCGACTGGCGTAAGTGCTCTGATTGGCGCATGAACTGACTCACGGGGGGGGGGTGATTAGTAATAAGAAGTTATCGAATAATTTCTCCCGAAAATGAATAATAAACTGAGAAAAGTGAGTATGAGGGTGGCTTAAGATGACCTGTCTTCAGCTACCATAATTTTTTATATAATTTGCCTTGTCCTTGTTTTTTTCTCGCGTATCTGTTATAAATTAAATATAGACGAAGGGCGCATTTTTTTTAACGGTTACATTTATGCGGGTATTATTCGTATCAGGAGAGCTTATTGCAGGAGATTTGGCTTATCGGCTGAAACAGGAAGGCTGCGATGTTAAGCTGTTTATTGAAGATGAAAGCAGGAAAGATTGCTTCGAGAATATGGTTGAAAAGACGGACGATTGGAAAAAAGAATTAGACTGGGTTGGAAAAGACGGTCTGATTGTTTTTGACGATGTTGGATATGGAAAAGAACAAGATGCTTTACGAAAGCTAGGATATTTGGTGGTTGGCGGAAGCGAGGGTGGAGATAGGTTGGAAAAAGACAGAGAGTTTGGACAACAGATTTTTAAATCTTATGGAATGGAAGTGGAAGAATTAAAAAATTTCAATGATATTGGATTAGCTTTGGATTATATAAATAAAAATAAAGCTAAGTGGGTAGTCAAACAGAATAACCACAAAAGCTCACTGGCTTACGTCGGCCAGATGGAAGACGGTAGTGATGTGGAAAGTGTTTTGCGAAGCTACAATAAATATAATAAAGACGATGCTATTAAAACTATAAGTTTGCAGAAGAAAATTGATGGGATAGAAATTGCTGCCGGAAGATTTTTTAACGGAAAAGATTGGGTAGGTCCGGTATGTGTTAATTTTGAACACAAGCCATTATTTCATAATGACATAGGCCCTCTGACGGGTGAGATGGGGACTTTGGCATGGTATAAAGACGACGAAAATAACAAAATCTTTCAAGAAACTCTTGCTAAAATCAAACCATACTTGGGAAAAACAAACTTCAAGGGATACGCAGATATTAATTGTATAGCCACGAAAGAAAAACTTGTGCCATTGGAAGCTACGATGAGATTTGGCTGTCCCACAAATCAGCTTCAGAGCGAAATACAAATTTCTCCGTGGAAAGAAATTTTGATGGCTTTGGCAAAAGGAGAAAAATATAATTTGGAATTTAAAAAAGAATATTCGGTTGTGGTTTCAGTTGCCATACCCCCGTTTCCGTACAAGGCCATATCAGCAGATTATTACTTGAAAGGAGTTGATATTTTGTTTAAGGGAAAATTAACAAAAGTGGAATTAAACCGGATTCATTTCGAGGAAGTGTCTTTGAAAAATGATGGTTCTGAAAAAAAACATCATATTGCCGGTAGCAATGGATTTATTTTGTACGTGACTGGCTCTGGCGATACTGTGCAAGGAGCAAGAAAAAAGGCTTATGAGCTTATTGACAAGATAGTTATTCCTAAAATGATGTATAGGACAGACATTGGAATGAAGTTTATAGAGAGAGAGCAAGGCCTTCTTGAAATTTGGGGGTGGATATAAAACTATTTGACTTTAGCGTTTTTGTGGTATAATAAGGCTGTCGGGTAAAATAAAAAATTTCAAAAATAAAAAAAATGGATTTCAATTCGGTTTCAAATATAGAAAGTTGTTACGTGAATATTCCTCACCTTTCTTATTATTCACATATACCAACAGCGATTGTCGCTTTGCTGCTTGGTTTTTTTGTTTTTTTCAAAAATAAAAACGGAAATTCTCTGACTAGCAAAATCTTATTGTTTACGGCAATAACTTTTACGATATGGTCTGTGTTAGATTTGAGTTTATGGGTAAGTATAGATAGCAGAAAAATAATGTTTTCTTGGTCGATAATAAATTTGTTTGAGATGTTTGCTTCGTCCAGTACTTTGTATTTTGCATACACCTTTCTTGAAAAAAAGGATGCTCCATTTTTATATAAAATTATTTTTGGATTACCCCTGCTTGTTTTTATGTTTTTTATCCCAACAACACTTAATTTGACTGGATTTGATAGTCCGAACTGCGAGGCAGGTCAAGGAGTATTTAAATATTATTTTTACACCTTTGAACTATTGGTCTCTGTATGGTTGCTAATTTATCTGATAAAGAAAATCGTAACTTCAAAATCAGAAGAACGAAAAATGACAATCTACTTTTCAATAGGTGCGGTTTGTTTTCTGGCTTCGTTTTCAGGAGCAAATATTTTAGCCAGTTTTACGGAAAAATGGCAAATTTTGCAATATGGACTATTTGGAATGCCAGTATTTATGACATTTCTTGTTTATTTGATAATTGAATACAAAGCGTTTAATATCAAACTTCTCGGTGCTCAGGCATTAGTGATGGGTATAATTATTCTTATCGCTTCACAATTCGCCTTTATTCAAAATCCTATCAATAGGATTTTAACTGCTGTAACATTATCAATAATATCAATTTTCGGTTGGTGGCTGGTAAAATCAGTCAAAAAAGAAAACGAACAAAACGAATCATTGATACAACTTAATAAAATAATTGCCAAGCAGAAGAATAAAATCGAGCGTGATAAAAAAGCGGTGGAGGCCGCGAATGTTGAGCTGGTAAAATTAGACAAAGCAAAAACGGAGTTTATAAACATTGCCTCTCATCAATTGAAAACTCCAATCTCAGTTATTCAAGGAGTCGCTTCAATGATGATCGAAGGAGATATGGACAAAATGCCACCTGAACAGAGGCAGACTTTCTACAACTCGGTTTGGCAAAAAACCAAAAAACTCAAAACGATCGTTCATGACATTCTTAATGCTACCAGTTTTAATGATAAAAAATACAGTGTGATGGACAACTCCGCCGTAATGATCAATATTCCCAAACTTTTGCAGCAAACGATAGATGATTTTGGAATGGAAACCAAGGAAAGAGGCATTGATTTGGTTTTTTCTGCCAAAGAAAATATTCCGGAAGTAAGGGGACAAAAAGAATATCTCGAGGAAGCCTTTATTAATTTGATAAACAACGCTATTAAATATACCCCATCTGCCGTAATGACGCATGACGTTCGAGGCAAAAGAAAAGATGGCGCTGAAAAGGCGGCGGTCGCGGTAAGCGTGGAAAAAGATCCTGGAAATCCCAAAAATATTCTGGTTAAAGTTAAGGATAACGGAATTGGCATACCCCAGGAAGCTAAGGCAAAATTATTTAAAAGATTTTCTCGTGCAAAGAACGCCGTTGACATGTATACTGATGGCACAGGCTTGGGACTTTTTATCGTTAAAGAAATTGTGGAGGGACATCTTGGCAAGGTGTGGTTTGAGAGCGAAATAAATAAAGGCACGACATTTTTTGTAAGCTTGCCTTTTGTCCCCGAGGGAACGGTGAATATAAAAGAACATATCACCGAAGACGCGAAGGCCAATGTGATAACATAATTTTAAAACATATGCCAGAATTACCATCAGACGAACAAATTCATGCTCTCATTGTGGAAGACGATCCGGATCAGGTTATGCTCTATTTGACCAAGTTTATGATTGAAGGATTGATTCCTATCGCGACTGATAACGAATGGGATGCCATGCAGTATCTTTTGGGCGGCGGTTTTGATATTGTGCTTTTGGATATTCTCCTTAAGGGAAATGAAAACGGAATAAAAATACTGAAAAGCATAAAAAGCAACGAAAAAACAAAACATATTCCCGTGGTAATGTTTACCAACTACACCGAAAAAGAAACTAAGGAAAAAGCCAAGGCTTTGGGTGCGGTAGATTTTATTGTCAAAGCGGACTCAACTCCAAAACAGGTGGCGGAGAGAGTGAAGGAGATTGTGGGGAAAGATAAGGAATCGAAAAATATATAAAATATTATTTGCGAGTATTTAAAAACGTCTAAATTTTAAGCGTTTTTTCTTAATTGTTGTAAATTTGTGCAAACTTCTAAAACTATGGCAGAAAAAATCGTAATGTTTACGGATGGCGGATCGAGAGGTAATCCCGGGCCGGCGGGGATTGGCGTGTGGATTGAAACACTGAATAAAAAATATGGCGAATGCATTGGAGTGGCAACGAACAATGTGGCGGAATATGCTGCACTGATAAGTGGCCTCAAGAAACTGAAAAGTCTTTTGGGCAAAGACAAAGCGCGGCAATATGAAATCGAGTGCCGTTTGGATTCGGAATTGGTCGTGAAGCAACTCAATCACGAATATAAATTGAAAGAAGAATACATCCAAAAAAATTTCATTGAAATCTGGAATCTCATGCTTGATTTTAAGTCAGTTAAGTTTTATCATATACCTAGGGAGAAAAATAGTATTGCGGATTCCTTGGTAAATCAGGCGCTAGATGAGCAGTGCAAACAAAAGACGTTACTTTGAAATTAAAAACTCATGTTTAAATACAAAAAAACAATTGTTTTCATTCTAATTTTGATTATCGCCGGAGGATATTATTTCTACGCGCGGTCCAAAGCGCCTAAAGTTGAATATACAACGGCGACGGTGGAAAAAGGCACTCTCTCGCAAACTGTTTCCTCGACCGGAGATCTCAAGGACGATTCGGAAATCGTGCTCAATTTTGAATTAGGCGGAAGAATTAGCAAGGTTTTTATCAAAAAAGGCGACAAGGTGGCGACTGGCGATTCAATCGCGATGCTTGATAATACGGATTTGACTGGCCAGGTGGCGCAGGCGAAAGCAACACTAGACAAAGCGATTGCCGATGCCGGATCCAATGATGACGTGGTTCGCGAAGCTGATGTGGCGCTGGATAATGCGAATAATTTTTTGGATGATACGAAAAAATTGGAAGACCAAAAAGTGGATGCGGCTCAGAGTGCCTATGATAATGCCAAGAATTATTATGATGACGCGCTGGCGTTCTATAACGACAGTCCGACTAAGACGAATAAATTGACACTCACTACGGCGCTTAATTCCAAAGAAGCGGCGCAGGAATCTTTGGACACAGAAAAAAAATCCAAAGATCTGGGCATCACTTCGGCGCAAAATTCTTTGGATGCGGCGAAAGCCAGACTGAAAACAACAGAATCGAATTTTACGCTTAACTCTAAAAATGCTTCAGTAGATAGTGCCAAAGCGGGATATGCGGTTGCGCTCAATGCTCTTTCCAAATCCACTCTCAAAGCTCCGGTGGCTGGGACAATTGTGGAAGTGAATAACAAGGCGGGAGAAATTTTGGGCACCGGCGTGATCAAAGAATCTTTTGCGCGAATTATCACGGATGATTTTATTATTGAATCAAACATTCCGGAATCGGATATTGTCAAATTGAAATTAGGACAAAAGGCGAAAATCACTTTTGATGCGCTGCCTAGCGGCGAAGAATTTGATGCGGAGCTGATTGAAATCAATCCGGCCGAGACGGTTATTCAAGACGTGGTCTACTATGGCGTGAAATTGAAGCTTTCCGATGTTGATTCGCGGTTGAAAGCGGGAATGAGCGCCAACATTGATGTCAAAACAAATGAGGCGGCTGACGTGCTGATGATTCCCACGCGAGCGATTAAAATGACAAATGGAGAAAAATCCGTGGATGTTTTGGGAGCGAATAATTTGACGCAAGAAGTGAAAATCACCACGGGTCTTGAGGGCGACGGGGGAATGGTGGAAGTCAAATCCGGACTCAAAGAAGGAGATAAGGTTGTTACTTTTACAAAAAATTTATAAATAGCTAGTGGCGTAGGCAAATAAAAAAAAGCATATCCATATTAGCTTTTGCTGATATATGGACATGCTTTGTATGGGGATTATTTTTTTGTCTGTGGTAATGATTTGCCACAGACTTCGCAGTATATAAAAACATCATTATCTGCTGCGACTCTTTCCATTTTTTTTCTTCTTGCCGCGATGCAATCAGTGCATCGCAACTCCCTCTCTGCAAGAGGGATAAAAATTTTATAATGCATCATTGCCCCTCCTTCTTTGTGGCTACCATGAAAGAACAATTTCTATCTGCTTCCATAATAACTCTATCAATTTCTATGTCAAATCCGATTATCCAAGTCCAAAATCTTTGCAAGACCTATTCTAATGACGGCGTGGAAACGCGGGCGCTTTGTGGCGCGACTTTTGAAATCCAAAAAGGCGAATTCATTTCCATTATGGGGCCCAGCGGCAGCGGCAAATCAACCTTGATGCAAATCTTGGGTTTTTTGGATCGGCCAACAGAAGGGAAATATTTTTTTGAAGGGCGCGACACTTTTTCTTTTGATGATGACACGCTCGCTCGCATTCGCAACAAAAAAATCGGTTTTGTTTTTCAATCATTCAATTTGCTCTCACGCACGAGCGTGTTTGAAAATGTTGAACTGCCTTTGCTCTATGATGAAAAGCCCGGCGAGAATAATGAGAAAAAAGTGCTGGACGCTCTTAGCGCAGTGGGAATGGAACACCGCGCAAATTATTTTTCCAATCAACTCTCCGGCGGAGAAAAGCAACGTGTGGCGATCGCAAGAGCTTTGGTCAATGATCCGGAAGTGATTTTTGCCGATGAGCCAACGGGCAATCTTGATTCCAAATCCGGTCTTCAGGTGATGCGAATTTTGCAAAAGCTCAACAATGAGGGACACACGGTGATTCTGGTCACGCATGAGACATATACCGCCGAACATGCCAAAAGAATAATCTATGTCAAAGACGGCTCAATTATTGCCGATGACCCGGTGAGGCATCGGCGAATTGCGGAGGGAGAGAATGAGCTACTGAAATAATTTATGAATCTGTCTCCTATCAAAATTTCATATAAAAATCTGATGGCGGTGAAGTTCCGCTCTTTTTTGACGATCTTGGGAATTATCATTGGGATTGCTTCCGTGATTGTGGTGATGGCAATTGGCGGTAGCGCGCAAAAGCTGATTCTTAATCAAGTTTCCGGAGTTGGATCAAATCTGGTTGGAGTTTTGCCGGGAGCATCGGATGAAAAAGGGCCGCCGGCAGCAGCAATGGGTATTGTGGTGACAACTTTGAAATATGCCGATCTCGTTGCTTTGGAGCAAAAAAGAAATGTGTCCGATTTGGTCGATGCTGTGGCCTATGTCAGCGGTTCGGCAACGGTGAAAAATTCCAGCGGTTCATATCAAACCAGTTATCAAGGTGTTTCGTCCAGTCTTTTGAATGTCGAGGATATTAAATTGCAACAGGGGCGGTTTTTCATCAAAGAAGAAGATACGAATTTAGCCCATGTGGCGGTTTTGGGAGCCAATCGCGTGCACGATCTTTTTCCAAATGTTGATCCGATTGGCAAAATCATCACTTTGAAAGACGTAAATTTGACAGTCGTGGGAGTTCTTTCCGCGCGGGGATCGGTGGGTTTTTCCAACACGGACGATATGATTTATGTCCCACTATTTACCGGACAAAAATTGCTTCTCGGGATTGATTATATCAACTTTATGCGAATAAAAGTCAATTCCAAGGACAATATTGACCAGGCGGTGGCTGACGTTAAAGCGACATTGCGCGAACAGCATAAAATTAAATATGGGCAGAGCGATGATTTTTCGGTGAGAAACAGCGCGCAGGCGATTGAAACGCTCACGACAGTGACGAATATTTTGAAATATTTCCTGGCAGCGGTGGCGGCGATTTCTCTTGTTGTGGGTGGTGTGGGGATTATGAACATTATGCTTATCTCGGTCAACCAGCGTGTGCGAGAAGTGGGTTTGCGAAAAACGGTCGGGGCAAAAAATGCGCACATTATTTTGCAATTTTTGATTGAGGCGATTTTCATCACGCTGGTGGGCGGAATTTTGGGCATAGTTTTTGGCGCGCTGGTTGCGTTTTTAGCGGCGGTGATTATCAGAAGTCTCGGCTATGATTGGGAATTTATTATCACTCTAAGTTCCATAATTTTAGCCACTTCCGTTTCCGTGGCAATTGGCTTGATCTTTGGAATTTATCCTGCCCGCAAGGCTTCGCGCATTTCACCGATGGAAGCATTGAGGTATGAATAATATTTTCTGTTATGCACGAATTAATCATTTCAATTAAACTCGCTTTCAAAAATCTTCATTCCAATTTGGGACGAACAATTTTGACTTTGGTTGGAGTTGTCATTGGAGTGATTGCCGTGATTTTGGTTAGTTCGCTTGGGCAAGGAGTGAAAGGCTACATTTTGAGTCAAGTCGGAGCTTTTGGCACGGATTTGATTCAGATTGAAGTCAAAGTTCCCGCTACCGGAAAAGCTTCTACGCAAAATGCCGTGGGACAAGCGACAGGAATTCAAATCACCACCATGACAATTGACGATGCCAAAGAAATCGGAAAAATTCCCAATATCGCGGCCTATGCGCCGGGAACGATGACTCAGGAACTGACGAGCTATCAAAACACCAACAAACTTAGTTTTTTGTTTGGCGTCGGGGCGCAATATGCACAGATCGACCAAAACACTAAATTGACAGAGGGAAATTTTTTCTCTGAGAGTGATGACGCCAGTTTGGCGCAGGTGGCGGTGATTGGCAGCGGTGTGCAGAGTAGTTTTTTTGGCCAAGACGATCCGTTGGGAAAAAGCATTAAAATCAAAGGTCAAAACTATAAGGTGATTGGCGTGGCCGCGCCGCGCGGAGCGGTAGCCGGATTTAATTATGACGATATTATCTATATTCCAGTGCAAACAATGCAAAAAAAACTGCTTGGCATTGATTATGTGCGTTTCATTATGGTCAAGGTGCGGGATGAAAAAATGATTGATTTGACGGCGGCAAATTTGACCGATGAGATGCGACGTTTGCACAAAATTACTGATCCAAATAAAGATGATTTCGGTGTGACGTCTATCAAAGAAGCCCAAGCCACAATCGAAAAAGTTTTTTCCACCATCAACATTTTGCTTTTGGCGCTCACTTCCATATCGCTAGTGGTGGGCGGCGTGGGAATTATGAATGTCATGTATGTGGCGGTGGTTGAGCGAACTTTTGAGATTGGTCTGCGAAAAGCGGTCGGTGCAAGACCGGCAAATATTTTGCGTCAATTTCTTTGGGAAGCGATTTTCATCACATTTTTTGGCGGAATAGCGGGAATTATTCTGGGCTATCTGATTTTGCTCGTTTTATCCTATATAATTTCAGCATTTGGTTTCCCCATCAGATTTGGCCTTAGCGCGAGTGCAATTAGTCTCGCCGTTGGTTTTTCTGTGGCAACCGGCGTAATTTTTGGATATTATCCTGCCCGCACGGCTTCGCGCTTAAGTCCGATGGAAGCATTAAGGAAGGATTGAGGCTCAAAAAATTACACAATAAAACCCAAAAAGCGCAAGTTGTAGCGCTTTTTTGTTTGTGGTAGACTTTTAGGCAAGGAATCTAAGTAAGTATATTGTAAATCGACTACGCTAACCTCCTTTACTAAAGCTATGAAAGGCCAGAGAGCTATGGTGGATCGAGGGGCTTATGTCACGTTGAAATATGGAAAATAATGAAGAAAATAAAATTCAGGATGCGCAAGTTATTTCTGATGTAGCAACCGAAGATGCGCAGGAAGAAAAATCCGCAGACAACGTTTTGGCTGCTTCTAATAATTTCAAAGAAGAAAATTTCCCCCTCAAAAAAGAGCCGAGCTTCAAGTCGCATCTGGCGATGATTTTTCTTTTGGGATTTCTAATCGGCATCGCAGTTAAGACTGAAGCGTTGAAAAAAGTTACCATTGGCTATAATGACTATCTGATGAAGATAAAATCACAAAGCTATAATATCAATGACATTCAAACAAAACTGCAGCAGCAAGCACAGGAGGCAGCTCAAATTCAAGGTGGAGACACTAATTCGGGGAGTGTTCCTGATTCGACAGTTATTCCCGATCAAGGAACCGCCAGCAGTCCAAGTGGTGATAATAATTCGGGAAGCGCAACCAATCAAGTGCAAAATTAATTTTTTTTAAACATAATTAAATCCGGTGGATATGGAAAAAATTTCGCCGGGTAAATCTAATTCTATGGAAGAAGACATGCAAAAGGAGAAGGCAGTTGAGGATGAGGTCACGCAGAAGAAAAAGATGCAAAATTTGATTTCAATCGCGATTTTGCTTTTAGGAATGTTTCTTGGCAGCCTTTTTATCGACAGCGCACAGCTTATTCAAAGGAGTGGTTTTTCGGCCAAAAATCTGGCTAAGTCTGACATCTTTGAGGCGAACGGAAAAACCTGGGTGGCGTATAGCGAACCAGCTGTGACAGTTTCGGTGATTAGTGATAGTGGTTGTGATAAATGTAACGTCGATGACGTTTTGGTTTGGATGCGCCGCATTGTGCCGACTGTTTCCACGGAAAAAGTGGAATACAATTCAGACGCGGGAAAAAATTTGATTGATAAATTCGGTCTCAAAACTTTACCGGCTTTTGTTTTTGATGGCGCCGTAACAAAAACAGATTTTTATACTCAAGCCAAAACACTTTTTGATGAAAAAGACAATCAATTTTCTTTGCGCACGCAAGATATTGGTATTCCTGTGGGAAAATATCTGGTAACCCCGGGAATTAATGCTGGCGACGCACTGGCAGGAGCGGCAGACGCAAAAGTCAAAGTAGTAGTTTTTTCTGATTTCCAATGCCCATATTGCAAAATTTTTCACAAAGCCTTGGACGATGCAATCAAAAATTATGGCGACAAGGTGCAATTTGACTATAAATTCTTGCCATTGACTGATGTCCATCCGCAAGCAGGCAGTGCCGCTCTCGCTGCAACTTGCGCTTTAGAGCAAGGGAAATTTTGGGAATATGCTGATAAACTCTATGCCGATCAAACGGTCTGGGGAGGGATGAAAGATACGAATAAATTCAAGGAATATGCGAGAAATCTGAAACTCGACGTCGCCAAATTCAATCAATGTTTGGATAGCAAAAAATATCAAAACATGCTCGACGATGACAAAAAAGAGGCCGATAGTTTCGGAATTTCCGGAACACCGGGCGTGTTTGTTGATGATCAATTTCAAGAGGGCGCAGTTTCCTATGATCAGCTAAAAGCTGCGATTGATGGGGAATTGGCGAAATAATTCAACAAAAAATAGTCTTTTTTAAAACTTCTCGGATTTCCCGGGGAGTTTTTTTGTTTTCTTGATTTGTGCTATACTTAATTCTATGAAATATCACAAAGACACAATGGAAATTATTTTTTTCGCGCGGGGCGGGCAAGGGGCAAAAACCGCGGCGGAAATTATTGCTCAAGCGGCCGTGGCCGAAGGGAATTTTGTGCAGACTTTTCCCAACTTTGGTCCGGAGCGAAGCGGCGCCCCGACCAAAACCTATTTGCGTATTTCCAATAATGTGATTCGCACCAAAGAGCCGGTTACGGATCCGGATGTGGTGGTGGTTTTGGATGATACCTTACTTTCCAGCCAAAAAGTGACGGAAGGTTTGGATAAAAATGAAGCGTTGATTATTAATTCAAAAAAGCACCCGCACGAAATCAGGGACATCATTCGGTTTGACGGAAAAATTCACGCGGTGGACGCCAACGGAATCTCGATGGCGATTGTCGGTCAGCCCAGGCCAAATACAGTGATTTTAGGAAAAATTATCAAAGTGACGGAAATTGTGAAATTGGAAAGTGTTTTGGAAGAATTTCGCAAGATCTTCGAAGAAAAAAATGGCAAAGAGAATTGTGAGAAGAATATTTTAGCAATCGAGAAGGCGTATGATGCAATATAAATAACCAAAAACCAAGAGACAAGATACAAACAAATCTCAAAATTCAAATAATCAAAATATTAAAAATAGTTTGGTTATTAAAAATTTAGCGATTGAGTATTGTTTGGATGTTGTTTCTTGTATCTTGTAACTTATGGAAGTCGGCGCAATTATAAAACATGATCTCAAAAAAGCTCCCAAGACCGGCTCTTGGCGCTATATGAAGCCGGAAGTGGACCGCGAAAAGTGCATTGGTTGCGCGACGTGTTTGCCGTTTTGTCCGGATGCTTGTATTGAAATGGTTGAGTGTAATAAAGAACAAGAGAAAAAGGCGAAATTACCCGCCCGCATCGCTACGCCAGCCCACACGACTAGCGTCAGCATGCCTGGCGGGCGAAGCGTTGCGGGCGTGGATTTTGAATGGTGTAAGGGCTGTGGTGTTTGCGCGCAGGTTTGTCCGGTTAAGGCGATCTTAATGAAAAAAAATTAGTCTATGAAAAACGAAAAGAAAAAACTAGCCCTGACCGGTGGCTATGCTGCGGCTTATGCTTTGAAACAAATTGCGCCGGATGTGATGCCGATCTATCCAATCACGCCGCAAACGCCGATTATTGAAACCTATGCCAAGTTTGTGGCGGATGGTGAAGTGGGGACGGAAATGATTGAAGTGGAATCGGAACATAGCGCGATGAGTGCGGCGATTGGCGCGTCAGCCGCTGGAGCGCGCACTGTGACAGCGACCAGTTCGCAAGGCTTGGCCTATATGCATGAGATGCTCTATATCGCTTCAGGCATGCGCCTTCCAATTCTCATGGTTGTGGTGGCGCGAGCGCTCAGCGCTCCCTTGAGCATTCATGGTGATCATTCAGATGTGATGGGAAGCCGCGACTCCGGCTGGGTGCAAATTTTTTGTGAAAATCCACAAGAAGTCTATGATAAAACAATTATCGGAATGAAACTCGCCGAACGTGTCGGCTTACCGGTAATGGTAATTATGGACGGTTTTAATACTTCACACTCGGTGGAGAATTTGGAAATTTTGGACGAGAAACTTGTCAAAAAATTTGTCGGAGCATATCAGCCAGAACATTCGCTACTGGACATTGAAAACCCAGTAACTTATGGTCCGGTGGCTCTCCAGGAATCATATTTTGAATTCAAGATTGATCAAGAGGAAGCGATGGGAAAAGTGACGGAAGAATATGAAAATATCGCAAAAGAATTTGAAAAAATTAGCAAAAGAAAATATTCGCTATTTGAAGAATACCAAACCGAAGATGCGAAGAGTATTTTGATATTGCTCGGATCAGTGGCTGGAACAGCCAAGGATGCGGTTGATGAGTTGCAAAAAAAAGGCGAAAAAGTCGGGCTGATTAAGATGGAATTATTCCGTCCTTTTCCATTTGCACAAATTGCCAAGGCGTTGAAAAATGCTAAAGAAATAATCGTAATGGATCGTGCGCAGTCAATCGGATCGCATCCACCGCTTTATACTGAAATCGTTAATTCTCTATACAAGATACAAGATACAAGATACAAGATACAAAGCATAATTTACGGCTTGGGTGGGCGAGATGTGTTCAAAAAACAGATTGAAAATATTTTGGAAGGGAACTTTAGAAATAATTACTTAACTTAAAAATATATGAAAAAACAAGAAATGAGTATTGATGAGTTGGCAGCAATGATCAATAAAAGCTTCAATCATGTTGAGGAACGACTTGATCGGTTAGAACAAGGGCAAAAAGAGATCAAACAAGAATTGACATTTTCAGTGCGTAAATTTGAAGTGACTGATTTAACAAGCAGAGTAGAGAAGTTGGAATATGATATGGCAAAAATGTCAAAATAAATCCATGAATAAAGACTTAGCAAAAAATTTTGCTCCCGGTCACTCAGCATGCGCCGGTTGCGCGTTTCCATCGATTGTGCGGACGATTTTAGGGCAGACATCAACGCCGGTGGTGATTTCCAATGCGACGGGATGCCTTGAAGTGACTTCCACCATCTATCCCTACACCGCCTGGAACGTGCCTTATATTCACAGCGCTTTTGAAAACGCGGCGGCCACAATTTCCGGAGTGGAAAAAGCCTATGAAGCTTTACGCAAAAAAGGCAGAATAAAAAAGAAAATTAAGTTTGTCGCTTTTGGTGGAGACGGCGGAACATATGATATCGGCTTGCAAGCTTTGTCCGGCGCATTGGAACGCGGACATAATTTTCTCTATGTTGTCTATGACAACGGCGGGTATATGAACACGGGTAATCAAAGATCTTCGGCGACGCCCTATGGCGCAGGAACAGAAACGACACCGGTGGGGAAAGTTTCTTTTGGAAAAGTGGAGCTGCGCAAAAATCTGATGGGCATTGTTGCGGCGCATAATATTTCCTATGCCGCGCAAGCCAACATTGCGAACCTCGCCGATCTCAAAATGAAAGCCAAAAAAGCGTTGGCGGTCGAAGGACCAAGTTTTCTCACCGTTTTTTCACCTTGCACAAACAACTGGAAATTTCCCACCTCGCAGTATGTGGCAATTGCCAAGCTCGCGACCGAAACCAATTTTTGGCCGCTCTATGAAATCGAAAATGGAAAATACAAACTGAATTGGGAGCCAAAAACCCTAAAACCGGTGAGCGAATTTTTGAAAACCCAAGGACGCTTCAAACATTTATTTGCTGAAAAAAACAAGCCGGTTTTGGAGCGAATCCAAAAACTAGTCAACGACGAATTCGCCAGATTGGCTGGTTTGAGTGAATGATGGAATGAAAAAACTTTTTGCAAAAAATCCAAAATCTTTTTCCGATTTGGTGTATCAAAAAACCAAACTGGTTCCGCGTGGGCGAGTGACGACATATGGACAAATTGCTAAGGCGATCGGAAAGCCAAGAGCGGCGCGGGCGGTGGGTAACGCGCTAAATCGCAATCCATATGCTCCGGTTGTTCCGTGTCACCGAGTGGTGAGATCTGATGGCCGGATCGGCGGTTTTGCCGGTGGGCCAAAAGCCAAGGCTGGACTTTTACGCAAAGATGGAGTAAAAGTAAAAGACGGCAAAGTGGTAGATTTTGAGAAGAGGTTGTTTGATTTTAAAGATTAATAGCGGGCCCCAAAGCGGACAGTCCGCTGGTCGGCGTTGATTATAATTTTCCTTTAGGACCGTAAAGCTTACCCCGTTTTTGTTATTGCTAGCGGACTGTCCGCTTTGAAAATACATGCAACTAGAAAAACTGAAAAAAATGCTTGCTGAAAATGGCGAGCCGAAATTTCGCTTGAGTCAAATTCAAAAAGCCATCTATCAAGATGGTATTTTGGATTTTTCGGAAATTTCAACCATTTCCAAGAGTTTGCGCGAGAGATTGGAAAAAGAATTATCTATTTTGTCTTTTGGTGTGAAAAAAGTTCTAGAGGCAAAAGATGGGCAATCCATAAAAGCCTTGCTCAAGTTAGCTGATGGGAATCTGATAGAAACGGTTTTGCTTTCGAGTGGAGGTGACAGGTGGTCAGTTTGCCTTTCTTCCCAGGTCGGTTGTCCGTTAGGTTGTGCTTTTTGCGCGACTGGCGGCGGAGGATTTCAAAGAAATTTGACAGCGGAAGAAATCACTGATCAGGTACTATTCTGGAAGCAGTATCTGCAAAAAAATTCTCATTTATTTAAAAATTACAATGTGAATAACATTGTGTATATGGGAATGGGGGAGCCGTTTTTGAATTGGGAGGAAGTGAAAAAGAGCCTGGCTGATTTGACCGACAAAAACTTATTCGCTTTCGGTTCGCGTTCAATTTCCGTTTCCACCTCTGGCATTCCCGAGGGAGTGCGATCTCTTGCCCAAGAGTTTCCCCAAATCAATCTGGCACTTTCTTTGCATTTTGCCACGGATGAAAAACGCAAAGAATATATGCCGATTGGAAAACAATATGATTTAGCTGAGTTAAAAAAAGCCTTGCAAGATTATTTTCTCAAAGCTAATCGTCAAGTATTTATTGAATATGTAATGCTTTCAGGAATCAATGACAGCGAGGAAGACGCCTATGCTTTGGCGACGTATCTCAAATCAATCGGCAAAAAGCAATTGCTGCATATCAATTTGATTGGCTACAACCAAACAGAAGGGGAATTCGTGCCAACTTCCGGCAATAAAATGCGAATTTTCAAGGACTGCTTGGAAAAAAATGGCCTTGGCGTGACAATCAGAAAAAGCCTAGGCACTGAAGTGCAAGGCGCTTGCGGGCAGTTAGCGGGAAAGCAAGCTTAGATGAACTTAAAAAACTTAAGTGTTGGCAAGATGTTTGGCGCCAGGTTTTTCTCTTTCAATTCTTCAAGTGGAATCCATTTCCACTCACGAATATCTGCTCCGGGCTTAATTTCACCAACTCTTTTGGCTAGATAGTGAACCAAAATGACATCGATTTTTCCTTCCGGCGTTTCTTTGGTGGTGTGGAGTAAAAACGGATTTTCATCTAGGATTTCAATTTCGATTCCCATCTCTTCACGGACCTCTCTTTTAGCAGCTTCAATCAGAGTGTTGTCAAAATTCTCCACTCGGCCGCCACAGAATTTCCAAAATTCCGTATCACCGTGTTGGTTGAGTAAGACTTTTCCGTCCTCGACGATGACCGGGCCGGAAGCGATGATGATTTTTGGCATATGGGTTTAGTTAAAAATTAACTAAAGATATTTTACCATATAACCATCTTTCAAGCGATAACCCAATTTTCGATAGTACTCGCGTGCGCCGATGCCGGAAATGACAGCGATTTTTTTGAGACCAAATTCAGCTTTCGCGATTTCTTCTGCTTTCGCGATTAGTTTTTTCCCTAGGCCGATATGTTGGGGTGATTTTCGGTCTTTCTTGTTGATCTCCGTCATTTTGCCATAGGTATGCACTTCGCGGATGATGGCGGAATTTTTCAAAACTCGTGGAGGCTCAACCTCCATAATGGAGGTTGAGTCTCCATTTATTCTCAGGCGCAAAAGAGCGAATAGTTTAGACCTCACCCTTCCACTTCCGCCACTTGGCGAAAGCGGAATATCCTTACTAAGGAGAGGGAGAGAAATGTATTCTAGAAAAATTTCTTGTCCACCTGATGCATTATAGTCGATACGATTTAGAATTATTTTTTCAGAAGATATGAAGTTTCCACCGACTTCACGGCAGCGGATGCATTGGCATTTTGATTTGGTTCCAATTAGTTGTCGTAAATTAGAAACAATTGGTCCGGCAATAATTGATTCGGCGGGAACATCACGCACGAGGCGCGAAATGCGCACATAGGGTGGAATAATTTTTTCTTTGACGCGCAGGATGAATTTTTCAAATTGCTTGTCGGTGAGCGGCACATAGCGGCCTTTTTTCCAAACGGAATAAAGCGCGCTATCTTTCAAGACTACGGTGGGATAAATTTTTAGCATATCCGGCTGGAAATCTGGTGAGGAGAACAGCTTTTCAAACATTTCGTAATCCTTTTTGATGTTTGAGCCATAGAGTCCCGGCATCATGTGGTAGTTGATTTTGAAACCGGCGTTTTTGAGCAGTTTGGTGGCGCGAATTGTTTCAGACACAGCATGTCCACGATTGTTTTTCGCAAGCACATCATCGAAAATACTTTGCACGCCCAGCTCCACTCGGGTGCAGCCCAAGCGTCTGAAATTTAGAATCTCTTTTTCGTCAATATAGTCTGGTCTGGTTTCTAATGTTAACCCAACAATTCGACGCTTGGCGATTTCATTTTTTTTCTGTTCATATTCTAGCGCTGTAGGAGAAATGCATTGTGATACATTTCTCCACCGCTGGGACGTCTTCATATTTTTTGTTTCATGCTTCATGTTATATGCTACACGACCATAATCATTTGCCGCGCGAAAACATTCAGTGATAAACCAATCTTGATATTTCTTTGGAAAATATGAGAATGTCCCGCCCATCACGATTAGCTCAATCTTGTCCGTCTTGTGGCCGTTTAGTTCCAGTGCGCGCAGGCGTTTTTGCACTTGAGCGTATGGATTAAATTTAACCGAAATCGCCCGCATCACGGCCGGTTCGTTTTTGAGGTAACTCTTAGGCATATTTTTTTCGCTCGGGCAATAGAGGCATTTTCCCGGACAAGCGGATGGCTTGGTAAGGACAGCCACAACCGCCACGCCGGAACTGGTGCGAATTTTTTTGCCTAAAAGTAATTTTTCAAAAATCGGATTTCTTTTGATTTTTTTCTCCATGATTAATTTTTCATAGCGCTCACGCAAATCAGCATTGGTGGGAACGGGCAGTTGCAAAATCTTGGAAACATTTTTTTTGACACGCAAAAAATCAATAGAAGCGCTCTTCGTTTCTTGCATTGCTAGTTTCACAAAATTGTCGTAAGCTTTATTCATATATCTATGCAGTCAAAAACTATCAATAAAATTCTAAACGAAACCGAATCCGGCTATGACCGAATGGCCCAGAAGTTTTCCAGTACGCGGAAAAATTTCTGGGGTGATTTGGCCTTTATTGCTGACTATGTCCAGGATGGGGACAAAATTCTCGACTATGGCTGCGGCAATGGCCGGCTTTTGGAAATTTTGAAAAACAAGAAAATCGACTATGTTGGCGTGGATGTTTCGCAAAAATTGATTGATTTGGCGAAAGTGAAATATCCCGAACATGCGGAGTCCTTTTCCAAAGTTGCGAGTCTTGCCAGTCTAGCATTTCCGGCGGATTTTTTCAATAGAATTATTTCCGTGGCGGTTTTTCATCACTTTCCCAAAGAATATGCCCGGGAGATGGCAAAAGAGCTTTACTGCATAACAAAACCCGGAGGAACGATTGTGATTACCGCTTGGAATCTTTGGCAGAAAAAAAGGCGCAAAAATATTTTTAATCCTGGTGCGCTTTTGGGAAAAATTTTTCAGGTCGGAGCATATCGCGGCTATGGTCTTTGCGATGTTTTGATTCCATTTCAAAATAACGAGGGCGGCGTTTTCAAGCGCTATCATCGGGTGTATACTAAAGACAGCTTAGCCAAGACTTTTCTTCTTGCCGGCTTTGAAGTTGAAAAATGCTTTTTGGCGAATGGGAAAAATATAATTTTAATCGCGAGGAAAAGATAGCTCATGAAACTAGCAATAGAAATCAATAACACTGACAAAAGCCCGGTAAAAAAAGCGTTTGTCGAAAAAGTCATCACAATGACACTGGAAAAAAGTGGCTATTTGGAATTAGCGAAAAAAAGCCTCAGCCTAAGTCTGGCTTGGGTTTGTGAAGTTGAGATGAAAAAAATTAATAAAAAGTATCGCAAAAAGGACAAGGCAACAGATGTGTTGTCTTTTTGTGAATTTGAAGACGCCAAGATGCTAAAAAGCTCAACCGAATCAGAGTTATTTCTCGGTGAACTGGTTTTATGCTATAATTACATCAGAGAATCCGCCTCGGAGTGCCCTTTGGAAATTGAGCTGCAAAAAGAACTGGCAAGAATTATTGCCCATGGCGTTTTGCATTTGCTTGGATTTGCGCATGGCAAAAAAATGTTCGCTCTTCAAGATGCGGTGGCATCCGCCTTCGCTTGAAGGCTATGGCGAGACAAGGAATGAGAAAGATAATTTTTAAAATTATAATCAAGATGGATCGGATTAAGCAGTTTTCCAAAAGTTTTACATGTGCTTTTCGCGGACTGGGATATATTTTACGAAATGAAAAGAATTTTCAAAATGAGTTAGCTGTGGCATTCATAGTAATTATCGCCATGGTGTATTTTGGAGTAACGCGGATGGAGACAGTTGCCCTTGTTATTGTGATTGTCGGGGTTTTGATCATGGAACTTCTAAATACCGTCGTGGAAAGAGTGGTGGATATTCTCAAGCCGCGTATTCATCCTTATGCAAGGCTAATTAAGGATTTAATGGCGGCAATTGTCCTTATTTCCGCTATTTTTGCAGTTGTCATCGGTCTGATTATTTTTCTGCCCTACATTTTTGCGAGCTGGAAGATTTAGAGTTGTCGGATGCGACTAAATGTAATATAATTTAAATTGCGAGTTAAAAAATAAAAGTGAACGCATGTCAAAGAAAGAAATAATTGTCGGACTAGATATTGGTTCTTCGAATGTTCGGACGGTAATTGCTCAGATTATCCCGACAGAAGAAAACTTACGCGTGATTGGTGTTGGAATGGCACCGGCTTTTGGCGTGCGCAGAGGGATTATTGTTGATTTGGAGGAAATTATCAAATCCATCAATGAATCAATGGCAATTGCTGAAAGGACTGCAGGCGTAGAAGTGAAATATGTCATTGCGGGAATTGGTGGCAATCACATTTCTTCGCAATATTCCAAGGGCGTGATTGCGGTTGGTCGAGCTGATGGGGAAGTTGTGAGCGATGACATCTCGCGCGTGATTAATGCCGCGCAAGCAATTTCCATTCCAGCCAATAAGGAAATTATCCACATTATTCCCAAGAGCTATTCCTTGGATGATCAAAAAAGTATTCGCGATCCATTGGGCATGAGTGGAGTGAGATTGGAAGTCGATGCGATGATCATTGAAGGTTCGACGCCGCATATCAAAAATCTCAATAAATGCATTGAAGAGGCTGGTGTTATGGCGGAAAGTTTTGTGCTTTCTCCGCTTGCAGCGGCAAAGGCAGTGCTTTCCAAGAGGCAAAAAGAGCTTGGCGTGGTTCTTGTTGACATTGGCGGCGGATCCACATCTGTGGCGGTTTTCGAGGAAAATGATTTGTTGCGTGTCTCGGTTATTCCGATTGGAGGCAACCATATCACAAATGATATTGCGATCGGTCTGCGGACTTCGATTGATGTGGCAGAAAAAATTAAATTGGAATTTGGCAACGCGAGCCCCCACGAAATCAGCAAAAAGGAGAATATAGACTTATCCCAGATGGACTCTAGCGAAGAGGGAATTGTTTCTCGTCATCATGTGGCAGAAATCATCGAAGCGCGCTTGGAAGAAATTTTCACGATGATTAATAAGGAATTGAAATTGATTGGCAAGGAACGCTTGCTTCCGGCCGGAGCAGTGATTACCGGCGGGACGGCAAAAATGCCAGGTTGTGTTGATTTGGCAAAGAGTATTTTAGCCCTTCCGTCGCAAACCGGATTTCCCACTCCTCTTGGCGGACTTGTGGACAAAATCGATGACCCGGCTTTCGCGACAGTAATCGGACTTATTCTTTGGGGGCAAGAAGAAGATGCCGGTCAAAAGAGAAGTGGAAGCGGTTTTGGCAATAAAATGGTTGGCGGAGTAATTACGGAAATGGGTGGAAAAATGGGAGATATAAAAAAATGGTTTGGGAAGTTTTTGCCCTAAAATAGGCTGTTTTTTGGATCCGGGGCTATCCTTTCGCGTTTTTAATTTCCTGTTTGACATTTATTGAGTAATTATGCTAGATTTAATTAACAAAAAGAAGGCTAAATACCGATGCCGATTGGCAGTGAGAAAAACCAAAATAAAAAATAAAATTTTTTAAAATAGATTTTTGGAGAATCTGTGTTTTTGTTTATTTAAATTTTTCTATTAATCCCTAAAAAATATATGGCAGAGATAAAACCACCGGTAGAAACTTTTGCACGCATCAAGGTGATTGGTGTCGGCGGATCAGGAGGACATGGAATCAGTCGCATGATCGAAACAAAAATTAAGGGCGTGGAATTTGTGGCGATTAACACGGACGCGCAAGATTTGCATCACAATAAAGCGGCGGAGAAGGTGCATATCGGGAAGAACTTAACCAAGGGACTTGGCGCAGGAATGAACCCGGATATTGGACGTCAAGCAGCAGAAGAAAATCGCGACGAAATTCAAGAAGTGCTCAAGGGGACCGATATGGTTTTCGTAACCTGTGGTTTGGGTGGTGGAACCGGAACCGGCGCCGCTCCGATTGTGGCGGAGTCTGCCAAGGAGTTGGGAGCCCTCACTGTGGCGGTTGTCACAAAACCTTTTAGTTTTGAAGGCGCGCAAAGAAGAGCGATTGCAGAAGAAGGTCTGGCTAACTTGCGAGAACGCGTAGACACTTTGATCACTATTCCAAATGACAAGCTTTTGCAAATTATCGATAAAAAAACCACACTGATCAATTCTTTCAAGATTGTGGATGATGTGCTCAGGCAAGGCGTGCAAGGTATTTCTGATTTGATCACAAAACCGGGTATCGTTAATGTTGACTTTGCCGACGTGCGAGCAATTATGAGTAATAGTGGTTCAGCGCTTATGGGTATTGGAATCGGCACAGGCGAGAATCGTGCTGCCGAGGCTGCTAAGGCGGCGATCAACAGTCCGCTTTTGGAGCTTTCTATTGACGGAGCGAAAGGCGTGCTTTTCAATGTCTCTGGTTCATCCGATCTCACAATGCTCGAAATCAATGAAGCGGCAAATATCATTACTGAAGCGATTGACCCGAATGCGAAAGTGATTTTTGGTGCGGTAGTGGACGAGACGCTCAAAAAAGGCGAAGTGCAAATTACGGTTGTGGCGACTGGCTTTGATGAAGAAAGAGTCAGTGAGGCGCGAATGTCACCGATGGAAAGACTGACCAGAAATAAATTGGTCGAACCGGAAATCTCTATTGATGAACCGGAAGATGATTTGCAAAATACTTTTTCTGTGCGCGAAGAACCCAGAATGATCATTGAAGAAAAAGTGCCACCAAAAATTCAAAGAACCTCGGCTTTCATTCAAAAAGATAAAGAGCTGAGCGACGAAGATGATGACGATGAATTGGAGATTCCGGCCTTCATTCGAAGGAAGATGGGGAAATAGGCGGATTTTTATGAACAGTCAAAATTCAGGCCCAAAAAGGCCTGAATTTTTTTGCCAAAGCGCCTGTTTTGTAATATGATTTAGAAGTTATTCAGATTTGAATTATAAAAGATAATATTTCGGAGATCGTCTAACGGTAGGACAACAGACTCTGACTCTGTTAATTGGGGTTCGAATCCCTATCTCCGAACTATGGAAATAAAAATAGCGGCGCATGCCGGGTTTTGCTTTGGGGTTAGGCGAGCGGTGGATATGGCGGAAGAAGCCCTGGAGAGTGGGCGCAAGGTCTATTGTATGGGCTCGCTTATTCACAATCGACAAGTGATTGAGAAATTGGGACAAAAAGGATTGGTCACAGTTAAGCGTGCCTTTGATGTTCCAAAGGGGAGTCTTTTTCTCATTCGCAGTCATGGAATTGATCCGAAAATTGTGGAAGAGATTGTTGCGCGGGGCGGAGAAATTTTAGACGCGACTTGTCCATTTGTCAGGCGCGCCCAGCTTGTTGCGAAAAAATTTCACGATGAAAATTATGACGTGGTTATTTGCGGTGACCCGGAGCACGCGGAAGTGATTGGAATTAATGCTTGGGCAAATAATTTGGCAAAAATAGTTCATGATGCGAGCGAAGTCAAGAACCTAAAATTCAAAGGTACGGTTGGCGTGCTCAGCCAGACGACGCAAAAAGCCGAACTTTTGAAAAATGTCGTGGCGGAGTTGCTGGAAAAAACCAAAAGTCTTGTGGTTGAAAACACAATTTGTCTGGATAGCTCAACCAAGCAAGCCGAAGTCTCCGCGCTTGCAAAAGAGGTGGAGCTTATGATTGTGATTGGCGGAAAAAATTCCAGCAATACGGGAAAATTAGTGCAGCTAAGTGAGGCGCAAAAAACTCCCACAAAGCACATTGAAAGTGCTTTGGAATTGCAATCGGAATGGTTTAGGGATGTCAAAAAGGTTGGCATTGCAGCCGGCGCTTCAACGGCACAGTTTTTGATTGATGAAGTGGTGGACAAAATTAACAATCTGTGATAGAGTATGCTTTAATGTGTTTTAACCGAACTCAATGAAAAAAGAAATAATTTTTCCTATCAGAATCAATAAATATTTGGCTTATAATAATTTTTGCACGCGCCGAGCCGCGGATGAAATTATCAAATCCGGCCGAGTGAAGATTAATGGACAAGTCGCGGCACTTGGCGCCAAAGTCTTGGAAACTGACGAGGTGACGATTGACAAAGATATTCGCCGCAACAAGAAGTTGGTCTATTTGGCCTATAACAAACCGGCCGGGATTGTGACTCATAGTCCGCAAAAAGGGGAGAGAAGTATTGAAGATATTTTCAATTATTCCCAAAAAGTTTTTCCGGTTGGCCGCTTGGACAAGGACTCGCATGGACTCATCATTCTCACTAATGACGGTCGCGTGACAGATCGCCTGCTTAATCCCGATCACTATCATGAGAAAGAATATGTGGTCAAAGTTGACCGCACAATCAGTCCCGGGTTTTTGAAAAATATGGCCGAAGGAGTGGTTTTGGATGATGGATATAGGACCAGGGAATGTGAAGTGAAAAAAATCAACGATTTGGCTTTTTCGATTGTGCTTACCGAAGGTAAAAAAAGACAAATTAGAAGAATGTGTGAAAAACTGGGACGATCCGTCACTGAGCTCAAACGCGTGCGGATTATGAATATTCAGCTCGGGGGTCTGAAAACGCGGGAATATCGCGAAATTGAAGGCGAAGAGCAGGCAGAACTCTTGGCAAGCATCGGCATTGACAGGCCGGAGATTTAGATTTCTTGGGGCGTTTGTTGACAGGGGCCAAAAGATGCGGTACAATGGCTAAGTTAAAGCTTTTTAATTATATAGTGATTTATTATTATGTTGGCAATTATCAAAACCGGCGGCAAGCAATATAAGGTCAAAGTCGGAGACAAAGTTAAGATTGAAAAACTGGAAGATGCAGTCGGAAGCACAATCGTTTTTTCGGAAGTGCTTTTTGTGGGCGATGAAAAAGAAATTAAAGTCGGTACGCCATTTTTAGCTGATGCGAAAGTAGAAGGCAAAATTTTGAGAACAGAACAGGGCGACAAGGTGACTGGAATCAAATTCAAAGCGAAAAAACGTTACAAGGTTAAGTTTGGACATCGACAGATTTTTACAGAAGTGGAAATCACGAAGATTGTATAAGGTTTTCTTTGAGATAAGAAAAGAAAAAGCTCAAACCGGAATAGTTTGAGCTTTTTTATATTTATGTCATTCCCGCGAAGGCGGGAATCCAGGTTCCGCTAATTTTTGACTCTAAAAAACAAAACTGCGAGTCAGGCAAGTTCTCTATTTTAGTAAGTCTTGGATTTTAATAATTCGTTTTTCTTTATTTTAAGCTCGAGGTGTCTGGATTCCTGCTCCCCGATCTGGTCGAGGACAGGCTTCGCGGGATGACACTTGGGAGTCATGATTCCCTTCGATTCAGAATTGCCGAACTGAGTGTCAGCTCATCAGCGTGTTCAATATCGGCGCCGGTGGCGAGGCCGCGGGCGAGGCGGGTGATTTTCACACCCCTGTCTTTTAGGTTTCTGTTAATGTAAAGAGCAGTGGCGTCTCCCTCCGTTGTGGGATTCATCGCCAAAATTACCTCCGCGATACCTTCTTTTTCTATCCTATTATCTAAATCCTTAAAATGCAAATTTTCCGTGCCAATGGTTTTGGTCGGGCTGAGTACGCCGCCCAAAACGTGGTAGAGTCCGTTATATTTTTTGGTTTTTTCAATGGCAAAAACGTCCAGCGCGTCTTCGACGACACAAATCGTTTTGACGTCTCTTGAATGATCGGCGCAGATTGCGCAGAGTTCTCCCTCGCTGATATTCCAGCACTTTTTGCAGTGGCGCAAGTTTTTTTTGAAATCCTCGAGACTCTTGGCAAAATCAGACAATTTTTCATTGTCTGCTTTGAACAAAAACAACACTAAGCGTTCAGCCATTTTAGGCCCAACGGAAGGCAACGCGGCGAAGTTGTCGATTAGTTTTTTGAAACTTTTGGGATACATGAAAATTTTTAATTTTGTAATTTTTAAATAATTTTCTAATATTTGAATTTTAAAACATTAAAAATTTTACTCTGTGTGTACTCTTTCTAATGATTTGAAGGTGGTTGAGGCTTCGTCGAAGTAGAGTGACATTTTTCCGACTGGGCCGTTACGGTGCTTGGCGATGTGGACTTCGACAATGTTTTTGTTTGGTGTGTCAGGTTTCTCGCGATCTTCGCGATAAAGAAACAGCACGATGTCGGCGTCTTGTTCGATTGATCCTGATTCGCGAAGGTCGGACAATTTTGGAATTTGCGGACTGCGCGATTCCACATTACGCGAGAGCTGGGAAAGGGCGATGATTGGGATATTTAATTCTCTAGCCAGTTGTTTTAGGGAGCGGGAAATTTCGGAAATTTCATTCACGCGATTGTCCCCGCCAGTCGAGCGGCCTTCCATAAGTTGCAAATAGTCGATGATGATGACGCCGACATTGTGTTCCATTTGCAACCGGCGTGCCATGGTGCGAATTTCCATAATATTAGCTGAGCCGGAGTCATCGATGAAAATCGGGGCTTCAGAAAGGATGCCCATAGCTTCGCCAATGCGCCCAAAATCATCATCACCATCTCCGGTTTTGAGGCGGCCTGTGCGCAAGCGCCACAAATCAACACCGGACTGAGCGGCAAGCATCCTGTCAATGAGCTGATCGGCGCCCATTTCCAAAGAAAAAACACCAACACCAATTTTTTCCTTGACCGCAATATTGCGAGCAAAATCCATTGCCAAGGTGGATTTTCCGATACTGGGACGCGCCGCCAAAATGATGAGATCGGATTTTTGAAAACCGGCCAAGATATTATTTAAATCCGGATAGCCCGTCGGAATTCCACGCAGTTGATGATCGCCTTTGTGCAATTCATCGATACGATTGAAGGCGGCTTCCAGGATTGAACGGATCGGCACGAAATCTTGCTTGATATATTTTTGCGAAACGGCGAACAATTTTTGCTCTGCCTGATCAAGCAGTTTATCCACGTCCTCTTCCTCGTGATAGCCGAGTTCAACAATTTCACTGGCAGTCTCAATCAATTTTCGCAGAGTGGATTTTTTTTGTACGACTTTGGCATAGTGTGAAACGTTCGAACTTGACGGGACAGTGTTGACGAGTGTGGCGAGATAGCTTGATCCGCCGATAGCATCGAGTTGTCCTTTTTCTTCCAGGCGGTTAGAAAGACTGAGCACATCGATCGGCTCTCTTTTTTCATAGAGATCGAGCATTGTTTCATAGATGATATTGTGAATGTCTTTATAGAAATCACCCAAGCGGATGAGGTTCGCAACATGAATAATAGCGTCTTTGTCCAGCATTAAAGCCCCGAGCACGGATTTTTCCGCGTCGATGTTTTGAGGTGGCAATTTAAGATCTTTGTTTTCGGTCGTACTCATAGCTAATCTATTCTAGCAAGAGAAAACCAAACGAGCAACTTGCGGTTTTGCCCAGTTTATGAGGAAATTATACACAGCGCCAATTGACAAATTTTAACTATTTGCTTTTCACAAAAAAAAAAACTTGTGGTATACTGAGGCTAGCTAAAAATATATAATGGGGAAGCTGAATGAGTCGAGGCTTGCGAATAATTTTTTGGCAAATGCGCAAGTCCCGTAAGTTATAAATTTTCAAAATAAAAATGAATTTGTTTGCTATTATCCAAAACATAATTTACCATTTCGCCAAAAATTCCAAGCGAAATCCAAAAACCGTCTCCAATTCCGGGGAGGGGGCTTTAATAGCTAACATTTCCCAAAAACTGTCTTTGGTCTTTTTCCTGGCCTTACTTTTCTGCACTTTCTCCATTCCCAAAACCCACGCTGCGAGACAAATGGAAATGGTCGCTCTGATCACCGACAATAATGGCAAAGGCATAAACGGAGACTACAATATCCGCCTCGCCCTCTA
>JAYSLY010000033.1:0-30084 GCA_043725085.1 bacterium
CAAATCAAAAGCCAAGCTCAGCCAAAGCAGGCGTGCCAACCTCGGATGCAAGTGGTGGCGATTTACAAAACTAAATAAAAATAAGGATTGTGTTGTCGGGAAAAACGTGGGCAAAAAAGAGCGCGCGTTTTCAGGTGGATTGATTTTTATTTCAGTCTTTTTCGTTATGGATATCGGCGGGCCGTCGTTTCTTCACCTTTTTTTCATTTAAGCGTATGATAATAGGAGAATATGAAAATACTCATCGTTGAAGACAATCAAAAATTAGCCAAATCGCTAGAAAAAGGCTTGAAAAACGAAGGCTTTATCGTTGATCTGTTGTTTGATGGAGAAAGCGGTCAAGCAAGAATTGAGAGTCGCAAAGAGGACTATGACCTGGTTATTTTGGATGTGATGTTGCCAAAAATAAACGGTTTGGACGTTTGCCAAAATATCCGAAAAAAGGAAATTAATCTCCCAATTTTAATGCTTACAGCCAAGGATGCTACGGAGGATAAAATCGGTGGACTAGACTCAGGTGCGGATGATTATATGATCAAGCCCTTTTCATTTGAAGAGTTGACCGCGCGCATCAGGGCGCTTTTGCGCCGTCCAATAGCTGTTTTGCCATTGGAGCTAATGAGACACGGGATAAATTTAAATAGTGCAACCAGAAAGGTGACTTATTTTGATGATGAAATTTCTCTGACACTCAAGGAGTATACGCTTTTAGAATATTTTATGCGTCACCCCGGGCAGGTTTTGACCAGAGAGCAAATCATTGCCGCGCTTTGGGATTTCGCTTTTGATTCTTTCAGCAATATTGTCGATGTGCATGTGAAAAATTTAAGGAATAAATTTAGCAAGAACGATGGCAAAAAATTATTTGAAACGATTCATGGGGTGGGATACCGGTTCAAAGAATAATCTTTTTCTTTGGGCGCGCCTAAAACTCACTTTTCTCTACGTGCTCATCATCGCGGTAATTCTTGCCGCTTTTAGCGTTGGCCTCTATTTCAGTCTGCAAAAAAATATTAAAGATACGATTGATGAAGAGTTTAAGGGGCATGATTCGAGACAAGCCGCTATTCAAAAAACGGATGCGCAAGTGAAGGAGGCCTTTGTGATCGGGAACGTAATCCTTCTAATTGTTTCCGGTGGACTGGCATTTTTTCTGGCGAGAAAAAATTTGCGACCAATTGAGAACACACTGGAAGAACAAAGACGCTTTACCGCCAATGCCTCACATGATTTGCGCACACCGCTGACAATTATGAAAACCGATTGCGAAGTGATTTTGCGGAAAAGCAAAGTAGATTTTGAAGAATTTCGTGTGTTAGTGAAGAGCAATATAGAGGAGATTGATCGAATGTCTCGGATGGTGGAACAACTTCTTTTTCTTTCTCGAAATAATGCTATGCCAAATCAGCAGTTGGGACAGATCGCGCTAGGGAAGTTGGCGGAAACAATAGTGGAAAATTTTCAAAGTTTGGCGAAGAATAAAAATGTGGCGCTGGTGCTTGTTGAAATTGCAGAGGGCAATATCAAGGGGAGCCAGCTGGATTTGGAAAAGCTATTTTTCAATCTTTTCAAGAACGCTATTGACTACACCCCTCCAGGCGGGAAGGTCGAGGTGATGGTTAAAAAGAATAAAAATCAGATGGAATTAACAGTCAGAGATACCGGAATTGGTATTTCAGTGGAAGATTTGCCACATATTACCGAAGCGTTCTATAAGGCGGATAAAGCTCGTTCTGAAGAAGCGGGTGGGTCTGGTCTGGGACTTTCAATTATTAAAGAGATTGTCGAGAGTCATCGTGGTAAGTTGGTGATAAACAGTAAGTTGAATGTGGGAACGGAAATTAAGGCGAGTTTCCCCATTCTCTCTGTCTGAGTTTGTCGCTTTCTTCATTTTTTCTTCATCCGGAGTAATTATTATGTAATCCCGGAATATTTTTATCAACGAGAACCATGCTTCAAAAATTTAAGCTTACAAAGTGGGAATTTGCTGCACTCATTGGGATTATTGGGCTGGGCATTTTTTTGCGCACTTACCATTTTTCCGATTGGTTGCATTTTGAAATTGATCAGGTCTACGATACGCGGATAGTTTCTCAGGCAGTGGAAAATGGCATCAGCAGCCTTCCGTTGCTTGGACCGACTGCGGGAGGAGGAAGAGCCCTTCGTCTCGGACCAGCTTTTTATTATTTGGAATATCTCAGCGCCACGATTTTTGGCAACACGCCTTCGGGGCACGCAATGTTGGTTTTGATTTTTTCCATTTTTTCTTTGCCGCTTTTTTATTTTTTTTGCAAAAGGTATTTTTCTGCCGCTATTTCTTTGCTGCTTTTATTGGCTTATTCCGGTTCCTTGTATTTGGTCGCTTATTCGCGTTTTTCCTGGAGTCCGAATGTGTTGCCGTTTTTTAGCCTAGCTTTTGCCTATGCATTTTTGCGTAGTGTTGATGTTGATGAAAAGAAAAAAGAACGCTGGTTTTTATTCGGTGTTTTATTTTTGGCAATTCTGACTCAAATTCATTTTAATGCTTTTTTCATTTTCCCCGCAGTAGCATTTTTGTTTTTGTTTCTAAAGCGTCCTCATTTCAAGCTGCGGGTCTGGGGTTTTGCCATCCTGATCATTATGGCAGTATATGCGCCCATGGTGATTAGTGACATAAAAAATCATGGACAAAATTTCAAGTATTTTTTTGAAAAAGTGGGTACCGGACGGGATAAAAATCTCACTTTCGGAAAAAAAATGGTTCGCACATTTCAATACACCGCTTCTGAATATTTTTTGATTATGACTGGTGTTGATCACATCAACGACAGTAGCAAATTGGGCGGGTATGGTTTTATAGGAAAGGAAGACTATCCCTGGAGGGTAGCTGCGTTGGTTTTTCTGTCAGTGGCAGTGGTTGTTTTGTTTTTAAATATAAAAAACGAAAAAAACCAAAAACGCAGAGATTTTTTGTTGTTCTTTTCTTTATTATTTTTAATATCAACGGCATACTTGTTTTTTCTTTTGCGGATTAATCATGCGATATACCCGCGTTTTTTTCTGGGGATAAGTCTTTTGCCATTTATTTTTTTGGGGCTGTTATTTGAAAAATTATTTGCCAAAAGAGTTGGTTCGGTTGGCGTTATTTTGTCTATCGGTTTAATTTTGGCAATTATTACGGGTAATACAGTGGGTCTGGAGAAATATTTCTGGCAACTGCAAAATGTTGATAAGCAGCCACTGACCGTAGAGATGGAAGATATTTTTCCCAATACGGCGAGGATTACCCTTGCTCAGCAATATGCCATTTTGGACTATATTGAATCTCGCGTAAGGCAAAATGGTTACCCGGTATACCTAATAGCTAAACATGAATATGAACCGGTCTTTTGGTATCATTTGGAAAAAGACGGAATAATGTATCACAAGGCAATAAGTGGTCAGGCAGTTTATACGGAGGGTAACTATTTTCTTATCGCGTTTCACGGAGAGGGGCCCGAAAAACGTCCAAAGGAATTTTCCATTTCTGAAGAAGAAAGTTTTGGCGCGCTCGTCATCTACCATCTTGAGCCGAAAGCTGAGGCGATTGTCGCGACAAGACAGGATGATGCTCAGCTGGAAGTTCCGGTGGAAAAAATGCAAATAACTCAGTTACTTACTTGGAAAAAAATATTTGAGAAATGAAACGGGAACTCTTAGTAATGCTTTCAAATTTGAGCTGATGTATCAAAAACTTTAACTTGCACGATTTTTCAAAAAAGGCTATAATGAAAAGGCGCGAGATAAGCAAAAACCAAGCTTTTTGCTTTTGTTTTTCTTTGCTACGCCGAAGCCTAAGCGAAGGCGAGCTTTGCTACGCCGAAAGCTTTTAGCGAAGGCAGGCTTTACCACGCCGAAAGCTTTCGCGAAGGCGAGTTTCTTCAAAGTTGCTCTAAAAATAATAAAATGGTACCACGCGGTTATCTTTGGTTATTAAGAATAATCGGGCTCTTTTCCTTTTTGACCTTGGGGTTTATTGTGATGAAAATCGATCCAGAAAGAAATGTCTTGATCAGGGTTGGTTTTTACTTGGCTTTTTTTCTCTTTTTGAGCGCTCTCTTTAATCTTTTTTTATTACGCTTGCGCCGACGGATAATGAGAGGAGAGCTTGTGGGAGAAAATATTGTGCTAAGTTTGCGCCAAGGAGTGCTTGTGGCACTTCTTGCAACGAGCTTGCTCATTCTTCAGGGACTCAGAATGCTTCTGTGGTGGGATGGGTTGCTCATAGTTGCTGGTATATTTCTTATTGAGCTCTATTTTCTTTCCGGCAGAGACGACGACTAAGTGGTTGACAATTAAAAATTTAGTAATTCAGATTTAAAATTTAAAGAACTATATGGCAGAAGATAAAAAAAGGGAGAAAAGCAACGGTCCTGCCCGCAATGCTTCGCCTGCCCGAAATGCACTCGTTGCAGGCGGGGATTATAACGCAAAATCCATTCAGGTTTTGGAAGGACTGGAACCGGTCAGAAAGCGTCCTGGAATGTATATTGGCGGAACATCAGTCGATGGACTGCATCATTTGATTTGGGAGGTGGTCAATAATTCCATCGACGAAGCGATGGCTGGTCGTTGTGACAGTATCATTGTCAAATTGCTTCCTGATAATATAATCGAAATCGAGGATAATGGGGCTGGTATTCCAGTGGAAAAACACCCGCAGACCAAAAAATCCGCCTTGGAAACGGTACTTACCGTTTTGCATGCCGGAGGAAAATTTGGTGGTAATGGGTATAAGATTTCCGGAGGTTTGCATGGTGTGGGCGTCTCGGTGGTGAATGCTCTCTCAGTGTATCTTCGCGCAGAAGTAAAGCGTGATGGAAAGATATATGCGATGGAATTTGAAAGAGGCAAACCGAAAAGCAAGGATCCGATCGTGGTGGGAAAAGCGAAGGAAACTGGCACAAAAATAATTTTTCAAGCTGATCCGCAAATTTTCCCGGAAATAAATTATTCATGGGAAAGAATTTTGGGCTATCTTCGTCAGCAGTCCTACTTGACACAAGGTATTAGTGTGAAAATCTATGATACGCGCGAAGTGGAAAAACCAAGAGCTTATGGATTTCTTTTTGATGGCGGGTTAGTGTCCTATATAAAATTTTTGAATCGTGGCAAGGTAGTCAAAAATGAAATGCCATTTTATGCGCGCAAGGAGCAGGAGGATACGCTCGTGGAAGTAGTAGTGCAATATACGGATTCCTACAAGGAGCACGTGTTTTCTTTTGCTAATAATATTTCCACGCCGGAAGGCGGAATGCATGAAGCGGGTTTTCGCTCAGCGCTCACGCGTGTTATTAACTCCTATGCGAAAAAAACAGGACTGCTAAAAGAAAAGGATGATAATTTTACGGCTGAAGATTTTCAAGAAGGACTGACCGCGGTGATTTCTGTGAAATTGCGCAATCCACAATTTGAAGGACAGACTAAGGCGAAATTGGGTAATGGTGAAATTCGTGGCATCGTTTCTTCCGCAACGGCGGAAGCTTTGGCGGAATATCTGGAAGCGCATCCAAACAATGCCAAAGCGATTATTTCCAAAATTTCCCTCACTTCCAAAGCGCGTCTGGCAGCCAGAGCAGCCAAAGACGCCGTGATTAGAAAAGGTGCGCTTGAAGGCATGACGCTCCCGGGAAAGCTGGCTGATTGTTCCAGTCGCGACGCTTCGCAATCAGAAATCTATATCGTAGAGGGAGACTCGGCTGGCGGTTCGGCCAAACAAGGACGCAATCGACGTTTTCAAGCTATTTTGCCGCTTCGTGGAAAACTGGTGAATGTGGAGAAGGCGACACTGGACAAAGTGGTCAAATCTGACACGCTAAAACCAATCATTATCGCGCTTGGCGCCGGAATCGGGGATAGTCTCGACATTGCCAAGCTGCGTTATCACAAAGTGATTATCATGGCCGATGCCGACGTCGACGGATCGCACATCCGTACGTTACTTTTGACTTTTTTCTATCGCTATTTCGAACCGCTAATTCGCAATGGTCACATCTATATCGCACAACCACCGCTCTACCGTTTGCAAAAAGGCAAGGAAGTTAATTATGCTTTTACGGATCAGGGGCGAGACAAGATTATCGAAGAGATGAAAAAGAAAAGCGAAGCAAGTAGGAAGGACAAAGCGGATAAGGCCGCGCCAAAAAATTCTGAGGTGGTTACTTCGGAAATTGTAATCGAAACAGATGCGGACGGAGAGGTGAAGGAGGAAGTTTCCGGTATTACAATTCAGCGCTATAAAGGTCTTGGAGAAATGAATCCGACGCAGCTCTGGGAAACTACAATGGATCCGGCAACAAGAATGATGATGAAAGTCAAGATTGAAGATGCGGAGGCTGCCGACAAAATGTTTGATATTCTCATGGGTACGGAAGTAGAACCGCGTCGTCGCTTTATCCAAACCCATGCCAAGAGCGTGAAAAATCTCGATGTCTAAGCTAAATTTTGCCTCATCGGTTCATTTTTAGGGCTGCATTTAGCCACTCTATTGACAATTTTACCAAAAAGGCCTAAACTATCTTAAGTAACCTAAATTACCTGAAAACAAGCGTTTTTTACGCTTTTAAGATTTAAAACTCTATGCTGACCATACGACTTGCAAGAACGGGAAAAAGAAATACGGCACAATTCAAAATAATGCTTCAAGAAAACACGGTCGCTCCAGGAGGAAGGCATGTTGAAATCTTGGGCAGTCACAATCCGCATTCCAAAGAGACAACTCTCCACACTGATCGCATCAAATATTGGTTGGAAAAAGGAGCAACTACTTCTGATACGGTGCATAACCTTTTAGTTAAAAACGGTGTTATTTCAGAAAAGAAGCGAGTAGTAAAATTACCCAAAAAAGCAGTTGTAGCGGAAGCGCCAAAAGAACCTGCCCACAATGCTTCGCATAGCGATGCAGGCGGGGAAGTTGTTGCAGAAAATAAACCTGCAGAGGCTGAAACCTCCATGGAAGCTGAGCCTGCCCAAGTAGTAGCTGAGAAGACCGAAGAGGCTAAAACAGAGTAATTTCAATAAAACAGTAAATATTTTTTCCGCAGACGATAGGCATCAATAAGTCCTATTGAGGAAAATATGAAAAGGATTCCTTTTCAATTTAATCTGCGGCCCAGCCGTAGTTTTTAATTTAATTAAAACAAGTATATGCAAACTAAGATTCAAAAAGATGTGATTGTTTCTGAATTATCAGAAAAATTAAAGGGCGCAAAAGCGGTGGTCTTTTCTGATTTCAAGGGGCTCAACATGAAAGACATGGTGGCTTTGCGAAAAGAGCTTAGAGTGGAAGGAGTAAGCCTCAAGGTGGTCAAGAAAACGCTCATTAACATTGCCCTCAAGAATGCCGGGATTGAAGCGGATGTGCTCAAAATGGAAGGGCAAATCGCCGTAGCTGTTTCGCCAAAAGATGAAGTGGCTGCAGCGAAAATTATGAGCAAATTTTCCAAAGTGAACGACAAGCTGAAGGTGACCGGAGGGGTTCTGGAAGGAAAAATGCTTAGCACTGACGAAGTGATCGCGCTTTCCAAATTGCCATCCAAAGATGAGCTGTTAGCCAAATTTGTCGGTACAATCAATGCTCCAGTATCAAATTTTGTGCGAACATTGTCTGGAAATTTGAGCGGATTTGTGAGAGTTTTGAAAGCCGTTGCTGATAAGAAATAATTTGTTAATTAGTTTAATTTTAAATATTTTACGAAAATAACAATCTGAAAGAATATCGCGAGTTTATTCGTATATTCGTAACTGATTCGTAATTCGTAGAGAAAATCATATGACAGACGAAAAATCCACCTCCGCTGAAGCTACGGCGGACAAGAAGGACATTGAAGTTCCTGAGAAATTCAAAAAACTCGTGACTGAAATTGAAACCATGAGTGTTTTGGAACTTTCTGAACTCGTGAAAGTTTTGGAAGAGAAATTCGGTGTTTCTGCTTCTGCCGGTGTAATGATGGCTGCAGCTCCAGCTGCTGGTGATGCTGCCGTAGCCGCTGAAGAGAAATCTGAGTTTGATGTTGAAGTGACTGCTTCAGGTGCTTCAAAGATCAATGTGATCAAGGCTGTGCGAGAAATCACTGGTCTTGGCCTCAAGGACGCCAAAGATTTGGTTGATGCTGCTCCAAAGGTAGTTAAAGAAAAGGTTTCTAAGGCTGACGCGGAAACTATGAAAAAGAAGCTTGAAGAAGCTGGTGCAACTGTGACTTTGAAATAGTCGTTCAATTGAGAATAAAAAAGAGTCTGCCCAAAAGGCAGACTCTTTTGTTATATTGCTTTTTTCTCTCGGTGTGCTAGCCTTGAGGCAAGGAGAAGGATTTTTTCGTTGTTTAACAACAAAAAAAGGAGAAATAAGGATGCCACGAAAAAAGAAAACCACGGTTATCCTGGACACCAATGTCATTCTTCATGACAGCGGCTGTATTCATCACTTCGGGGAAGATGATGTCATCATCCCCATAACGGTTCTGGAAGAACTCGATCATTTCAAGAAAGGCGGTGAAATTCTCAACGTTCATGCCCGTGAATTTGTCCGCACACTTGATTTACTGTGTGGTGAGCATCTGTTCAACGGCGGCGTCCAAATTGGTCCGGGCCTGGGAAAAATTTCGGTCAGATTGGACAGAAAATTCCATGAAGATCTTGTGTTAAGCTTTTCAGAATCCAGACCAGACCATCACGTCCTCAACATCGCTTACCACCTCGCCAAAGAAAATCCATCCCTTCAAATTATTCTGGTCACCAAAGACGTCAATTTGCGCATCAAGGCAAAGTCCGTCGGCCTGGTTGCTCAGGATTATAAAAGCGATCAGATCAAGGATATTTCAACGCTTTACACAGGAAAGCGCCTTGTTGAAAATATCCCGGGAATCGTTTTAAATAAACTGTATGAAGCGCCATTTGAACTGGACCCGTCGGATCTGCCTCTGGAAAAAGAACCCGTGGCCAACGAATATTTTATTCTTAGAAACGGCAATAGATCCGCTCTGGCTATGTACGATGCCTTTAGCGGAAAAATTCGCCGGGTCGATAAGATTCCTGCCTACGGCATCACACCACGCAATGCGGAGCAAATCTTTGCCCTGGATGCCCTGACTAATGACAATATTCAGCTGGTTACGCTCAGCGGAAAAGCCGGCACAGGGAAAACCCTTCTTGCTCTGGCCGCCGCGCTGCAACGCAAAAAGAATTATCGTCAGATTTTTCTCGCAAGACCGGTCGTACCGCTCAGCAATAAGGACATTGGCTTTCTTCCAGGTGATATTCAATCCAAGCTGGATCCCTACATGCAGCCTCTGTTTGATAATTTGAGCGTCATCAAGTCTCATTCCGGTAAATCCGAATCCTCGCGGGATGACATTAACAAGCTGCTGGAAGAAAACAAACTGCTCATATCCGCCCTGGCTTACATTCGCGGACGTAGCCTGGTGAACATATATTTTATTGTTGACGAGGCACAGAATCTAACGCCGCATGAAGTCAAAACGATTATTACCCGGGCCGGAGAGAATACAAAGGTGGTATTCACAGGCGATATTTTTCAGATCGATCATCCCTATCTGAATACTCAATCCAACGGACTGAGCTATCTGATCGAAAAAATGCGCGGGCAAAAACTGTACGCGCATATCAATCTGGAAAAAGGAGAACGCTCGGAGTTGTCTGAATTGGCCAGCCAAATATTATAAATTTGGCAGGCTGGTTGAAAAAGCAAGAACCCAAAGATCATAACCGATCTTTGGGTTCTTTTGTTTTTTAGTAAATCAATTTTTTTTATGTAAAGTTTTAGCGTAGCGGACAGTCCGCTACGGACTTTTTCGCCTATTCCAGGTCTTTTTTCATTTGATCAAACTGTTCTTTGCTTATTTCTCCTTTGGCATAACGCTCCTTAAGGATATTTAGGGCGCTATTTTCCTGAGACATTTTTGTATTTTGCTGGTCGTGGTGGTGTTGATTATGGCTATGTCCTGTCAGATTTTCAATTAAAGCGTAGATCGCCCAAATGATGAGCGCCCAAAAAAGAATAGTGAAAATCCAGCCAAACCCAAAGCCGAAACCAAACATTCCCATGTGACCGTAATAATTGCCAAACATATGATTAAGATTAAACTAATTACAAAGAGTGCTACAAGATTAATACGAGCAAAGTAGGTTTTTTGGTGCAATTGGTGTAGTGGACTGTTCGCTAAATGCGGACCGTGGTGAAATAAAAAAACAGCACTTTAAGATGCTGTTTTTTTTAATGTTGAGCTTGTGGGATGTTGTTGGAACCTATTTAGTGAGTTCCGTGCATTAGATAAGCCTCGAAACAGTAACTTTGTCAACAATAATTTTTCCCACCCCACCTTGATTATGTAAATGTATTCTTATGCCTTTTGTTACAGTTGCAATGAATTCAAGTTTTATTTTTTCAAAATCATTACCAGGTGTTTTTAATTGAGCAGGGTTTTTTTCTGTTCTCATTGAAGAATTATTGCCAATAACATTATCATGTAGCCAGAGTTGGAATTTCATAGTGGTTCCAGGTTCTGATTTTACTAGGCAAGATACTTCATAAGCAGAGCCTTCGTCTATGCCATTTTTTAAATCTATGTATGCACCAAATTCTTTATTTGGATGGAGCAATTCATTTTCAGTTGCTTCAAAAATAATCATCGAACTTTCAATTCTATTTGTCTTGTCTGGATTAGTGGTTCCCCAATAGTTCATTATCCACCCTTTATTGCTTACAAAATCATCTTCGAAAATAATTTCCTTTTTATTCTTTTTAAATTCTTGTAAAGGAAACTGTTTCAAGCTCCACAAAAATATCAAGAGTGCTATTGCACTCAATGCTATTATTAAGTAATTGAAATTGCTTACAAAAATTATTGCTAACAAAATAATCGTTAAATATACAACTCGAGCAAATGGATGAAAAATTAGCAAAAATAAAATATATGCTAACTTGTTACTAATTTTTTTAACATACCCTATCCATCTAGGAAAAGTAGATATTAACAAAATGACTAGCCCTAGTATTATGGGAAGCAAAAGAGAAATTATAATTCTGTTAAGAATACTTTGACTGAGTATCTCGGGAAACATCTGTGGAATAGAAAAAGCCCCAAATAAAGAAGCGAGTAGTAAAGATATTATTGTAATTATTACCTGAAGAGACATCTTAATTCATTTTTCTTGTTATAAATTTTTCTGTAAGCTTGACCAATATTGAAAAAGTATAAACATCTCCTTCTTCTTGATCTTTTATAAAATATTTTCTATGTATTGGATGCTTCGCCACTGCACTTACGAGTGTTTTTGAATCTACTTTTAAATTTTTTGAGATATAAACAGCAATGTAAATTGCTGGTAAATTTTTTGTGGTATATAAATTAATTATCTTATTAAATTCACTATCATTTGTTTTAGTCTTCGCAATTGTCTTTTTCAAAAAGTCATCATGCAAGAAATTATAAGAGAAATATTGCCAGTGAGCTAATTTATTAGCCAGCTCATTTTTCCCTAAATATTTTCCCCTCAGTAGGTCTATATCTTTTTCGGTAACAGAAAGCCCTTTTTTCTTTGCTTCTTCTCTGAACAAATTGAAATCTTCGAGTGAATTTCCTGCTCTTGTAATTTTAGCAGTAATTCTATTGTTTTTTGTATGAAAGCTATAATGACTTTCCAAACAACCATTTCTCACAGTCATTTTTGGAATTGCTAGGAGATAAGATCTATTATTCGGCAAGTAATAAAGACTTATTAGCCCAACATTGTTTATTTTAATCCTAGCTATATTTTTTCTCATAAAATTTTGTTGAGGTTGTGGGACGTTGTTGGAACTTATATCGTTCAAAATGAAGTGCCGCTATTCGGTTAATTTCGTTGAATTTTCAGAGTTATTGTTATTTCCTTTCTTGCTACCAGTAAAAAATGAAAGTGCCTTATCCAGCAATGGTGGCTCCTCTCTATGACTGTCATTATCGAGAGTATTACTTGGATTAAGACCAACTGAGTCAACTACATTTCCGAGTAGTCTTAGGGATAATTCTTTGTTTTCTTCTGTTTGTTCTAAATCATTAATTTGTTTTTTAAATCCTTCATACGACCTTGATACATTTTCTTTATGCGCATATTCTTGCTCCAATCTTTTGTTTTGACTTTGTTGTTTACTGGAAAAATATCCTAGCCATATCACGGCTATAAAAAATGGTGTTCTAGCTAATATTTTTGACAAAGCTAGTGAAAAATTTATTTCTCCAGAACCAGTGATATCCTTTAAAGTAAATACACCGAAAACTGCCATTGCTATCATTGTTGCAATAAATAATAGAGACCATAGTATATTTGGGACTCTATAATCATTCTTTTGGTCTGCAAATGCCTTAGCTAGCCCAGTGCTAGTTGCGCCAGGCAAAAGTCCTTCAATTTTTTTGAAAAGAGCATTAAATTTTTCTTCTTCTTGCTTATACAGAGATGCCAACTCACTCTTATTTTTTTCTATTTCTTGTTTCAATCCAATAACTTCATTTTCACCTTCATTTTTTGAGCCAAAAATTTTAATGTAATATTCGTCTAAATCTTTCTTTTTTGCTTGAATTGTTTCTGTTGACTTTTTTATTTCCTCTTCTGATTTTTTTATGCTGCTTTCAATGGATTCTTTTTCTTCAGTTGATTCAAAAATTTCTTTATGTAATTGTAATAGTTCTGTATTTTTTGTATTTATAGTATTTGATTTTTCTTCAATATCTTTAAATGCATCGTCAGATTTTTTCTTTACTTCTTCAACTTCTTTGCTCAATTCAAAAATCCTGGATTGAGATTCTGTAGCCTTTTTAATTATTTCCTGGGCTTCAGTTTTAAATTCATTTATTGCTCTAGTGCAACGAGCTTTTTGAACCGAATCAATCGTTGTAGATTTTTCTTTTTTGTCAGAAGACTTATTTTCTAATTTTTCTTCCGCTTCTAAAACAGACGGGTCAGTCGATTCTACGTTTGCTAGTAATTTAGTTTCCTCCACTACTAAATTTTCCTTATCTGTACTGGGTTCTAGGTTTTGAGTAATATTTTCAGCATTTTCCATAGTTTTAAGATAATAGTCGGGTTAAATAAAAGGCTTTTTTCTTGCTAAAATGGTACTCTAAATAAGTATAAAAAGCAAATACATTGCTAATTTGAAATATTGATTTTTATCTAAAAATAGGGCAAAATAGAGATATAACTTAATCGACCCAATCCCTACTTTTTAGCGGGGCAATGAATTATCTACTATTTTAAAAATACATCATGAAAAAGAAATCTTCAAATAATAACTTAAAAAAAGCAAAGACCTCAAAAAGTGATGAGTTTTATACTCAATTATCTGACATTGAAAGAGAGTTAGGACACTACAAAGAACACTTTAAGGACAGGGTTGTATTTTGTAATTGTGATGATCCAAGGGTAAGTAATTTTTTTCATTATTTTTCTTATAATTTTGAATTTTTAGGACTTAAAAAGTTGATTACCACTTGTTATAAAAATCAAAGTGTTGACTTGTTTAGTCAAAATAATTCTGAAAAGGCTATCTATCTCGAATACACTGGTGACAAAAACGGAGATAAAGTCCCCGATCTTGATGAAATTGGTATCAAGGAATTAAATAGGGATGGTGACTTTAGAAGCCCTGAATGTATAGAACTCTTGAAACAATCTAATATCGTGGTCACTAACCCGCCTTTTTCTTTGTTTCGTGAATATGTTGCTCAATTAGTTGAATACAATAAAAAATTTGTAATACTTGGAAATTTAAACGCACTGACATATAAAGAAATTTTTAAATTAATTAAAGAGAACAAAATTTGGCTCGGTCATAGCATTCATAGTGGAGATAGAGAATTTATGGTTCCTGAATATTATCCCTTGAATGCGGCGAGTAGTAGAATTGACGAAAATGGCAATAAGTATATCAGAGTAAAAGGAGTGCGTTGGTTTACAAATTTAGATTATAAGGAAAGACATGAGGATTTAATTTTATTTAAAAAATATAATAAAACAGATTATCCAAAATATGATAATTATGACGCAATAAATGTGGATATTACAAAAGATATTCCGATTGATTACGAAGGAAATATTGGTGTTCCAATTACATTTATGGACAAATATAATCCTGAGCAATTTGAAATAGTTGCACTTGGTATCGTAGGGTCTATTGATTTTGTTTGTAATAAGCAAATGGAAATTTTAGATAAGGATGGAAAACCAACAGGAAAATTTACTTTTAATGCTAAAGGAACTTTATATCGCTTATATAATCCAAAAACTGACAAAAAGGCACCAGCATTTAAAAATGTTGAAACGGGAGAGTTGTATTCAAGTATTTATGCTCGTGTAATTATTAGGAATAAGAAAATTAGTAAATAATCAATACAAACTTATGAAAATAGAACTTAAAGAAATTTCAGTTAAGGATGTTTCAAATGAATACATAAACAATGATGAAGAAGGTGTTGTTGGATATGGTGGAAAATTAAATATTCGCCCAAAATATCAGAGAGAATTTGTGTATAAAGACAAACAAAGAGACTCCGTGATTGAAACTGTGCAAAAAAGTTTTCCGCTAAATGTTATGTATTGGGTAAAAAATGAAGACGGCACCTTTGAAGTTTTGGACGGACAACAAAGAACTATCAGTATTTGTGAATATGTTGCAGGGAAATTTTCACTAAATAATTTGTATTTTCATAATCTTACAGATACAGACAAAGAGCAGATTTTGAATTTCAAATTGATGATTTATTTTTGCGAAGGAAATGATAAAGAAAAATTAGATTGGTTCAAAACTATAAACATCGCAGGTGAAAAACTTACTGATCAGGAACTCCGAAATGCAATTTATACTGGGACTTGGCTCACGGATGCAAAAAGACATTTTAGTAAATCAGGTTGTCCAGCGTATAGCATGGGAAGTGATTATCTGAATGGCTCACCAATTCGTCAAGATTATTTGGAGACTGCAATTAGTTGGTTGAGTAATGGTAACATTGAAAAATATATGGCTGATAATCAACACAAGCCAAATGCGAATGAATTGTGGCTATATTTTCAAAGTGTTATAAGTTGGATAAAAGTAGTTTTTTCTAATTATCGTAAAGAAATGAGAGGCGTTTCTTTTGGTATTCTATACAATCAGTTCAAAGACAAGGAATTTGATTCAAAAAAATTTGATAAAGAGATAACAAAATTAATGCAAGATGAAGATGTGACAAAAAAATCGGGTATCTATGAATATGTTTTAACTAAAAACGAAAAATACTTAAATATTCGTGCCTTTACGGAAAAACAAAAGAGAGAGGCATACGAAAAACAAAAAGGTATTTGTGTAAAATGTAAAAAACATTTTGAACTAGATGAGATGGAAGCGGATCACATTAAACCTTGGCATGAAGGTGGTAAAACAATCTCTGAAAATTGCCAAATGTTATGTAAACAAGATAATCGAATAAAATCAGGAAAATAAAAAAGTATTGACAAAAATTGACTCTTGCTGTAGCCTAGCTGTGGAAACTTAAAAACCTTTATTCCCTGTTAAATTTATTAAGGTGAATTATATTATGTAACGCAGGATCACGTTACACGCTTGCAAGAAGCGAGACTTGCATGAAAAAATAGTTAAGATCCACACACCATTTATGGGAAGGACTCTGTTCAGATTGAACTGTCCTTAATGTGTGTGTAAAAATCATCTTACCATTAAGAAACCAGCAATTTGAACGGCTGGCTTTTTTGTTTCCCGAAATTACTAAATTCGGGAAAATGCCAAGAAAATATAGTCAAAAACTTATCAATCGTCTTATTGAGTATTTTTGGAAATACCATAATTTGACGATTTCCGAAGATCAAGCTGATGAATATCTAGATTCATTGGCTGATTTGTTTATCGTCTTTAATTCTATGCGAGAATGACGCAACGCGTGCCGTAAGGCACGCATGCGGCGTAGCCGCATAGTTATACTAGTTTATATAAACACTTAATGAGATAAAATATATGTTCACTAAATCCAAAATTACTATAGCAGGTGATATTTTTGAAACTTATGATTTTGAAAATGAAATTTGGCATGGACCTATGCCACAGCAAAAACGACTAACTAGAAATAACGCAACTAGATCAAAAAATGGGACACGAACTGAAAGCTCATTTTTTCGTGCCAAGGGTACTGTAAAACGCTTAATTAATGCGAATCTAGATCAATGCGACGGAGGTAAATTTAGACCTAGATTCCTTACGTTTACTTTCAGAGAAAATATTACAAAAGTGAAAGAAGCTAATGCCAAATTTACAAAATTTATCCGAAAATTCAATTATTCATTGAAACTTGAAAAAAGTCATTTGAAATATATTTCTGTTATTGAATTTCAAGAACGTGGTGCCGTTCATTATCATACTTTGTTTTTCAACCTTCCATTCATTCCACACATGTATGACAATTTGAGAAAATTATGGGGTCATGGATCGGTTAATTCAAAAAAAATAGACAAAGTTAAAAATCTTGGTTCTTATGTCTGCAAATACATGACAAAAAATATTAACGATAAGCGTTTGTACGGTCAAAAATGTTATTTTGCAAGTATGAATTTGAAAAAGCCACGCACCATTTATAACGAAAGTGTAGTTAAATTTGTGGCTGAATTTATGCCAGATAATATCAGACCTTACAAAAAAATAATCCATCGAGACCATTGCGGAATAATTGTCTATCGTCGCTATGACATGACGAAACATCAGGAGGCAAAAAAAGACTTGCTTGCTTTTATCAAATAATCCTAGTAAGTTATAAATCATGAAATACATTCTCTACGCCCGAAAATCTACCGAGCAAGAAGACCGACAAGCAATGTCCATTCCAGCACAAATAAGCGAGCTTTCTCGTATGGCGGAAAAGTCGGGACTTAAGATTGATAAAATCTATGAGGAACAGATGTCGGCCAAGAAAATAGGTCGACCTGTTTTTAATGAAATGCTGGAATTTATCAGCAAGCAAAAAGATTGCGTTGTTCTCGCTTGGAAACCTGACCGCCTTTCTCGAAATGTCATTGACGGAGGTCGAGTTATTGAACTTTTAGAAAATGGGAATATTAAAGAGATTCGAACAATTGATAAAATAATTATGAATAATCCAATGGATATATTCATGCTCTTAATTGATTTTGGCGTAGGCAAAAAATATTCCGATGATTTGAGTGTCAATGTGAAGCGTGGCAATCGGGCAAAACTAGAAAGTGGTGGTTGGCCGAGTATGGCACCATTGGGATATTTGAATAATAAAGGATTGGGGACAATTTCAATTGATGAAATCCGTGCGCCTTTTATCCGCAAGATGTTTGAGTTGTATATTTCGGGAAGTCATAGTCTTAAAGATATTGCCAATATTTTATACGCTCAAGGCTTTCGTTCTCGCACTGGTTTTAAAGTTCACAAAAATCAAATTCATAAAATTTTACGCAATCCATTCTATTACGGCATTATGGTTCGGGACGGCAAATATTATCCAGGGAGCCACGAACAGGTAATTTCCAAACAAATCTTTGATGACGCACAAAATATCCTATTCGGTAAAACGCACAGCAAAAAGCAAAAACTATTTTTCCCTTACAGGGGATTTCTTCGTTGTCGGTCTTGCGGATGTGCTTTGACTGCTAGTGTTAAGAAAGGACACCAGTATTATTACTGCACGAATGGGAAGGGACTTTGCGAGGAACATAAAAAATATATGCGTTCTGAATACTTAGAGGGCATCGTGGCGACCGTTTTTGACGAGATCCATTTTAACGAGGAAATTATCGAAATTGCTTATGAGGCAAAAAAGGAGAAAATGAAGAATAACGAAAATTACAAAGACAACGCCAAGGAGAATATCGCTAGACAGCTCGAATCAATCGCTAAGAAGCAATCGAGGCTTTTGGATAACCAGTTGGCCGAACTCATCACAGACGAGGTTTACGGGGCAAAAATAAAGGAATTAAACAATCAAGAAATTGCCCTAAAACAACAATTGCAAAAAATTGATAAAAGCAACAATACGAGCTTTGATACTTTGGAACAGACCAAAGAAGTCTTTTTATCAGCCAGTAGAGCTAAAAAAGAATTTTTGGAGGCTGAAAATTTTAAAAAGCGTAAAGTGTTGGAAAAGCTACTTTGGAACCTTGAAATTGAAGACCGAGAAATCGCTTATGCGAGCTACAAAATGCCATATGAGGCAATGAAAAAATCGCCCAAAAATGGCGACTTTTCAAATATGTTGGGGAGGAAGGATTCGAACCTTCGCATGGGGGCTTCAAAGGCCCCTGCCTTACCGCTTGGCTACTCCCCAATTAGTAGTTAGTATTTTGTATTTGGTATGAAAATACAAAATACCAGATACCAAATATATACAAAATCATTCCACGATTTTCCCGCCCATAATCTCCATTGCCGAAGAGAGGAGGGAAGATTGTTCGTGGGTGGTTTTTTCTTTTTCTTTGGCCTCCTTGATTTCATCATCAGCGGCGGAGCTTTGAACCGGCGCGAGGGTCTTGTCGACGACTACTTTGATGCGAATAGCCAATTCTAAAATCTTACTAAAAACTTCCTCGATTGTCAACCGATTTTGCGGATCGTCCAGTTTCTCTTTGTAGAATTCATAGGGCGTGGCAAGCGTGATGACGTTGCCCTCAGTTGTCAAAACTTGGCAGTTAGTAAGGAGCGCGGAGAGAGAATGGTTGTAGGGACGGATTTCGATCAAAAGGCGGTTCCAGCGGCTTCTTAGCAGGTCACGGTCGATTTCCACATCCGGGTTTATGGCAGTGATTTTAGTTGGTGGTAGCTCTGTTGACGCAAGTTCAATTTTTTTTTCCGGCAAGGGGATTGTGATTTCCGGCTTGACCTCTGATAGGTTATTTGTGGATTTATTCCCCGCATTCATACTTGATACTTCATACTTGATACTTACTGCTGGAATTGGTGCCGGAAATTTTTGCGTGGCTTTGATGATCGCAATTTCCAGAGCTAGTTGAGGAAGCAGGAAGGAAAATATTTTATTTTGTGCGACAAGCAGCAAATCTATGGTCGCAATAATTTGCGCGAGCTCGCTTTTTTGGGCTTGCGCGACAAGTTTCTCAATCTTATCCTCTGTCAGTTCGCGCACAAAGTAGCTTTTGAAATTCTCATCAATTTTGAGAAGCATTAGCTGTCTGAAATGATTAATCAAAGCTTTATTGAAAATTTGCAAGTCATATCCGCCGGAAATGAGCTCGTTAATTTTCTCAAGTGCTTGGCTGGTATTTTTGGAAACAATCTCTTCGGCTACGTCGCCAATAAAACTTTTGTCTACTGTGCCAAGAATTTCTTCCACAACTTTCGCGGAAATATTTTGATCTTCGAGAGAAATAATTTGTCCGAGTAATGATTCGGCATCGCGCATGCCACCTTCGGCCGATAGCGCAATCATTTCCAAGGCTTCTTTTTCGATCGTAATTTTTTCTGAGTTGGCGATGAGGGTTAGTTTTTCGATGATGTCGGACATCGGCCAGCGGGGGAAATCGAATTTTTGACAGCGCGAAACAATCGTGGCGGGAACTTTATGAATTTCCGTGGTGGCGAGGATAAAAATGACATGTGCGGGTGGCTCCTCGAGAGTTTTGAGGAGCGCGTTCCATGCACCGGTCGAAAGCATGTGGGCCTCGTCGATAATATAGACCTTGTATTTCAAGAGTGTCGGCGGTAGAGCAATTGTTTCTTTCAGTTCGCGGATATTGTCCACGCCGGTGTTTGAGGCGGCATCAATTTCAATGATGTCGAGCGATTGCCCGGATTGAATGGCGAGGCATGCCGGACATTTTTCGCAAGCATTAACATCTTTATTGTCTTGGCAATTGATGGTTTTGGCAAAAATTCTGGCAAAGGTTGTTTTCCCGGTGCCTCTGGGACCGGTAAAAAGATAGGCGTGAGCAACCCGATTATTCTTGATGGCATTGGAAAGCGTACGCACAATATGCGCTTGACCGATGATTTCCGAAAAATTTTTTGGACGATATTTGCGGTAAAGGGTTTGGGACATAAGGGCAAATTTAAAATTCTAAATTTGAAATTTAAAATCAAATTTAAATAACAAAATAACTAAATCAAATCAAAACTTACGTTTGCTTAAAAACAACTGAGCTCTGTCATCCTGAGCGAATCCGCCAGTTGGCGGAGAAGTCGAAGGATCTATTCTCTGTTATCGCAAGCCCTGTTGTTAGGTAGGAAGCTTTTGGGTACAGTTAGTAGATCCTTGCTCCACCGCTAAAGCTTTGGCGACACGCGGTCGACTGCGTCCTGAGTACAGGACTTCGCTCAGGATGACAAATTTAATTCAAAGAGCAATACACTCTTGATAGCTTTAGCTTAACACTATTTTTTCAAAAAGAAAAATCCTGCCGCTGGAGCAGGATTTAAGGCTAAAAACGCCTATTTTTTGAAAACAATAAATTTATAACCGATAAAATTCCAAGCCAAGCCGACAATGCTTCCCATGGCGGCGCCGATCAAGCCCCATTGGCCTTGCGCAAGGTCTCCAGTTGGGTGGCCAAGTTTAAACACTAATGATGCCACTGCGACATTTATCACAAAACCAATAATACTGACCAAGAAAAATTGCAAAAATTCTGTTTTATGCTCACTAGTCTGCCCAAATGTCCAATACTTATTCCAGAGATAACTATTGATGTTGGCGACGATAAAAGAACCTGCTTTGTAGAGGGAGTAAAATGTCAGAAAGCCAAGTCCGGCAAAAACAACATCTTTTGCATTGATCTGGAATGAGCTTCGAAAAAAAGCGATAAGAATTGATAGGACGCCCATATCTACCAGCACATTAAGCACTCCAGTTACGACAAATTTTCCCAGTTGCCAAAAAACAGCAATTTTTTTGGCAATATAGTAGGTGATAGTTAGTCCGAATGGCGTGGCAATGAGAAAGAAGGGCACGATCCAAAGTGAAAGCATGGCGTAGAGTTCCGGTTTGGCAGTTTTGAGGACTGGTAAAAGCAGAAGGCCGATAAGAAGTCCGGCGCCGGTTGCGAAGGAAAGATCCTTCTTTGTCATTTTGATTTCTTCCATAATTGTTCTTAGAAGTTAGGACTTATGGTTTTTGCATAAGTCTTTTTAGTTAAATTTTTTATTCGTTAGATTTGTTTTCTAATTCCTTTCTGAGTTCTTCAAGATCGGGCATCCATTCGTCGATAGCGGAAGAGTTGACACTTTCTGGTGTTGTTTCTTTTCCGGTCTTAGGTGTTTCCTCTGCGACTGGTTCGGCGTGGGCTGGCTTATCGCTGAAGATGTCATCAATTTTGCGAAAGCCGCCAATGTCTTGGGTTACTTCTTTTTTTGTTGAGGTTATTTTTTCACGCGATTTTTGCAAAAGATTTTCAATTGCGCCCCACTGCGAATCAATGTCGCGTGGAGTGACTAGGGTCACTTCATCACCCGGTTCAACTTTGAAATAGGTAATTGAGGCAAGAAGAACGCGGTAAGCTTTGCCATCGGCGACGACAAAATAGTTTCCATCAATGTCTTGGTTGACTGTGCCGATAGCCATTTTTCTTGTGATTGGTCCGATTTGTTTGTAGATAAAAGAACCGTCTCTTGTAATCGACAGTTTCATCATATCGCCTTGGACCAGTTTTGATTTTGAAGCGTAGTTGGCGGGAACGGGATATTGTTTGCCATCGGTGCCCAGCATAATTTGCCCATCAAAAGTTCCTTCGATTACTTTTTCATTATCATCGGTATCTTCAATTTTTCTGCGGCGGCCGGCTTTCTTTTTGCCTTCTAGTTGCAAGAGCATTGATTTCGCTCCTTGGAGCGTCGTCTCAGCGGTTGAAATCATATCGCGAAGCGCTTGAATTTTCTCCGCGTTTTTTGCATCATCATTAATATTTTTCTCTTCCATCTTTGTTTTATTTTAGTATTTTTATTTTATGAAATAATTATACAATTTTTAGGATTATTGTGCAAGTGAAAATTTTCTTTGCAGAGAGGGGTGATTTAAGTTAGAATAGAAAGGCGGGATAGCTTGTTGACGAAAAATTAAGATATGCTAAAATGGTGATAGGGTATCATTTTAGCATAAAAAATATGACACAAAAAACACTTCAAAATCTTTCTGTGAAATTGGGGATTTATCCAATTTATGTGTGATTTTTTATGCAACCAACATTTAATGTAAAGCTTGCCGAGAAATACAACAGTTCATCGCAGAAAATTAAAGTGATGAGCGAAGATTGGGTTGGTAGGGAAATTTTTTGTCCTGCTTGTGGCTGTCCTGTAAATCACTTTGAGAATAATAGGCCGGTTGCCGACTTCCATTGTAATAGTTGCAAGGAAGAATATGAACTTAAAAGCAAAAAAGATTCAATGGGAGATAGAATAGTGGACGGTGCCTATCGGACGATGATTGAGAGATTGCGAAGTGATAATAATCCCAATTTCTTTTTTCTGAATTATGATTTAAAAAAACTTAAAGTTTTGAACTTTCTTGTAATTCCCAAGCATTTTTTTGTTCCTGAAATAATTGAGAAAAGAAAACCACTTTCCGAAACAGCTAGGCGTGCCGGCTGGATTGGATGCAATATTTCTCTTGTAGATATTCCACAAACAGGAAAAATATTTTACGTTAAAAATGGAAAAATTGAAACAAAAAAAGAAGTCTTGGAAAATTGGAAAAAGACTTTGTTTTTACGAGATGAAAAAGAATTTGCTTCTAAGGGTTGGATTTTGGATACTATGCGTTGTATAGACAAAATTGGAAAGAAGGAATTTTCTTTGGACGAAGTTTATTATTTCGAAAAAGAGTTAAAAGAAAGGTACCCAGAGAATAACTTTATCAAGGACAAATTGCGCCAGCAATTGCAGGTTTTACGGGACAAGGGATATTTGGAATTTGTCTCACGTGGGTGCTATAAATTAGCAATTTGACATAAATTCAAAAACGATCAAAAATTGATCAGAAATAAGTTTCTGTTCAATTTTATGAAAATTTCAAGAGAGCTGGCAATTAAAATTTTGAAATACCTCAATGGGCATAAGGATTTTTATTTTCCATTTTTGTTGATGTGCAAAGAATACACAGAGGAAGATGATTGTTTTGTCGAAATTGAACCGAGCGAATGGGAACTGATGAAATCTGACAAAAAATACCAAACGTTTGAGCTATGGGAAAATCTGCAAAACTTGGATGAAGAAACGCTTGGGCTAATGGCGAAGGGATTTTTGGAAAAAATCACTGATGAATCTTTAGAAAAGCAAATTTAGTGTCATTTAAAAAGAAGCTCATTATTACTCTTGCGATTTAAGGACTAGCCAGATGGAGGATTTTCATGGAGATGAGTGCGTTGAATCGCAGGAACTATTTTGTATAAATTGTAATAGGAGAATTGATGATGATTTATTAGCGTAGTTTGATGTAAAAAGATTAGGGGATAAATCTAGCTTATCTCATATCCACGACATAGAATTATTTGTGAATGAAATTGAAGTAGTGGCGAAAGAATTATATCGCGTTTTGAAGTCGGGAAAATATTGTGCAATCCTAATGGGAGACACGAGGAGAAATAAGATGTATCAGCCGCTCGCCTTTAAGTTTATGGAGAAATTTTTAAAGCAAGGGTTTGAGTTGAAAGAGGATATAATTAAAAGACAGCATAATTGCAAAGCAACTGGCTTTTGGGTTAATCGATCAAAAGAGAGTAATTTTCTTTTAATCATGCATGAGCATTTGTTTATTTTTCAAAAATAATTATGAATAAAAATAATAAAGAATATAATCTCAAAAATTCTATTTCAATTCGTCCTTTCAATGAATATGAATATGTCATTTTGAATTTAGTAGAGCAGGGCAAAATAAAACTAAGCGATTATCTGGAAATCAGAAATGAGTATTTAATAACGAATGAATGCCTGCATATTTACGAGAAATATGAGTCGTTTAACGAATTTGAAACTACTTGGGCGCAATCGCATATTCATGCCATTGCTCCTGAGATACAAAAACCAACAAAAAAAGAATGTCCGGGTTTCGATAATGAATACGATTTCTTTTACAAGCAAAAGAAGAAGAATATAAAAATAGAAGTAAAAGCTTCTCGGGCGGTTGATGCTAAGAGTGATGAGCCACTCTTTATTAAAGCTCTCGCTTGGAATTCAAAAAAGCCATTTGATATGAATTTTCAACAAATAAAGCCGGGGCATTGTGATGTTTTTGTTTGGGTTGCTGTTTGGCGGGATGTGATTAAATATTGGGTTTTTGCTTCCAAGGATGTTGCGAATAATAAATATTATTCCAAAGGACAGCATCGGGGAAATGAGGGCGAGGGGCAGTTGCATTTTAATCGAGAAAATATTAGTAGTTTCAAAAAATTCGAAGCTAAGCCAAAAGATTTACTTAAGAAAATTATCAAAGCCTACAAAAAGCAATACTCCAAATAGACGATAATTTTATTGTAACAATTGTGATTGCAATAAGGAGTCTTTGCTTTGAGATATAAAACTAAAATAACGGAGAAATTTAAAAACCACCTGATGGTGGTTTTTGAATTGCTGGTTTCTGTCCACATCCTGTGGATAACTTTTTTTAAAAAGGCTTAGATTGGGTAATATTAGTTTGCGCTAAATGTGTTGACGAGTGCGCGCGGGTGGGGTAAAATAGATTTATCGTCAATGAAAGTGGAGATAAGTGGGGAAATACTATGTTTATCGGAGAATACCAACATTTGATTGATCCAAAAAAAAGATTGGCAGTGCCAAGCAAGTTTCGCGATGAATTGAAAAATAAAGTTGTTGTGACGAGGGGGTTGGACAAATGTTTGTTTGTCTATCCGATGAAAGTTTGGCAAGCATTGGCAGAAAAACTTGGAGCTATCCCGGTAGGGGAGTCGAGTACGCGAAGCTTTGTGCGGTTGATGCTTGCTGGCGCAACGGATGTGGAAACTGACAAGCAAGGCCGAATCCTCATTCCTGATTATTTGAAAGAATATGCCGATCTTGACAAAAATGTGATTATCGCTGGAATCTATAATCGTTTGGAAATTTGGGATGAAGTTAAGTGGAGTGAATACAAAAAGAGCGCTGAAAAAAATACTGATGAGATTGCTGAACAATTAGGCAAGTTGGGAGTATACTAGGAGAATTTTTAATTTTGTAATTTTTAATTTTTATAAACAAATCCAAATTTTTAATGTTTAAAATTGAGCATTAAAAATTATTTAAAAATTAAAAATTAAAAATTTGCAATGTCTATCCATAAATCAGTATTACTGGAAGAAAGTATCGAAGCATTAAATTTGAAAGAAGGTGCGGTGGTGGTTGATGCGACGCTTGGCGGCGGAGGGCATGCCCGCGAAATATTGAAAATAATAGGAGAGAAAGGGAGATTGATTGTTATTGATGCTGATGCCGGAGCGATTGCGCGGTTTGAAAAGGAGCTAGAAAAGCAAGGAATAAAAAATGTCATTTTGGTGCATAATAATTTTCGGAATCTGGAGAACATATTACAAGAATTAAAAATTAAGAAAGTTGATGCAATCCTGGCGGATATTGGTTATTCTTCTGATCAACTGGAGGACTCGGAGAGAGGAATCAGTTTTCAATTGGATGCGCCATTGGATATGCGATTCGATCAGTCTCAAGAGCTGACAGCGCGGAAAGTCGTCAATGAGTACAGTCAAATAGAGCTGGAGAGAGTAATCAAAGATTATGGGGAAGAGAAATTCTATAGGAGCATCACGAAAGGAATTTTGGAATATCGAAAAAATAATAAAATTGAAAATACGAAAGAATTAGTGGAGATAATTGAAAAACATGTCCCGGATATTTACCGACATGGGAGAATTAGTCCGGCCACAAAAACATTTCAAGCCATTCGAATTGAAGTTAATAGAGAATTGGATAGTTTGACGCAGTTTATGCCCGCAGCAATTGAGGCCCTTGCGCCTCAAGGAAGGCTCGCGGTCATTTCCTTTCACTCACTAGAAGACAGAATTGTGAAAGAAATTTTTCAGGAAAATGCTAGGGGATGCATTTGCCCGCAAGATTTTCCAGTCTGTCTTTGTGGCAATTTGGCAAAATTAAAGATAATTACAAAAAAACCGATAGTGGCCGGTCCTGCTGAGGTGGAAGATAATCCACGCGCACGGAGCGCAAAGCTCAGGGTTTGTGAAAAGGTTTAGGAGAAAAGCCCCGTAAAATTTCTTCGGAATCACGGGGCAGGCCCCGTAAAATCGCTGCGCTCACACGGGGCAGGCAAAAATAAAAACAAACAAAATGGCAAAGATTTTAATCATCAATAAACATGGCTTCGGAGCGGAGCGCGCGCGAGTGGCCGGAAAATTGCAATCCGATAAGTCTGTGCAAACGAGAATTGGCATGGGCGAGAAGGGAAGTATCCGAATTGGTCTTGCAAGTGCAGGATTTTTGATGATTTTTTTGGTAATTTTCTCCAGTGCTTTTTATCTGTTTCAAGTCAACGATTTGGCTGTTAAGGGTTATGACATAAAAGAGCTGGAAAATAAAATTAGCGAGCTGGAAAAAGAAAATAAACAGATGCAGATTCACGAGATGGAGCTGCGCTCGATGTATGTAATTGAAAAATCGGCTCAAGATTTCAATTTAGTGAGTCCGGTCAACGTGAGCTATGTAGAAGTTAATAACACTGTTGCGATAAAATAAAAATGGCCAATGCGCAAAGGAATAAAAAATATGGAATTGGCTCCCAATGCTCTTTGGGAGGAAAAATAAAAAATCCAAGAATATATTTTTTGGTCTTTTTGATATTTGCCATTGTTTTGGTGGTTATTGGCAGGGCATACTTTTTGCAAGTTAGTAGCTTTGGCTATTATAAGGCACTGGCAGAAAATCAACATTCTCTTTTTCAAAAGCTGATTCCAACGCGGGGAGAAATATACCTTAAAGACAGGGACGCTCTTTATCCTGTGGCGGTAAATAAAGAGACAAAAATGGCCTATGCTGTGCCCAAGGAGATTGAGGATGTCGCTGCTGCTAGTGATGGGTTGGCGACGGTTTTGGGCTTGGATCGAGATGAGCTTATGCGCAAATTAGGGAAAGAGAATGATATGTATGAAGTGCTCAAGCACAGACTTAGCGATGATGAAATTTCCGGAATAAAAAAGTTGAACTTGAAGGGGGTGCGCATGGAGGATGAAAATTTTCGTTACTACCCGGCCGGAGAATTAGCTTCGCATGTTTTAGGTTTTGTAGGATGGAAGGATAATGAATTTGGAGGAAGATATGGCAGCGAACTTTTTTTTGATCAAGAGTTGCGAGGGGAGAATGGCAAGCTTTTTCAAAATAAAGACGCTTCCGGAAGATGGATTGCCACCGGGGAGCGCGATATCTCCTATGCTAAGAACGGTGATAGCTTGGTTCTTTCCATCGATCACATTGTGCAATATGAAACGGAAAAAATGCTTGCGGCAGCAGTTGCGAAATATCAAGCACAACGCGGTTCCATCATAGTAATGGAGTCTTCGACCGGGAAGATTATTTCCATGGCGAGTTATCCAACTTTTGATCCCAATGAATATGCCAAGGTGGAGAATATGGAAGCTTTTCGTAATTTAGCCGTTAGTGATCCTTATGAATGTGGCAGCGTGTTCAAAACATTCACTCTGGCTTCGGCCATTGACGCGGGAAAAATTACGCCTGACACGACATATGTTGACAGTGGAGCAGTAACGGAAGCGGGATATACCATCAAAAATTCTGATCTCAAGGCGAATGGTCTTGAAACGATGACTCAAGTTTTGGAAAAATCCTTAAACACCGGAGTAATTTTTGCGGAAAAACTTATGGGTAACGAGACTTTTTCCAATTATGTCAAAAAATTCGGTTTTGGCGACTCGACGGGGGCGGATATCTTCGCGGAAGTTTCCGGAAATATTTCTAATCTTTCCAACTACAAAAGAAACATTGAATTTTTTACCGCTTCTTTCGGACAAGGAATTACGGTTACGCCCTTGCAACTGGTGTCTGCCTATAACGCGATTGCCAATAACGGCGTTCTTTTGAAGCCGCAAATTGTTGACAAGGTGCTGCATGATGATGGAAGTGTGACGCAGACTGCTCCCCAAGAGGTGCGTCGAGTCATCTCTTCGCAAAGTGACTACCAAATAACCCAGATGCTCAGAAGCGTTGTGACGGATGGGCATGGAAAACAAGCCAACGTTCCTGGTTATCTGGTTGGAGGGAAAACGGGAACGGCGCAGGTCGTTGGGCCGAGCGGGGGATATGAAGACGGCAAGAGCATTGGTTCTTTTGCCGGGTTCGCACCAATTGGAAATCCCAAATTTACCATACTTGTTCGTCTGGATGATCCCAAAGCTGTCGCGTGGGCCGAGTCGAGCGCCGCTCCAACGTTTGGCGAGTTGATGAAATTTTTATTAGAATATTACCACGTTGAACCGACAGAAAAATATACGCAAGCGGATGTGGACAAATTTAATCAAACTCACACATTAGGAAATTCTTTTGTCACCGACGAAAAAGCCGCGGAAGTGAAGGCGGCACCAGCGCTGGTGCCGGTAATCAGCGCAAATTTGGATATTAGCAAAAAGGATGGAAAAAAAACCAAGAAAAAATAATTTGAACGATGAAGTGGAGAAAAAAAACGCAAAGTTGAAAAAACTTTTGCGTTTTATGGCGCACTCACTTCTTAGAAAATATCATCCGCGCATCGTGGCCGTGACAGGCTCAGTGGGAAAGACTTCTGCCAAGGAAGCAATTTTCACGGTGATTTCCGGCCGCTATTTCGTGCGAAAAAGTGAAAAAAACTATAACAACGAAATCGGAGTACCGCTGACAATTATCGGTGCCGAGAGTGGCGGTCGATCGCTTTTGAAATGGTTTGGCGTTTTTTTGCGCTGGTTGGCTTTTTTGATTTTTCCCCTAAAATATCCAGAAATTTTAGTCCTGGAAATGAGTGCGGACAGGCCGGGAGATTTGAAATATCTGACTGATTTTGCAAAACCAGACATTTCTGTGATCACGGAAATCGCTTCTAGTCATCTGGAATATTTCAAGAATATTGAAGCAATTTTCAAAGAAAAAATAACGCTGGCAAAAGCGGCAGAAGAAAAAAATCTGGTGATTCTCAATATTGATAATCCATATCTCTCAAAGCTAAAAGAAAACCCGCGTCAATTTGGAGTGGCAGCAAGAGTTTTCTCTTTTGGATTTTCGCAAAATTCTGATGCGCGAGCGATGGATGTCTTTCTGAATCAATATGATAACGCGGCTACGCCAAGCGGGTTAAGTTTTAAGCTGAACTATAAGGGTACAACAATGCCGCTACGCCTCAATAATATCCTCGCCAAACACAACATCAATGCAGCACTGGCGGGGGTTTCCGTCGGGATTGAGTTGGGCTTGAATCTGGTGGAAATTGCGGCCAGTTTGGAAAATTTTTCCTTGCCTTTTGGGCGGACGAATTTGATCAGAGGCATAAAAAATACCAGCATCATTGATGATAGCTATAATGCTTCTTCCGTTGTGTCCGTTGAAGGCGCCTTGGAAATTTTGCGGGAATTTGGGAAAAACAGAAGAGTTGTTGCGCTGGGGGATATGCTCGAGATTGGTTCTAATACGGAAATGGAACATCGGCAAATAGCAAAAAAGTTTTTGGAAATTGGGGGCAATGTTTTTTTGGCAGTCGGCAGTCGGATGAAATTTGCGACAGATGAACTCAAAAAACATAAATTCAGTGGAGAAATTTATGAGTTTTCGAATCCGATGGATGCCGGCAAGAAGTTGCAAGAAATTTTGCGTCCGGGCGACGTCGTTTTGGTCAAAGGTTCGCAGGGAATGCGCATGGAAAAAGTAGTGGAAGAGGTAATGGCCGAGCCAAAGCGCGCCAAAGATTTACTTTGCCGCCAAAACGCAGAGTGGAAAAATCTGCCGTGGAGGGAGGTTTGAAATTTTATAAAATGGAAAAATTCCAAAACAAATACACAAGCAAATCTGCTAGATTAGAAAATTACGATTACAGTCAAAATGGTTTGTATTTTGTGACAATTTGTACC
>JAYSLY010000034.1:0-2776 GCA_043725085.1 bacterium
TCAACTCCGGAGCTCCGGAGTTGAGCTCCGATTTTGGCACGGCAACTTTCCCTAAATTATTACAAAAAATCGAAAAAATTCCCGGTCATTTTTGGATCCGCTTTATATCATCACATCCGAAAGATTTTTCCGCTGAGTTGATTGAGACGGTTGCCGCATCAAAAAAAATCTGCGAACACATCCATCTCCCTATCCAAGCCGGGTCAGATGAAATTTTGACGAAGATGAACCGCAAATACACCGCCAAGCATTATCTAGGATTGATCGAAAAAATCCGCACTGCTTTTAAAAAACATAAACCGGACACACTCTATGCTTTGACTTCCGACATTATCGTCGGTTTTCCAGGGGAAACCAAAAAACAATTCTTGGAATCAGCAAAGATAATGAAAAAGGTTGGATTTGATATGGTTTATTTCGGTCAATTTTCCCCTCGCCCCGGAACAGCCGCCTGGAAAATGAAAGATAATATCACACAAACCGAAAAAGCGCGCCGAGAAAAATTTCTCAATGAAATTCTCGCTAAAACTATTTTTGCCAATAATAAAAAATACCTGCACCAAAAACTGGAGGTACTGGTAACGGAAGAAAAAAATGGCCAATATTTCGGCCACGCGCGCACAATGAAAAATGTGAAAATCCACCTCACCCCAACCCTCTCCTTATTAAGGAGAGGGAGCTTGATTGGGAAATTTGTGACTATTGAAATCACAAAAGCAAATACTTGGAATCTTGAAGGTTGCCTAAAAAGTTTCTAGCATTTCCAAAACTGCTTGAGCGGCCTCAGCCCCTTTATTATTTTTCTTACCAGAGCGATTTTTGGCTTGCTTGAGAGTATTAGTCGTAATCACGCCAAAGCCGATTGGCAAGGAATATTTGAGCATTACCTCCATTATTCCGCGAGACGCTTCGCTGGAAATGTGATAATAGTGATCTGTTTCTCCTTTGATCACACAGCCTAACGCAATGATACCGTTATATTTTTTTGCCTGAGCTAACTTTTGGCAGGCCAAAGGAATTTCATATGATCCCGGAACGCTGATGATTTTAATATTACTTTTTTTGACCCTATTTTTTTCCAGCACATTCAAAGAACCACCAAGCATCCCGCCTGTGATGTCAGCATTAAAACCGGAGACAATAATCGCAATCTTGAACTTACTTCCGTCAATTGTTTTTTCCTCTGTCTTATTTTTTCTTTGCATATTTTTTCTCGCTTAATAATTTATCCACATATTTCGCCAAGACATCCGTTTCCACGTTTACCTTATCGCCCAACTTAATTTTTCCCAAATTAGTATTTTCCAGAGTGTAACTCACCAAAGAAACCGAAAACCAATTACTCCCCGCGTCGACAACCGTAAGACTAATCCCATCAATTGAAACCGAGCCTTTCTCCGCGACAAGTCGCATAAACTTCGTCGGAATTTTTATTTTCATTACTACAGATTCTTTCACATGCTTAATTCCCACTACTTTCCCGCACGTATCAACATGCCCCTGAACAATATGACCATCCAAAAGATCGCTTAGTGTCAGGCTCTTTTCCAGATTAACCCAAACATCCTTTTGCCAAAAACCGACTGTGGTTTTTTTGACGGTTTCGGGCATATATTCTACTTCAAAAATCTGCGAGTTAAACTTTTTTACTGTCGAGCAAACACCGCTAATGGAAACACTTTCCCCTTCCCAAATTTTCCAACCCTTTGGCCTTTTGATTTCCAAAAATAAGCTGCCGTTTCTGGTGCTGACTTTTTCTACTGTAGATGTTTTTTTGATAATACCCGTAAACATAAAATTACTTATTTTTGATTATTTCCAAATCTTTTTTAACCTGCGCGATAAGCTCCTTGTCAGTATTGAAGCGTATGATTTCCCTGATTTTTTCGCCTATTTCCAGCTCTATTACTTTTCCATAAACATCTTTCGAAAAATCCAAAATATGTGCTTCAATAATGTCCGTTCCTGCGCGATACATTATTCCTGCTTGGTATTTTTTCCCGCCAATAACTGCCCAGCCGGAATAGACACCGGCTTCGAGCTGACCATTGAATTGCAAATTAGTCGTAGGAAAGCCAAGTTTACGCCCTTCTTTTTGGCCATGAATGACCTCGCCTGAAATCTTTTTGCTCATAGCTCCAATTCTATCAAGACCGCAAAGAGTTGGCAAATGCCATTTCTTTTGCTAGGATTTAGTATAATCTTAGTTTTATGAGCAAATTAGCCAAAATCATTGTCATTCTTGGTCCCACTTCCAGCGGAAAATCTTCCGCGGCAATTGAACTTGCCCAAAAATTCAACGGGGAAATCATTAGCGCTGACAGCCGCCAGATTTATCGTGTCTTGGATGTCGGCACAGGCAAAGTCACAAAAGAAGAACAAGCACTCGCCAAGCACTATATGCTAGATATTGTCAGCCCAAGGACAAATTTTAGCGCGGCCCAATTTAAAAAAAAGGCTGAAAAAATTATCCAAAGTATTTTGAAACGCAAAAAGGTGCCGATCATTTGCGGCGGAACCGGTTTTTGGATTAAAGCCCTGGTTGATAATGTGGTTTATCCCGAAGTGAAGCCGGATTATGTTTTGCGCGCAAAATTAGAAAAAAAATCCGCGGAAAAGCTTTTTACGATGCTCGAAAAACTAGATCCGATCCGCGCTAAAAACATTGATGCAAAAAATCCGGTCCGCTTGATCCGCGCGATTGAAATTTGCAAAACGTTAGGTAAGGTACCGGCTATTGCAGATGGAGGCTCAACCTCCATAATGGAGGTTGAGC
>JAYSLY010000035.1:0-7538 GCA_043725085.1 bacterium
TCAACTATGTCCCATGTCCAACAGGCAAAACTTGTCAGAATTGCAAATGTGTCACCGATACCGGCAACACCTGCAAACCGGATGACCCGGACTGTGCTGCACACACTTGCAATGATGTCTACTGTTCTGATGGTTGCAATCGGATCAAGGGGACGAAAGGTTGTAGCGGGAAGTAAAAAAAAGAAAAAGACGGTTTTGTTTTGGAGTGGATAATGTTTCTGATCTGTGGTAAGATATTGATAGTAGAAACAAGCTAGATTAAAAGTTAATCAAAATAAAAAATGAAAATCTTGTTCGTTTGTTCACTTTTGGTCATTATTGTCACTCTTTTCCCTGTTGGAATTCTTTTTGCTTTTTGGGCAAAAAAAAGTACGCGAAGTGAAAGAAATCTTTGGTCCTACGCTAAGGCGCTAATCTTGACCGCGCTGATGATTTTTGCGTTTTTCTATCTGAGCTCTTTTTTTCTCTCGAAAACTTATGGTTTTGGTGTAGTGCTATTTTTAACCCTTATTCTCTTAATAGCGCTTATGGCGGTGGTATACAAAAAAGGTTGGCATAAATATGAAAAAATGGCAATAATCTTTTGGGGAATTTTAGTTTTTCCAGTTTGCATTTTTTTAAACTACTTTCTCTCTCTTTCCCAACCTTTTATAATAGCCGATGGGGGCATGGCGCCGACTTTTAATCGAGGAGATCTAGTTTTTTGCCAGATAAACAGAAACCTGTTCGGAGGATATTCTAGGGGGGATGTGGTGATTTTTCCAGATCCTGACGGTGGAAGGAAAAATCTGATTAGAAAAATAGTTGGAACAGAAGGCGATAGTGTTGAAATAAATGATAGGCAATTTTTTGCAAATGGTCAGGCTATTAGAAATGTTCAGGCTAATGAATTAATCGCGCCTACTGTTTTGAAAAAAGGTGAATATTTTGTGTTGGCAGAAGATGAGAATAATCGCTATGATTCAAAAACTTTTGGACCGATTAATGATAAGAATATTCTAATAAAAGTTTTGTTTAAGCTAAGTTGGTTAAAAAATGATAAACAAGGTAATCATTAAAAAGCATGAAATTTTATGTTTAATTCAAATATACGCATATCTTTGAAATTAGGATTATCCTTTTTGGTTTTAGCGGCTGGTGTGATTTTTGCGCAAAATAGTAAAGCAGAGGGTTGTGATTGTGGCGGTGGGCAAAAATGCGGTGGCTGCTTCCCTTTTAGCGGAGGCGATCCTTGCGATACATGGGCACCCGGATCGAGTTGTGACGGGAGTTGTTGTGTTTACACTACTTCCTATTGTTGGGAATTAATGGGCTGGAGCAGTGAATGCCCCGGTTCGGAAAATTATTGCACGTATATGTCCTACTATAACGCTTGTGGGACTTGCTGGGGAACAAAAAACTGCGATAAACCTTTGTATGTTAACGGTTCTTGCGATTCCGGCGGAACTATTTCGCTTAGTTTTGATGGCGGATACACGACTACACGTTACTATGATGTGCGAATCGATGAAACATCCAATAATGGCTTACCGGGGGAAATAGACGGTTGGTATCTTTCCAATCCGCCGGATTTGATTTTAAATTGGTATCTCGGAAATAGTTATACCTACCAAGGAATTCCCGGCAAATACTATAATGTCTGGGTTCATCCATCCGGAACAAATATAAAAGCCAGTACAGGCTTCACTTGTCCACTTCCCACCTGCAATCTTCCCTGGGGCGGAACAATCAATAGCGGTCAAAGTGCTACTGCTTATAGCACAGCTTCCGTTGCGTGCGGAGGAAGTTGTTCTAGCGAAACCCGAAATTGCACCAATGGGGTGCTAAGCGGTTCCTATACTGTTTCTTCTTGCAGTGCCGCTGCTTGTCCGTTAGCCACTGCTTCTGTTTCAGTTTCTCCTAATCCCATGGCTTATGGCGGCAGTCCCAATTTTACTCTTTCTTCCACTAACGCTTATTATTGCCATGTCCTTATGGATGGAGTTTGGGATTGGAATGCTTCCGGATATTTCACTTCCGGCACATATTCTCCCGGAGCATTAACCTCTTCCGGGGTGCATAGTGCTTGGGCGTATTGTTATAATCGCGACTGGATCGGTTCCGGTTGGTCCACTACAAATTTTACTGTACTTCCTGCTCCCACCGCCACTCTTTCCGCTTCACCTACTTCTATTCCATACAACGGATCCTCTACTTTATCTTGGTCCACCACCGATGCCACTTCCTGCTGGGCTGATTGGTCCGGTTGGGTAGCGGTTAATGGTTCAGTTTCCACTGGGGCGCTCACGGCTAATAGAACGTATAATCTGACCTGCTATAATTCTGCAGGCTATTCACCCGGAACAAAAAGTGTGCTGGTTTCTGTTGTCGCTAACCCGACACTTTCTTTCTCGGGTGCCCCGCTTAATGTTACTAGCGGTACCACATCTACGCTTACTTGGTCAACAACTAATGCCACTTCTTGCTGGGGATCATCTTCGGATGGTTCTTGGAACGGTTGGAAGGCAGTTAGTAGCTCAGTTTCTACCGGAGCGCTCACAGCTAGCAGAACATACGGTCTGACTTGCTATAATAGTGTTGGAGTTTCGACTGGTACGCAAAATGTTTCAATCTCCGTAGTTCCCGTTCCCATGCTTACTTTTTCCGCATCCCCGACATTTATTGCTTCCAGTGGAGCTTCTGCCTTAACTTGGGTTACGACCGGGGCTACTTCTTGCTGGGGATCATCCCTGGATGGTTCTTGGAATGGCTGGAAAACGAATACCGGAGGAACAGTGTCTACGGGCATTCTTAATACGCAACAGACATACAGTTTGACGTGCTACAACAGTATTGGCGTTGCTACTGCGACGCAAAATGTGACGATTTCTATCCCTGCGCTTCCGACTATTTCTTTTAGTGCCATTCCTGATTCTATCACTCCTAACTCACCCTTTGCACTTACCTGGTCAACAACCGGCGCTACTTCTTGCACATCTGATTGGGCCGGAGGTGTGTCAGTCAATGGGTCGACTTCTATCAATAATCTTGGCTCATCAAAAACCTATAACCTTACTTGCTCTAATAGCGTGGGCGCTTCTGTGTCACAGAGTGCAAGCGTCTTTGTTTGTTCGCCTAGCCATACTTGTAGCAATTTTGATTGCACCGGATTTTGCGGTCCAAATCATAAAAATATTTGCGTACCTGTTTGTGGCTACGATTGCGCGGCGAATAATAATGGTAATTGCGGAGTAACGTCGTGTCCTGCTTGTAACTCCGGAGGTTGGCGAGAGATTGCGCAGTAGTTGAAATGCAGGCTTTGTCGATAATGCGTAAAAAAAGATAGCAAAAAAACATTCATTGATTTGAATGTTTTTTTGCTATCTGTTTTTATTTTAGAGTATCATGGTTTGTGCGCTTACTTTGGTAAAATCGAGAGCGACTGTTATGAGTCGGCTCTATTGATTTTATTGATTTTCTGGCCTATACTGGCAATATATGCGAGAAATAATAGTTGAAAAATTACGAAGTGTTTTTGGCCGGGTTTTCCCGGATTTTTCACTTTCTGATGGGGAAATAGAAATTAATTATCCGCCGGAAGAATTCGGGGATTATTCGACCAATCTGGCTTTGAAGATGGCAAAAAAAGTCGGGAAAAATCCGCGCGAAATTGCGGAACTTCTAAAGAATGAGCTGGAAAAAGATAATGCAGTCGAGCAAATTTTTTCCAAGATTGAAACAGCCGGGGCGGGATTTTTGAATCTTAGTCTTTCTGGTGAGGCACGTGGATGTGAAATTGAAAAAATAAATTCTGCCGGCGGGGATTATGGCAATGCTCAGACGGGGAAAGGCAAAAAAATTCATCTGGATTTTGTCAGTGCCAATCCGACCGGACCGATCCATTTGGGCAATGGTCGGGGCGGTCCACTGGGAGATGGACTGGCCAATGTGCTCATAAAAAACGGTTATTCTGTTTGGCGGGAATATTATGTAAACGATTTTGGTAATCAAGTGAAAGTCTTGGGGCATTCAATCTTGAAAGACGAGGAGGCGCAATATCGTGGCGAATATATTGATGCGCTGGCCAAAAAAAACACCAAGACTGATCCGTTCGAAGTTGCAAAAGAAGCAGCGGGAATTATTGTGAAAGAATTGATTGCGCCGGCGATGGAAAATTTGGGGATTAAGTTTGATGGGTATTTTTGCGAAAGTGAACTTCACAAAAGTGGGGAAGTGGAAAAAATGTTCGCACTTTTGGCAGAAAAAAATTTGTCGTTTGAGGAAGATGGTGCGGTGTGGTTTCGCGCAACAAAATTTGGCGATGAAAAAGATCGTGTGATTAAAAAATCAACCGGCGAAGTGACCTACTTTGGTGGAGACATTGCCTACCATTTGAACAAACTTGGAACGCGAAAATTTGATTTGGCGCTCGACATTTGGGGCGCTGATCACCACGGCGATGTAGTGCGCGTCAAAGGCGCGATGGAGGCGTTGGGATTTGGAGGAAGAGTGGAAATACTGCTTACGCAAAATCTGACTGTAATCAAAAACGGCGAGGAGTTCAAAATGTCCAAAAGAAAAGGACAATATATTTGCTTGGAAGATTTGATTGATGAGGTGGGGCGCGACGCCGTGCGCTTCATTTTTCTCTCCTACAGCGCCAATTCACCGATGATTTTTGATATTGATTTGGCGCGCGAAAAATCCAACAAAAATCCGGTCTTCTATGTGCAATATGCTTATGCGAGAATGGCGGGAATCCTAAGGAAGACGGAAAAAGAAGCGGACGCGAAGGCTGATTTTTCATTGCTCGTTGGCGAAAAAGAAATCAAGCTTATCCGTCATTTGACGCGCTTTCCAGATTTGATTGCAGAAATTGCGGGCAACTATGAAGCGCATCGGCTCACGCATTATGCGATAAGACTAGCGGACAAGTTTCATAGTTTCTATCACGCCTCGCGCATTTTGGGTGAAGAAGAAAATCTGGCAGCTGCAAGAAGAGAATTAGTCATGGCAACAAAAGTTGTTTTGGGTGAGACATTGAGACTGATTGGAGTTGGCGCGCCGGAGAAAATGTAGAATAATACTAATAAAATATCTAAAAACAAATAAAATGAAGCCACAGAATAAATTAGAAAGTGAAACTATTCCAACAGGAATTAAAAATGATCATCGGGTAAGAATAATTTTGCCAGCTTTGGCTTTTTTGTTTTTTGCGCTGCTGATTGCGCAACATTATTTTTATACGAAAAATGGCGGAGGAATGAGGAAAGATAACTTCATGGGCAATGCAAGCGGGCAAAATATTCCGCTTGTGCAAAAGCTGGAAAATCAAGCCAAAATTAAGAAATTTTCCAATTATGCGGAGCTGCAGGATTTTGTGGAGCAAAATTCCAGTGGGGACAACTACGGAGGCAGATTTATGAATAGCGGCGGAGCGACACTTATGGATGGCACTGCTCCGATGGCAAAAGATTCTGCGGTGGCGACCGGTATGGGTGGAGCGAACTTTTCACAGACGAATGTGCAAGTGGCAGGTGTGGATGAAGCGGATTTGGTCAAGACTGACGGGACATATATCTATAGTGTGGCAGACAAAACTTTATTCATCACTAAAGCCTATCCGGCGGACAGTGCTGAAGTGGAGTCGAAAATTGAATTTAAATCAACTCCCGAGAGTGTTTATTTGCAAGGTGATCGTTTGGTGATCTTTGGCGGCGATCAGGATATTATGACAATGGACTATTATCACGGATTCAAGCGCCAATCGCCCTATTCTTTTTTCAAAGTTTTTGATATTTCAGACAAAAAAAATCCGAAACAAATTCGTGATTTGGATTTTGAAGGGAGCTACCTAAACTCGCGAATGATCGGCAATTATGTCTATTTCATCACTTCAACTTATACGCAATATTACGACGGAGAAACGCCGATTCCCAGAATCTTAGATTCTGGAAAAGAGATCCATGATGGAAAAAATCTTTCAAAGTGTCCGAATTGTCCGGATGTTTATTATTTTGATATGCCTTATGATTCAATCAATATGGTTAATGTGGCAGCAGTTAACATCAACGACGAGAGTGAAAATCTAGCTAATCAAGTTTATCTTATGTCCGGTGAGCAAAATTTTTATGCTTCAAAAAATAATCTCTATATCACGTATACAAAACACCTGAGCGAGTATGATTTATTCATGGGGATGGCGAGAGACATTCTTTTTGCGCGCCTAAGTCAAAAAGATCAAGATCAAATTGGAAAAATTGAAGCGGTGGACAGATCGGTTCTGACCGATAGCGAAAAAATGGGAAAGATTAGTGTGGTCATTGAGCATTATCTGAGTTCTCTTTCTGATGATGAGAGGCAAAAAACGCAAAGTGAATTAGAAGATCGGATGAAAGAAAAATATGCCGATATTTCCAAGGAGTTGGAAAAAACGGTCATTCACAAAATCGCTATTTCCGGTAATAAAATTGAATATCAAAATTTTGGAGAAGTGACCGGAGCGGTGCTTAATCAATTTTCGATGGACGAAGACGAGAGTGGAAATTTCCGTATCGCGACGACCAAAAATCAGACTTTTTCTCCACTTTATTTTTTCAACAATTTTGGAGCGGGCGGAGCGGAAAAAATGGTAGCGAATGGAGGCCAAGAGCTAGACGCTAGTCAGAATCAATCTTATAGCAATCTCTACGTTTTGGATGGTAATTTAAAAGTGATTGGCAAAGTGGAAAATTTAGCGCCAGGCGAACGAATCTATTCAGCCAGGTTTATGCAAAATCGCGCCTATCTCACGACTTTTAAGCAAGTTGATCCGCTATTTGTTATTGACCTGAAAGACGCCAATAATCCCAAGGTTTTGGGAAAATTGAAAGTGCCTGGTTTTTCGGATTATCTGCATCCCTATGATGACAATACCTTAATCGGTCTGGGAAAAGTAACACAGGGGAATAGTTCTGGCGGGGTAGTGACGAAAGGTCTCAAGCTTTCGCTTTTTGATGTGAGTGATGTTTCCAATCCAAAAGAAATTAATTCATACGAGCTAGGCGGAGCGGGGAGTGATTCTTTGGCGCTGAGCGATCATAAAGCCTTTCTCTTTTCGCGTGAGAAAAATCTGCTAGTCATTCCGGTAACACTGAGAGATAATTTAATAAATATGCCGATGTCATGGCAAGACGCTTTTAATGGAGCGGCGGTATTTGGAGTGGATAAAAATGGTTTCAAATTGAAAGGCAAAATTAGTCAAGATATTAAAACTAATCAAAAGAGCGGCTATGATTATTATGGCAACGGGCTAAAACGAGCTTTGTATATTGCAAATAATCTCTACACGGTTTCAGATCAATATTTGCAGGTTAATAATTTGGACAATTTGGATTTGGTCAAAAAAGTCCCACTCAAGGGAGAGGAAGATTTTCGGGTTGTGCCAATGGCGCTGCCGGGGGCGATGCAAAAATAGGAGAAGTATATTCCAATCCTAAGATAAGACTAAAGGAAGGTCATTTTCAAAAATGGACTTACTGAGTTAATTTGTTAATTTATGACTGATTTTCTTAAATAAT
>JAYSLY010000036.1:0-4146 GCA_043725085.1 bacterium
TTTTTTGTAACGAATGCCCAAAAGCACGCTTTGGATAAAGGCGTACTTTTCTTTATCCGCTGTTATCTCCATGGCAATCTCGGAGTTGCTCTTTAAAAACTCCTCCATTTGGCATATACTGCCTGTAGGCAAGTGATTCATATTGATCTTCATAAATCCATTATGAATGACACTTGACCTACTTGCAAAATGGGCTTTCGGGCCTATTTTGCATTGGAATGGGAACTCCGTTTAGTCACTTCTTGTATTGGAGTAGACTGAAATTTGACTAATCGCCAAATATAGCCTAGACTTGAATCAATCTAGAAAGCCCCGAGTTCTCTCGCCTGGTCAGTTTGACCAGGATAAGAGCACACTAAACCGCAAAGGGGCCCTCTTCTAGCGGTTTTAATTACTTAATTAACTAATTCATTAGAATAACAACAACTATGCGTTACGAACTGTTCTATCTGGTCGGCGTTTCCAAAGAACTCGATCTTGAGAAAATCAAAGCTGAAGTGGACGAAATTGTCACCGGCAATGGAGGCGTTTTTGAAGAAAAAATGACGGAGGAAAAAAGAAAGATGGCCTATAAGATCAAAAAGGACACCCACGGCATCTATACCGCCAAACGATTTTCCTTGGAAGACACAGCCAAAACCAGTGAGATCATCACCAAACTCAATCTCCACCCGGGAGTTTTGCGTTTCATTATTAGCAATGCTTCCGAGCTGCCAGAACTGAAAACCAGAGAAGAGCGCATTGAGCAGGAAGAAAAAAGAGGTGAAGTAGAAAAAATGCGCGAAGCAAGAAAAGCAGCCGCAGAACTTGAGAAAAATCCCCCAAAGAAGAAAGACGTAGTGCCAGCTGCTCCTTCCACAGAGGCCCAAGCATCTCAAAAAGCAGAAGACTCTGAAGCAATTGACAAAAAATTAGAAGAAATACTCAATATCTAGTTTTTAATTATCTTAATTAGGTACAGACAAATCCGCCAGTTGGCGGACTCGTCTCTACCGAGAAAAAAATATGAACATCAACAAAGTAATCCTCGTGGGAAGACTCACCCGAGATCCGGAAGTTCGCTCAACTGCCAGCGGCCAAACAGTTACGTCAATCTCAATGGCGACCAACCGTTTTTGGAAAGATAAAAATGGCCAAAAACAAGATCAAACCGAATTTCATAATGTCGTCATTTGGGGAAAACTTGGTGAAATTGCCGGACAATATTTGACCAAAGGTCAAGAAGCTTTCATTGAAGGAAGACTGTCTACCAGAAAATACACCGGAAAAGACGGCATCGAAAAAAGAACAACGGAAATTGTCGCCGAAAATTTGCAACTCGGTTCACGTGCCGGTCAAGGCGGCGGACAAGCAGCAGGAACATACAACAAACCCGCCGCTCCCGCACAAGCCCAATCTCCGCAAACACCAGCCGCAGAAGAAATTCCAACCATCAATCTTGATGAAGAAGAAGATGAGGTGAGAATTGAAGATGTCCCCTTTTAATCAATAAATAATTAAAGTATCGTATGTATAACAATCGCAACAGTAATGAAATAAGCGTGCCGGAGAAAAAACTCTGCCACTTCTGCCAAAACCGCATCGAAAAAATCGATTTCAAAGACGCCTATTTCATCCGTCGTTTTATGAACTCTCAAGGCAAGATTTATCCGCCAAAACGTCACGGCACTTGCACAAAACACCAAAGAGTACTCACCAACGCCATCAAAAAAGCCCGCGTAATGGCACTCGTGCCTTTTGTGGCGAGATAATTTCTGTTAGCTAAAACATTTTCTGATAACACACTTCTGGCCTATTTCAGGTTGTCAAATTTACTTGTAAGCCAAATAAATTTTAGTTTTTAAATTTTTAATTTTTGAAATAATTTTGAATGAATTAATTTTTAAACATTTAAAATTAGACCATTATTTAAAAATTACAAAATTAAAAATTAAGCAATAAATGTTATGATCGGAATTTCAGACATTAAAACCGGGAAAAATATTATTCTCAATGGAATGCCGTTTGGCGTGCTCTATCATGAACATTCAAAAACCGGACGCGCCGGATCGGTTTTGCGCACCCGTCTCAAAAATCTCTCCACCGGAGCAGTTTTGGAAAAAACTTTTCAAGGCGCAGAAACAGTCGAAGAAGCGCAGATCGTGAAATCCAAAGCGCAATTTCTCTATAAAGAAGGCAACGATTATTGTTTTATGGACAACGAGTCCTATGAACAATTCAACCTTTCCACCGAGGCGCTAGGAAGCAACGTTGATTATCTGACCGAAGGCACGGAAGTGATTTTTCTCAATTGGAACGGCAACGCCATCAACATCGAGTTGCCAATCAAAATGAAATTGAAAGTGACCGAAGCGCCACCGGGCATCAAAGGCAACACCGTTTCCACCGGCGGAAAAATGGTCACATTGGAAACCGGCAAAAAAATCTCCACACCTCTTTTTGTGGAAGCCGGAGATGAAATTATCGTCAACACAGAAAAAGGTGAATACGTCAGCCGAGCATAAATTGAATTGATTTTGTAAAGACGCCCCGCTAGGGCGTCTTTTGTTTTTTTCATTGTAATATCCAAAAATCCTTGCTAAACTGCACCTATGGGCACACTAGCAATCAATAAACGTGCTAATTTTGATTATATCCTCGAAGATTCTTACGAGGCTGGTTTGGTTTTGAACGGACAAGAAGTCAAATCCATAAGATCGGGACAAATTAGTCTCAAGGAAAGCTTTGTGACCATAAAAGGCACTGAATTCTATCTCACAAACGCCTACATTGCGCCCTACAAGCAAGCTGGACTTGCCAAAATTGACAATCCGACAAGGCCACGAAAACTGCTTCTCAAAAAGTCGGAAATCCGCCAACTGATTGGAAAAGTGCGTACCCAAGGCTTGACATTAGTGCCACTTCGGTTGTATACTAAGAAACGACTATTGAAGCTGGCTTTTGCCGTGGGAAAAGGCAAAAAGAAGTTCGATAAACGCCAAGATTTAGCCAAAAAAGAGACGAAAAGAAATATCGATCGCGCTTTAAAAAGCAATTAATGATACATGAAAATATCATCGTTCCCCGCTCACAACGGTTTTTAAAGCGTTGCGGGCGGGGGATGCCTGGTTTCGACAGGTTGTACGTTTAAAATATGCAAGCCGAGCTTTATGGCTGCTCGTTAAACTGCTGTTAAAGTTATAAGTGCAAACTTACTAACAAAAGCAAAAACTGCGATTGCGCAAGTCTTCACAGTCAACTTTGCTACCGCTCTTGCCTAATACTGGTCTTTACCAGTTAGGGCATTAGCCATCGAATTTATTTTCGCCCAAGGGGTAAATTTCGGTGTCATATTATTGGGCTAGCCTTTGGTGTTTTTCTTGAGCGCCAATTGCGAAACTCTTTCAAGAATAGACCAGAAAGATTTTGTTTGTCTTTCACTTTCTGATCCAACCAAAGACAGACTAAGCTTGTAGTATATTTTGGATGAATAATTTTGGACATGGGTTCAACTCCCATCATCTCCACAAAACATAACCACTAACATCAATTTTATCAGAAGAACACCCTACAAAAGACCAGTCGTCAGAAAAGGTCCGATCACCAGAATCAATGATCAAATCCGCGTGCCGGAGGTGCGCGTTATTCGTGATTCCGACAATGTCCAACTTGGCGTCATTTCAACTGCGCAAGCGCTGGAACTGGCAAGAGAGGAAGGCCTGGACCTCGTTGAAATTGCCCCGATGGCCAAGCCGCCCGTTTGCAAGATCATGGACTTTGGTAAATTTCAATACCAAAAATCCCGCCTGGAACGCGTGAACAAATCCAAGCAGAAAAAATCGGAAGTGAAAGGCATTCGTTTGGGAGTGCGTACTGATACGCATGATTTGGAATTCAAAAAAGCTCAAGCGGAAAAATTTTTGAAAAAGGGGGCAAAAGTCAAAGTAGAACTGACAATGCGCGGCCGAGAAAAAGCTCATCAAGACTTGGCTCGCGAAAACCTAAAACAATTTTTGCATGAAATCGCTATCCCCTACAAGATTGAGCAAGAGATCAAACGTTACCCGGGAGGATTTAACGCGATCATCGCGCCGGACGAGGAATAAGTTGAAAATAAGCAATGTTTATAATTATAAAGAATAATTTTACTACCAATATGCCAAAGCT
>JAYSLY010000037.1:0-15161 GCA_043725085.1 bacterium
TTTGGAAAATATACCGCCAAACTGGTAGCGGTCTACAATGACGGGCAGCGCGATGTGCCCTTGGAAGGGGAAGTCAGTTTTTGGTTGGTGCCGTGGAGGTTGCTTGGTGGCGGTTTTATCATCTTGATTTTTATGCTTATCGGGCTCAAGTCGACTTTGCAAAATACTTGGAAAAAAATTTCTGCATTTTTTGGGAAAAAATAAATCTTCCTTTCTTATGAAAACAAAAATTTTCTCAATTGCTTTTTTAGTGTGTACTTGCCTTTTTACTAAACCGGTTTTGGCGACGGACGAGGCTGGTCAAGCCGGTTTCACAATCAGTCCGTATTTTCAAAATATTGATGTTCGGGAAAATGACAAAAACGTGCCATTTTCCGTTGATGTGACCAACACAACTTCCGCGCCGGCAATTTTGCGCTTATCCATTTTGGACTTTGGCACACTGGACGAATCCGGCGGGGTGGCCTTTTTGGGATCTTCTAGTAATCTGAAATATGGTCTGGCTTCCTGGGTGAGTTTGCCAAATGATACATTAGTCTTGGAACCGGGACAAACGCAAAATATCAAAGGCACAATCGAAAATAAAGAATCACTTTCTCCCGGTGGTCACTATGGTGCACTCTTTTTCAAGATTGAGGATAATTCGGATCAGGCTAAGGCTGGCAAAGAAAGAGTCGACTTCAATCCTTCATTCGCATCTTTGTTTTTTGTGCGAAAAATTGGCGGGGAAACTTATGGTCTCAATTTGAACAGCTCTACTTTTGCGCATAATATTTTTTCTTTGTCGAACGCGGTGAATTTGCGTTTTCAAAACATCGGCAATACGCACATTGCTCCGCGCGGAATTGTGTCTATTCGCGATCCATTCGGACGTCTGGTGGCCAAAGGCATTATCAACGATGCATCGGCACTGATTTTGCCGGAAACTTTTCGGGTCTATCCGGTTACCTTTTTAAAATTAATGACAGCAGTTATTCCCGGACGCTATACGCTTGATATTGATTATCGCTATGACGGAAAAGACGATTTTTCTTCCGAAAGCCTAACTTTCTTTTTTGTTCCACCTGCAATTGTGCTTGGACTTTTTATTTTAGTTTTAGGGATAATTCTTTATCGCCGGTTTATTTATAAAAAAAATGGAACTGATCGAAAATAACAAAGAAAATTCTCAAAACACAGAAAAAACTATCAAGGGTAAAAAACACCGGAAGAAATATTTTTTTCTGACTATTCTTATCCTGATTGTCATTCCGGCTTATCGTTTCTATCGCTTTACGCAAAAATCGGCCGAAGGTGTGATAAAAACTACAACATCAAACACCGAGGTGGTGAAATTAGTTGAAAATGTGCCGGAAACTTTTTCGGGAAAATATTTGACATTTATGTATGGCAACAAGTATGTTCTGAAAACACACGATGATCAAACGGATGCCAGTGGAATAATCCTTGAGCGCGCCTATCTTTCCCAAATCGGAGCTATTTCTCAAAAAATCGGTTTGACTGTGAGAAATTTTCCCAGTCGCAACTTTTCTGATTGTCCGGACTACAAGATGCGCGAGCTAAATTCAAAAAAATACAAGAAAGAAACTTTCTCAGAGGGCAAGGTTGATGGAATAGTTTTTGTTTCAGCTGATGATGATCCCTTTGAAAGGACGTATTTTCTCTTGCACAATGATTATCTTGCGATAATTGCCGTCAGTGCTCCGGCGATGCCGGACGAAACTTTGAATAAAGAGGCAAATCAAATCGCTAAGAGTGTAGAGTGGCTGAAATGAAGTAAAAAAGAGCGAAAAAATACAGTTGACTTTTTCTAAAATATCTGCTATAATGAGTCTATAAAGTCAAACAAGGGGGACTTTAAAGAAAACGGGTGATGCCCGTTTTCTTTTTTTTGTGCTTAAAAAAACAAAAAATAACATAATCTTCCGGTATGTTAGCTAAAAATAAAAATAAAAATATAAACAAGCTCCAGAAGCGTTTCCTTTCCGCTTGTTTTTGTTTTTTTGTTTTTACGACGGTGATTTTTTCTACCAAAGTTGCTATTGCCGGAGTCGGAATCAACAAGCAAATCAATTTTCAGGGCAAAGTGGTCAATACAGCTGGTATTAATGTTACGAATGACAGTTATACTTTTCTTTTTTGTATCTACAACACCGCCAGTCCGGCAACGACTTGCACAACTGGCGCAAATAACGATGCCATTTGGCGCGAGTCAAAAAGTATTACTGTGACAGATGGAATTTTTCAGACCAATCTAGGTGACACAAATACAACATTGGGATCACTTGATTTTAATAACGATCAGATTTTTCTTGGAGTTAATTTCAATAGCAACGGCCAGATGACGCCATTGGTTCAATTTACCGCCTCGCCATATGCAATGAATGCGGATAATTTAGATGGCAAGGACTGGACTGCACCAGGAACAATTGGTTCGCTGACGCCAAATACAGCTGCTTTTACCACGCTGAATTCCTCGGGAAATACGCAATTAGCTTCGACTGTCGGGTCAACTCTAAACTTAGGAAACGCGACGGGAGCGGGAACAATTAATAGTGGAGGAACATCAGCTTGGACTAATACAGCAGGAAATCTGACTATTTCCACGGCAACATCAGGAACATTAGCGCTAACTTCAGCTGGAGCGCTAAATTTTTCTGCTGGTGCAGCTTCAAACGTGACGTTGGCAAATATTGTCAACGCTTGGAATTATGATTCAAATACGCTTTCAATTGATGCACTTAATAATCGTATTGGAGTTGGAACAAGCACTCCTTCGGCATATCTGGATATTCGTGCTAGTGATACAGGTGCTGCAAGTTTGCAAATAAATGCGGGAACGGCTCCAACTTCTCCAAATGATGGAGATTTATGGTATGACGGATCAAATCTTTATTTTAGAAACAACACAACCAATAAAAATCTTTTGGCTTCCGGTGGCGCTGATAATCTGGGAAATCATATAATGACTCAAAATTTACAAACAGGTTCTTATTGGATCTCGGGAGATGGAGGGAATGAAGGTTTGTTTGTTGACGGCTCAGGAAATATTGGAATCGGAACAAGCAGCCCGTCCGCTTCTTTGGCGATTGCCGATAATTCGTCCGCTCCAACTGTTTATGCCAATGATACTGGTGGCGGAAATCTGATTCAATTGCAAAAAAGTGGTGTGGATAAATTTGTGGTGGCGAATAATGGAGGAACAACCATAAATGGAAGCGACTCAAGTATTGTCAAACAGACAGCCGCAGATTTTTTGGCGACTGGCTCCACAATCGGAACAAGCTTGGATAATTCAAATGGCGCGCTATCAATAGCCGATACTGCTACGGGCGGAATACCAAATGGTGGAAATGGAACAATAACCACCGGAGGACAAACAACTTCAGCCGCTATTGGAGCTGGAGCTTTTTCAATCACCAGAGCTGATGGAAAATATCTGGTTGTCAGGGGTGGCGGAAACGGCCTTGATGTGTTTGATTCTGTTGCGAATACATTTACTGCCGCACCTACTGGACAAGTATTGAATAGTGCGGCTGGCGCGGGAGCTGTCGCATTGCCAAGACCAGGCGGAAGATATCGTGTTTTGCATGGAGGTGGAGTAGCCTCAACCTCTTTGATTGACCCGATGTTAGTAGCGCCAGTTGGAGCAAATATCGTATCAAACGGAAACAAAGGCGCTGGTACAGTAACCTATCTGCGTCCAAATGGAAGATTTTTGATTACCAACACGGCTGCGGTTACAACTGATCTTTATGATCCGGTGGCTGACACATTCACTGCTGGACCATCCGGATCCGGAGGCAACTGGGTGGCTGGAACGATTATCCTGCCGCGTACTGACGGACAAGCCTTGGTTGTGGTTGGCAACTCATCTAATACTCAATTGTATGATCCAAACGCCGGCGCAGTTACCGGTGGCAGCCCAATTGGAGCTTTTACTGTCGGGCCGGCAATTGATGGCAATCAGACTGCCGGGACATGTGCCATCAATGCTAACGGTTCAGTTGCTTTTCGCAGACAAGATGGAAAATATGTAATTTTATCAAAAGTTACTACTTGGGCGGTCTATGATCCAGTGGCCAACACTATGATCTGCAATGCTTCGGGCGGACCGGCGACAGCAATTGGTGACGGAGGACACGCTATTCCACTGCAAAACGGAAAATTTTTGGTTATCGTCGGCGGTGGATCGCAAAAAGCCTATATATATAATCCAACCGATAATAGTTTTACTGATTATGGTGGCACACCGCTCACAGCCGTCACAACCGGCGCTCATTCAATTATGCGTCATGATGGCAAATGGCAGATTATTGTTGGAGGCGGACAAGCGACTAATGTCTATGACACTGCCTTGCCGATGAGTGACACGAACACTAAATATACTTCAGAAGATATTTATAACACGTCAATTAATCCGAATGCTACTTTCTGGTGGAGAGCGCAAATGGAATCAGTTTATGCGGCGGCGCGTAATGCTACAACCAACACTGCTTATTCAACCATTCAATTTTTTGTTCAGACAGCGCATAGTTCCGATAGTACGAAAGCCGGATGTGCGACGCCGCTTAATGCTGCGACACTCAATGAAATCAGAAATTCTGGTGATTTGATAGATGCTAGTACCGACAGTAATTGTATCCGCTTAACAGCTCAATTCAATCGTCCGTTGCCGAAAAAGTTATATGATGAACGAAATGTCTGGGTTGGCAATGGTATGGCCTCAACTCGTTATAATTATGTAACACCAAGATTATATAGTATAAAAATTGATAACTCGGCTGTTCTTCGTCGATCAAATTTTGATTTTACTCAGCCAAATTCCAATAATCCGACAAACGGCGCTATACCGGTTCCGTTGACTTCCACGCTTAATGCAACAGGAGGCGCCTGCACCTCTGGAACGCATACTTGGTATGTAACTTTTGTGACCAATGGAGTTGAATCACAATTGGGAACGCCTTCCACTCCGGCCATAAACTGTAATGCTGATGGCAATGACAGCGTGAGTTTATCTGCCATTCCGGTGGGACCTTCCGGCACTTCCGCTCGTAAAATTTATCGAACGCCGGCTGGCAATAGTCCTGATCCACTGCTTTTGTATACAATAGGTGATAATTTCACCACGACATATACCGATATTTCTGCCGACACTTCTTTGGGTGCGCCATACGCCTTAGTTGATTCTTCCGGTCCGGTTTCAACACGCAGTGAAACTAAAGTGGAAACGGTCAATGGTAGCTTGGTTTTGCCTTATGGAAGAATTCAGCCAACAATGCAAAACGGAACCTCCGGTTATTATATGGGCGCCTATTCTAATGCTCACCCACAGCTCACGAACGCAGCTGGCGCCGGAACGACAGTCATTGTGCGTGATGACAAACAATTTTTGATCATTGAACCGGGTGGAAACTTTGCCGATCTCTATGATCCAGCGACTGAGACATTTATCAATCAATCGGGCGCGGGTAATGTTCCGACCACCACTAATGCGGCGGGAGTCGGAACGGGAGCGTTTTCACTCAAGAGACCAGACGGAACATTTCTGGTTTATTTGGGAAACTTGGCCACAACAACTAGCTGTACAACGGCCAGCACGGCGACCGATATTTATAATCCAAACGCACCTTCAGGCAGTCGATTTGTTAATGGTCCATGTCTGACTGCAGCGACTGGAGCTGGAGTTGGAGCGCTAGCCATTCTCAATAATGACGGAACATATACCATCGTGCATGGAAACGGTATCCAGACAACTTCCATCTATAATCCGATAACCAACACCATGATCATTGGACCGGGCACAACGCAAAATATTTCTTGCGGATCATGGGCGATTCCGATGGCTCTGCCAAATAATAATCAATACAAAATAAAAATCGGTGCTGCTCCAGGCGCTGCTGCTAATGGTACAACCTTGAATTATGATGCTAACAGTAAAGTATTCAGTGCTGGTACGGCTTTTACAACCAACGTAACTGGTTGTGGATCGCTGGCATTTCAAAGACAAGATGGTTATTGGATTGTTACCGGAGGTGAAAGTTCTGCAGCTCAACAGTTAACAACTAGTCTTATAAATCCTCAAACAGGTATGCAAACGGTTGGCACTCCAATGGTGACTAATGGAACAGGTCGCGGATCATTTGTTATTCCGCGAGCTGATGGAACATTCTTAGTTGTACTTGGAAACTTTGCAGCCGCAGGAACTTTGAATAATACACAGATTTATTATCCAACCGGAGGCGCTGCCGCTAATATTATGGGCGTGCCAGCAGGAACATGGTCTGCGACTCCTTTCGGCCCAGCCTTCGGACCTAGCGCTGCTGCGGCTGCACCGACAGGAGCTTTGGCTGTCAGCACAAACTTGGGAATAGGAAATTATTACTATCGTTATACAAATGTAATCAATGGCATTGAATCATTACCCTCAACTGTCAGTGCGGTTGTAACCACGACAAGTGGCAACCAGGCAGTAACACTGACTTTGGCGGTTGCGCCAACCGGAACTACGACCAGGAGGGTTTATCGAACAGTGGTAGGTGGCACTGCTACCTCAATTGAATATTTTGTTGGTCAGGTTGATGGCACGGGAACCTCTTTTTCTGACACGATTGCGGACGCGACTATCGTTGCAAACCCAGCCATACCATATGCTATTGCGCCAGCAACAGCAGCGACTATTTCTTCAATTGGAGCTAATGGTTCAGTTGACATTGGTGTTCATACCTACAAATATACATTCCTAACCAACGGTGTGGAATCTTTGCCAGCTGCCGTTTCAGCTACGGCTACAACCAGTGCTGGAAACCAAACAGTCAACGTGGCTGGTATCATCGGCGGTCCAACAGGAACAACGGAAAGAAGAGTGTATCGAACCATTGCCTCATCCACAGGACTTATTGGAAGTTACCGTCTTGTTGGAATTGTATCTGGCAATGCAACGCCTACTTTTACTGATACCTATGCTGATTCTACCCTGGGCTCAATTATTCCCGGTGGCGCTATAACATCGGCCTATACCGGTCCAAGCGATGGCGCGGTTTCTTTTCAACGTCCGGACGGAAAATGGGTGGCTATAAACGGTGGATCGACCCCTTCTAATCTGGTTGGCATTTATGATGCCGGATGGTATTCTGAAGGACAATATTTATCCGAAATGATGCAAGTTCCCACTTTGGTAGCCAATTCAACTTTGGAATGGCAAAAAACGGCCGATCCATATGCTCGTTTTGAAGCTCGCACAGCAACTTCGCAAGCAGCACTTCAAACCGCAGCTTTTAAGGGTGTTGATTCTCCGGGAAATTCAATCAATAATTCCGGAGGGGAAACCTGGGCGCAAGTGGCCATAAATTTCCGACGCGACTTCCCAACATTTTGCGGAAATCAAACCGGAGTTTATAATTCCGGAGCCGGTATGACTTTTTGCAACCGCACCATTTCATTGCCGACCGTGACGCAATATCAAATCACCAATGGTCAAGACTTGCTGTCTTTGCAAACTAACTCATATAATGTTTTGCGGGTAACTTCCAATGGCGGAATTTATTCATCCCAGCAAGGAGGATTCTTTGCCGGAGGAGCCGACTTGGCGGAAAATTATACTTCCACGCAAACTTTAGAAAAAGGCGAAGTGGTTAAGATTGATCCAAATAACACACAAGGCGTGGTTCGTTCACAAATGCCTTATGAAAAAGATATTTTGGGTGTTGTCTCAACCGAGCCGGGGCTTGTAACCGGTGCATATACTAAAGACGGATATCCAATTGCCCTTATTGGTCGCGTGCCGGTTAAGATTTCAACGGAAAATGGAATGGTCAAAGCTGGCGACACGCTGACTTCTTCTACTATCTCTGGTTACGCGATGAAAGCCAGTGTTTCTGGACGCGTGATTGGAAAAGCGTTGGAAGATCTTGATCCGGAAACGCTCACCGATTGTCCTGACACAAGCTATGTCAATATTGCCAACAGAAAATGCGGAACATTGATGATGTTTGTCAATTTGACGGATTTTTCCGGCGTGTCAGTGAAAAATTTGATAGATGAAGCGACTGGCAAAGGAATGACGATTGATGCCGGCGATGCGCTTCCAACTGTATTGCAAAATCAACTGCCGGATTCCTCAGGTGTCACGCCGGCCATTTCAGCTGATGTTATTGAAGCAGGAAAGATTCTTGATTTTCTGAATAAATCTAAGGAAAACAGCGATAGGGATAAATTGGAGCTTAACTCAGAAATGTTTGCTGGTAAAATTACGGCATCAGGACAAATCGTTAGTCCACTTATTGTGACAGATACCTTGATCGCCAAACACATTAAAGCCGATTCGATTGAAGGGTTGGAGTTTATTCAAACAAGCGTAGAAAATGCTTCAACTGATGCACAATTGGCAACGACGCAAACAGCTAATCTTGGCAAAGAAGTTGCTGATTTGAAAACCCAACTTCTTGCGATGTCGGCGCCAAAAACCAATGAAACGGCGTCGGGAATATTTAAGGATTTGGAAGTGCAAGGCGGATTGAAAGTGGTGGTACCGGTGGAATTTCAAGGACCGGCAATTTTCAAAGCAATTGCTGAGTTTGTGGATAAAGTGGTTTTCCAAAATGCGGTGGACTTTCAGGGACAGGTGACATTCAATAGCGATACAGCCGGATATGCAGTGATTGGCAAGAATCAAAAGAGTGTTGCGGTAGTGTTTGAAAATGAATATGCGACTTCTCCGATCGTAAATACCAGTCTCTCCATTCAAAATATCAAAGACAATGAATTGCGCAACGCGACAGAAGATTTGATTTTGAATTCAGATGTGAAATATCTTATTTCTAATGTTACGACTAAAGGTTTTGAAATCAAGATCAATAGCGCCAATGATTGGGATATTCCTTTTGCCTGGCAAGCAGTGGCAGTCAAAGATGTGAAGACTTCGACAAATGAAGCATCGGCATATTCTGCTTCAAGCGCAGAAAGTTCAAGTAGGGCCGCCGCTCCAGCCGTTCCGGTGCCGACACAAGGCAGTTCAACGAGAGTAAGCACCGAAGCGACAGTTTCAAAGCAAGCCCCTGCTGTGCCAGATGCAACTGTGCCTGCTAATGCAATCACGGCTACAAATGAGCCAATAATTTCGCCGACAATTGCTGCGCCCGTGCCAACAAATTCCGAGGCGACCAAAAACATTAACAATTGATAGGAAGTTTAATAATAGAAAACTTAAAAAGATCGTCGGAAGCGGTCTTTTTAAGTTTTGCGGATGAGTGTTTCTATGATATAATCAAAATATTAACAAGACTGAATAAAACTTTATTCTCAAGGCACTGAAAAAAGTTATTCTTCCTTTTCTCACCCTAATTTTAGGCGGGCTTTTGGCGTGGATTTTTTTCTGTCCTGCGAGTCAAATTAAAAAGACATGCTCGGGAGACTATCCGTTTATAAGCAGCGAGATTGATTGCGGCAGTGTCTATGATGTTTCCGGACAAATTGAGTCATTGCACGGTAGTGTTCAAAAAATCGTGGATGATGAAAAAAATCAAGGTCACATCATAAGGGCGTCGGTGTTCTATCGTGATCTAAACACTAGACGTTGGTTTGGCGTCAATGATTTGGACAAACACTATCCGGCCAGTCTCATAAAGCTGCCCGTGGCGATTATGTATTATAAATTAGCCGAGCTTGATCCTGGGATATTTGACAGGGAGATGCAAATCCCGGCTGATATGGGCGACAATTCCGATCAGCACTATCCGCCAAAAGATCCGCTTGAACCGGGAAAATCCTATCCTGTTCGAGAACTAATTAGTCGCATGCTGAAATATTCTGACAATGCGCCATTTTCAACCTTAAGTGACAATGCGGGAAAAGTGCTGCGGGATAAGATATTTAGTGATATGGGAATCTATGAACCGCCGGCAGGGGAAGGCGAGGGCGCTTGGAATGTGAATGCACGTGATTATGCGAACATTTTCCGCATGCTCTATAATGCGTCCTATGTGAACATTAATTCTGCCAATGAAATACTCTCAATTCTTGCGCAGTCGACCTTTACGCAAGGAATCGTGGCCGGTGTTCCGAAGGATGTGAAGGTGGCGCATAAATTCGGAGAGGCGGCGGGAGTTGATGGAAACGGTAATGTCCAGTCGCTTTCTTTGCATGATTGCGGCATTGTCTATAAAAAAGACAACCCTTACATTTTGTGTATTATGACTGAAGGCAGTGATTATCCGGTGCTGGAAAAAACAATCCAACGAATTTCCAAAGAAGCCTATGACGCCCTGTGATGTTTTTTTGATTTGAGATTTTTTAGTTTTTTTGCTAAAATAAAAAATATAAAAATAAAAATCCGTCAATAATTGGCGGGAATAAAAAATATGCCAAACGACGTGGAAGAATTTTTCAAAACCCCCCAAAAAACACGCAGCAGAAAAAAAGTGGTTGAAGAAAAAAAACTTGTGGAAGCAGAAATTGAAAAATCCAACAATTTGATCAAAAAAGCAGTTTATTTTTTCATAATCTTGATTCTTCTCGGTCTTATCGGAACAAGCGTCTATTTCTATCGTCAATATCGAAAGGCCGTAGCCAGTCCTAGCGCGGCGGCGCAAGATGAAATCAAAGCAATCACTGACAAAATCGGCAGTTTTATGGAACTTCCCCTCGACACGCCAACATTGGCTACCGTTCTTGATAAGGAAAAGCTTCAGGGCCAGGCGTTTTTTGCCAATGCGCAAAATGGAGACAAAGTGCTTATCTATTCCAAGACGCAAAAAGCCATTCTTTGGCGACCAACAACAGCAAAAGTAATCGAAGTGGCTTCGCTCTCAATGGGTTCACAAGATGCTAATATTGCAAATACGCAAAATCAAAAAACGCCGGAGCAGGCAACTTCTGCCAATCAAGATTCGGCGACTGCGCAAACACAAAAACAAACCGAGGTTGCCGCACCGGACAAGCAAACATCAACTCAGACAGAAAAAGTGAATGTGGCGATCTATAATGGCACAAACACCAAAGGATTGGCAGCAACTTTGGCGGAAAAAATTTCAGCAGTGGGAAATATCCAGGTGATTAAAAAAGCCAACGCGACAGGAACATATGTCAACACAACAGTCATTGATTTGTCCGGAAAAAATTTGCAAAAAGCGCAAGAAATTGCCGATACTGTTTCGGGCGAAGTAGGAGATTTGCCTTCCGGTGAGACCAGGCCGGATGCGGATATTTTAGTGATTGGCGGAGGGAAATAGAGAAAAGTTTTTTGATTATAGCGAGCTGGCTTGAAGCCGGCTTTTTTCTTGCCTAACTAGGGGATTAGCTGGTAGAATTAGGCTAGTCGAAACATTATGTCAATCAAAAAATTATTTCCTCAAAAACTTAAAAACGCATATCATTTAGCGCAAGCGATTGCGGCGAATGTTTGGTATGCCATACTCGCAATACTACGCATAGCGTTGCAGGCGGGGCCATCGCGAAAGATTAAGATAATCGGCATTACAGGTACTAATGGTAAGACTACCACATGCCAGATGGTTTTTAGGATATTGGAAGAATCGGGGAGGAAAGTGGCAATGGCTTCGACGATCAATTTTAAGCTGGGGGACGCAGAATGGGTGAATAAGACGAAGTTTACCACTGTTTCCGCTTTTGGAGTGCAAAAGTTTATCGCCAAAGCCGTCAAAGAAGGTTGTGAATATTTGGTACTCGAGACGTCTTCACATTCCTTGGACCAGTATCGTGTTTGGGGGATTAGGTATGACACGGCCGTTATCACCAATGTGACGCGTGAACATTTGGATTATCACAAAACGATGGAACAGTATCGCCGAGCAAAATTAAAACTGTTTCAAAACGTGAAAACGGCGATAGTGAATTTGGATATGGAAAGGCCGGAAGAATTCCTAAGTTGCAATGCGGAGAATGTTTATGGATACACGACCAAGAAACAAGAAACAAGAAACAAGAAACAAGAAACAGAAATTGTTCAAGCGGAAAACATAAAATTTGGGATTGATGGTTCGGAGTTTGAGATTGATAAAAATAAATTTAAACTAAACTTGCCTGGACTTTTTAATGTGGAAAATGCTTTGGCGGCGACGTGCGTGGGATATTCACTGGGAATTGGCTTGGATGTGATGAGTGCGGCTCTTGGGAAAATTAAAAAAGTTCCTGGACGAATGGACGAGGTGGAAAATAATTTGGGGATAAAAATAATTATCGACTATGCATTGACTCCCGATTCGATGGAAAAACTCGGAGAACTGATCGAGAGTATTAAAAAACCGGAAAACAAACTTATCTGGGTTTTCGGCTCCTGCGGTGATCGCGATCGCGGAAAAAGGCCGATTATGGGCGAAATTGTGGCTAAATATGCCGATTTTGCAATTGTGACTAATGAAGATCCGTATGGTGAAGATCCGGTGCGGATTATTAATGAGGTGTTTTCTGGTGTGATTGGGAGAAAAATTGATAATGAGTTCCTAAATTTCAAATTTCAAATTTCAAATTTAAAATCAAGTTCAAATGATAAAATTTCTAATGCTAAAGAATGGAAAGAGGGAGAAAATTGTTGGCGCATATTAGACAGGCGAGAGGCGATCAGTGCTGCATTAAAAATTGCAAAAACCGGAGATATTATTCTCGTGACCGGCAAAGGCGCCGAGGAAACGATGATGATTGGGAAAAAGATGATTGCTTGGAATGATCAAAAAGTGATTGAAGAGGAACTGGGAAAAATCTAAAATATCAAAAGAAATCAAAAAAGAACCTGATAATGGTTCTTTTTTTGTAACGCATAATGTGAGTGGAATTATTTCAAAACAGTCGCCAAAAAGTAGGTGATTAAAAAGCCCAAAATCGCACCGACAATCACTTCGCTTTTTCGGTGGCCAACCCTTTCCTTGAGGCGAGGAAAATCTTTTTCGCTGATCTTTAGTTGTTCGGTAATAAAATTGAGTCTTCGCCCTTGGTCGCCCATGTAGATGCGAAGCCTGAGGGCGTCATCAATAACAATGATGGCCAGAGCAATTGCAACAGTGAAGGCGCCGGAGTTCATGCCTGCATAATAGCCAACAGAGGTGATGAGCGAAGTCATAAAGCCGGTATGTGCGGAAGGCATGTGACCATAGGTGGTTCCGTGTTCAACGGCATAGCCCCAATTGAAATTATGCTTGATATAGAAAACGAAAAATTTGATCAGCCAAATGATAAAGCCGACAGTGACGGGCAGGATGACGATGTAATAATTTGTTAGGTTTGACATATGTTTTTCATTTATTTGATACAGTAGACTTGGACTTTGTTAATTTTAGCATAGTTTTTGGTTTTTTGCATTTTTTGGCAGAAGTGGTAGAATTTGAGTATAATTTTTAACCTTGCTAATTCCGAATAATCGGGATGCGGGACAAATATAAAATATGATTGGAATAATTGTGTTGGTCGTTGTCGTGGTGCTAGCCCTTGCGCTAGTGGGAATGTATAACGGACTCGTCACGCTTAAAAATCGCGTGGACGAAGCCTGGAGTGACATCTCGGTGCAACTCAAAAGACGTTATGATTTGATCCCTAATTTAATTGCTACAGTCAAGGGCTATGCTGCGCATGAAAAAGAAGTGTTTGAAAAAGTGACTGAAGCCAGAACGCGCGCAATGAACGCCGGAAATGCGACGGACAAAGCGGAAGCGGAAAACGCATTGAGTGGAACATTGAAAACATTGTTTGCCGTTTCGGAAAATTATCCGGAACTGAAAGCAAATGAGAATTTTTTGGAATTACAACGGGAACTGACTGACACGGAAGACAAAATTATGGCATCACGTCGGTTCTATAATGGCAATGTACGCGACTTCAACACCAAAATTGAAGTTTTCCCAACCAATCTGATCGCCGGAATGTTAAACTTCACCAAGAGAGATTTTTTTGAGGCGGCTGACAGCGAGAAGGAAAATGTGAAAGTGGAGTTTTAATTTCCCAAAATATGGAGCGCTATGGTGAAAAAACAGTTTAAGAATAATGTTTTTAAAAAACACCGGTTCTATAATTTTCAGTTAAAATTAGACTCATAAGCGAAATAATTTTTTATGCCTACAATCTATACTCAAGCCGATAAAAATACGCGCCTGACCTGGGTCTATATCACAGGTTTTTTGGTTTTTGTGATTGGCGTTGGCTATGTGTTTGCCGGAGCGATGCAAAATAGTTTGATTTTGTATATCGCGGTCATTTTTTCAATTCTCATGAGTTTTGGGTCATATTGGTGGAGCGATAAAATTGTTTTGGCGATGAGCAGCGCAAAAGAAATCGATCATGATGGTAACCGTGAAATCTATCACTTAGTGGAAAATCTTTGCATCACGGCTGGACTGCCAGTGCCTAAAATCTATCTCATTGAAGATAGCTCACCTAATGCTTTTGCCACCGGGCGCGATCCCGAGCATGGCGTGATTTGTCTTACTACCGGCATTATTGCAAAACTGGAAAAAACAGAGTTGGAAGGCGTGATCGCGCATGAACTCTCACACATTGGCAATCGTGATATTTTGCTCTCGACCGTGATTGTGGTTTTGGTCGGTTTTGTCACGCTGCTTGCCGATTGGTTTCGCAATTGGACTTTTTGGGGCGGAGGAAGACGAAGGAGCAATGACAGTGAAGGAAATCAATTGCAACTGATTCTATTTATCCTCGCGATCGTCCTTTCGATTTTGGCACCGATTGCCGGAGTTTTGATGCAGTTGGCAATTTCTCGCAAGCGTGAGTTTTTGGCCGATGCGGATGGGGCACTCCTTACGCGCTATCCGGAAGGTTTGGCGCGAGCACTTGAGAAAATCTCGGCTGATCCGACACCGCTGAAAGAGGCGAATCGCGCCACGGCGCATCTTTTCATTTCCAATCCATTTCGTGGCAAAAACGTCGCAAAACTTTTCATGACCCATCCACCAATCGAAGAAAGAGTGAAGGCTTTGAGAGGTATGAACATTTGATTTTTTGTAACGCGCCTTGTTTAACTTTTTGACCCGCCGTAGCTTCAGCGAAGGAGGTTGCCGATTGAAGAGCGGGTGGCAGCACTGCGGGGGGATGAAACTTTAAAAATGGAAAAATTCCAAAACAAATACACAAGCAAATCTGCTAGATTAGAAAATTACGATTACAGTCAAAATGGTTTGTATTTTGTGACAATTTGTACC